>CAVILJ010000031.1:0-22252 GCA_963643555.1 Acetatifactor sp.
GCCGTCTGCGCAAGAAAGTAGAGAGTACGGACTGCACACATCGCGCGGACTACTTGACGCTGTTCGATTAAGGTATCCGCGGGAGTTATCAGTCACCACTTCTTCGCGGAGCGGATCGCCAGAAATCATTCGCCCTCGCGGGGGATGGTGATGCGGTAGGTCTTGCCGGCCTTGTTGGTGAGTTTGGAGTCCCTGAGCCAGAGGTTCGCGCCCTTGAGGCGGGCGTAGCTGACGCCGTGCTCCTCCGCGAAGTCCACAAGGCTCTCTATCGGAGAGCTTATCTCGACGAGCTTGGCAGGGGGACGGTAAGGGTACTTCTCGCTGTCGGGCACATCGTAGCCGAACTCGCGCGGATGCTCGAAGAACATCTTGGCGGCAAGGACCCGGAACATATAGCGCGAAGTCTCCTCCACCAGCCAGAGATCCAGCGCACTCTTCTCCCGCTGGTCGGCGAGCCTTCGCGTGATGCCGTTCTGCCCCCCGTTATAGCTCGCCGCCACGGTCATCCAGTCGCCGTATTTCGCATAAGCCGACTTAAGGTACGCGCAGGCCGCCCTGGTCGCCTTCTCGGTGTCGTATCGCTCGTCGACCTCGGAAGTCACTTCCAGTCCGTATTCCTTTGCGGTGGCCTTGGTGAACTGCCACAGCCCCACCGCTCCGGCGGAAGAGACCGACCTCGGGTCAAGATTGCTCTCTATCGCCATCAGGTATTTGAGATCCTCCGGCACGCCCTCCTGCCTCAGTATCGGCACGACCTGGGCGAAGATGCGGGTGGACTTCTTGAGCAGCAGAGTGGAGTTGCTGTGCATATAGGTAAAGGAGATCAGCTCCCTGTCCATCCGCTCGTAGAGGTCGCTGCGGTCGAAGCTGACGGTCTGCCCGGCGAAGAGCAGTTCCGCCGGCACTTTCGGAGGCTGCTGATGGAGGCTCTGTCCGCTGTCCTGAGCCTTGCAGAAAGTCGCCGTCAAGGCCAGGAGGAGCAATATCAAGTATCTGTGTCTCATATTCATACGAATTCAGTTTCATCATCCTCGACATACCATATCGCAGCCGAGACGACATTGTGGCCGAGACTTCTGTAGAGGGAGGCGTAGTTGGCGACCTGGGAGCGGTAGCGCGTCTCGCGCCTGCCGAACTTGAAGTCCACGACCCGCACCCCGTCCGGGCCGACCACCGCTCTGTCAGGACGGAATTCCCGCCCGTCTGAGGAGAATATTGACTGCTCGTTGTATACGGCAGTCCGCCCGTCCCGGGACGCCGGAAACCATTCCGGATGCGAGGCGACGCGGCGACCGAGCAGCTCAAGCGCTTCCGCTCCCCCCACGGTGTCGAGCGCACCGGAGCGAATCTCCGCCTCCACCGCAGCCTCCACATCCTCCGCGCAGACAACCGCCGACAGTATCCTGTGCAGCACCACGCCCTTGAGCCGGACGGAAGCTCCGGCTCCGGTGAGGCCGTCTTCGCCGAAGAAATCCAGCGCGTCCGTCGAAGCGGACAGCCTGCCGCCCGGCGGGACGGAGGCATATTCAATATTGTATGCGGTCTGCGCCGTGCCTTCCCTGCGCTCCATAGAGCTGAAATCATATTCCTCCCCGAAGCTCTCCCGCCCCGTCATCCTGACGAACTCATAGAGCAGATCGGTCATCCTGGAGTAGTCCGGGACTTTGCCCAGACTTTCGATGAACTTTTTGCTCGGCGGTTTCGCTATGATATGCAGGCTCTTCCCGGCACGGGTCAGCGCCACATAGAACGCGTTGAGGTTGTCCACAATCTGACTCCTGGCCTCCTCTTCGTATGAGTCGGCGAAGAGCGAGTCGGCAGTGTATGGGAAGAGCGCGACCGGGTAGATGCCGTCCAGGACGGACGGCTCACCGCCGCGCCCGTTGAAGTCGAGCCGGCACCATTTGTCAGACTTCTTGTAGAGGGTCACGGCCTCCGCGAACGGGAATATGACATAGGGAAACTCCAGCCCCTTAGACTTGTGTACGGTGAGGATTCTGACGGCATCGGAGTCCTCCGGCGAGCTGATGAAGTGGTCCTTCTCGTCCCAGTACTGGAGGAAATATTTAAGGTTGTTGCCGTTGGCGGCGGTCCAGTCCTGAAGCTCGTCCATAAATGTCTGGATGAAGAGGGTTTCCCCCTCGAACGATTCGGGGTCATAGTCCCTGACAGACCTGATGAGGCTCTCGCAGAAGTCCACCAGAGAGTGGTAGCTCTCCGGCAACGTGACGTCCATCGACTGCGCGAGGTAGGCGCTGATGCTATCGTCGGGGTTCTCGTACGCCTCCAGCAGGGCGATGATGCGGCGCACGGCGGATGAGGACTTCATATTGAGCGAGTCGTCAGAAATCACCGGTATAGACTTGTCTATCAGGTAGTCGGCAATATCCGCCCCGCAGCTGTTGGTGCGGACGAGGATGGCGATATCCCCCCAGAGTGCGCCGTTCTCCCGCGCCCGGACGACGGAGGCGAGTATCTCCTCCATCTGATCGTCGGAGAAGCTGACCCTGACGTAGCCGCCCTGCGTCTCCGAGGCCCTGACCTTCTGGCTGACGTCCGAATAGATGTCGCCGACGCCGAGCCTGGAGGCCGCGTGGGTGAAGAAGGCATTGTTGAACCTGACCACTTCGCGCGCGCTGCGCCAGTTGCAGTCCAGGGTCTCGACATCGGCATCCGGGAACTGCTGCTGCACGCCGCGCCCCAGCAGGCTCCAGTCCGAATCGCGGAAGCGGTAGATGCTCTGCTTGACGTCGCCCACTATCAGACTGCCGACGGAGTCCGGACCGGGCGCGGCCTTGGACTCGCTCTCGCGCAGCAGCGGCAGGAAGTTCTGCCACTGGATGTTGGAGGTGTCCTGAAACTCATCGAGCAGGAAGTGTTCGTATCGCACGCCCAGCTTCTCGTAGACGAACGGAGCGTCCGAACCGTTGATGATGTCCCTCAGGATGGTGTTGGAGTCGTCGATGCACATCAGGTTCTTCTCCTTGAGGAGGGCGTCGAAACTGCGGTAGAATTCTCCCGCCAGTCCGAGGCTGAAGCTGTTCTCGTAGATGATGTAGGCGGTGAGGTAGCGCGGGTACTCCCGCTCTGCGTATTCCGCGAATGCGGGGTTTTTCGCGAGAAGGCGCTTGCCTATCGGCTTGATCCTGACTCCGTTCTCCACCTTGACTCCGGCTTCCCGCGCTCTGGCGCTGAACTCCCGGATGATGCGGGAGCACTCCTTCCGCACCTTGGACAGCCGCTCGGGGCTGAAGTGGGAGATGTCGTCTATGCCGTATTTCTCCGCCTGTATGCGGTGTCCCTCGGACTTGAGCTGACTTCCTATCTCGTAGAGCTGGCGGTCGAAGCTCTTGGGCTTGACCCCCTCACCGAGGCTCTCGGAGACATAGGCCTTGAGCCATTCGAGCAGTTCCTTGCTCTCCGAGGTCATCGAGTCGAGGATACGGTCCATCGTCTCCCTGACGAGGGAATCCTTGTCGAGTTCTATCTGATAGTCGGCGAACTGGCCTATCTCGCGGGAGAACGCCTTGAGCGTCTGCTGGAAGAACTTGTCTATCGTGCTGACCGAGAACGCGCCGTAGTCGTGCAGCATCTTCCGCAGCACGCGCCTTGCCCTTGCGTCGGTCTCCGACAGGACGGCGAGGTCCCTCACGATGCGGCCCTTCATCTCTGCGGTGGCCTTGTTGGTGAACGTCACGGCGAGGATGTGGCGGTACGCATCATCAGAGCTGCGAGAGCCGAGCAGAAGAGAGAGATATGTCTTCGAAAGCCGGTAGGTCTTGCCCGAGCCGGCGCTGGCCTTGAGTATCTTCATCGTCCGCAGAGAGTTTTGAAATCACAGTACTTGCAGACCCCGTTGACGTCGGAAGTCCTGTCGAAAGGCAGCGAGAGGTCCGCAATCTCGGCGAGAAGCCTCTCCAGCCCGTCCCCCATCAGCGAGTAGAACTCCTCGGACAGCGGATAGCACCCGACATCCCTGGAGAATAAGCCTACGGGCTGGTAGATGGAGTTGCTTATAGCGAGCCCCGCATATTTCGGGTCCTCCCGTATGAAGCGGTCGTAAAGGTAGACCTGGAATGCTATTTCCGGTCTCTCCGCGCTGTCGGGGTCGAAGAGTTTGCCCACCACATCGGCGGCGTTGCCGTCGCTGATGTCGTAGTCGTCGTCAGTCACCCTGCCGGTCTTATAGTCCACCACCCTGACTTCGCCAGGAGCGAGACTGTCCAGCCTGTCGATGTAACCTATGAAACTGAATCCTCCTATCTCCGCCTTGAAACATCTCTCCAGCCCGAGGATCCGTATCTCGCCTATGCCCCGGCTGTCCATCAGGGCGATATCCTTCTCGACAGTCTTGCGGACATAGCGGCATATCATATCTTCATAGACGAGGTCGCGCCCCCGGACCTCGAAGCTGTTGGTCTGCGCGAGCACCTGAGCGTGAACTTCCTCCGCGATTCTCCCCGAGGAGAGCAGGGACTTGAGATACTCCCTGCCCACTGAGCCCGACGGCACGGTGTAGAGAGTCTGCATCGTCCCGTGGAAGGCGGTCCCTATCCTGCCCCCGTCCATATATTCGGCCACTTCGTCCTTCTCCCTGAGGCCCTTGACGGTGCCGTAATAGAACTTGGCCTGACAGTCGAGATAATTCTTCAGCGCGCTTGCCGAGAGAAGCTTCTCCTCGCGGAGATATCTTATGTCCTCCTCCGTCTTGGGGATGCTGTCCGGAACTATGTGCTTGGATATCGGGGCCCGGGCCACGTAGCGCCTGAGCTTCAGGCCGAAGTCCAGTTCCAGCTGCTTTATGTAGCGGCTCTCCTCCCCGTTGCGCAGGCCCCGGGTCGTGGAGTCGTAGAGCATCCAGACTTTGGCGGGACGCTGTATCATACGGTAGAAGTAGTAGGCCCACACGGCGTCCTGATACTCATAAGTAGGCAGGCCGAAGCTGCGCCGGAGTTCTGCGGGAATGAACGAAGCCGACACGCTGCGGCGCGGGAAGACCCCTTCGTTGCAGTTGAGGATGACGAGATTGTCGAAATCGAGGGCGCGGGTCTCCAGCGGCCCCATTATCTGGAGGCCGTTGAGCGGCTCGCCCTTGAACGGCACAGCGGCGCCTCCGACCAGCTTCTCCACGAGGCGGAACCAGGTCAGAGGCAGCACGGGCAGAGAATGCTGCATCAGCCGCCCTATGCCGAGATAATATTCCTTTGCGAAATCCAGCTCCATCGCCATATCCGGCACGCCCTTGAGCGCGGGGGCGATGCCCGAAATGATATCCCGCTGATACTCGCCTATCCTCCTCACCGCCTCCGCATCAGGCTGCGAAGCCTGAGTCACGACCGGGCGGAAGATGAGTTCCAATATCCCGTCTCCGGACAGTTCCGTCTGCGGGACATAGTACCTGGCGGCTTGCTTGACCTTCGCGACGGTTTCCAGTCCCGCCTCGGAGATGACGCTCTTTAGTATGCTGTTGGAGAATATCGCCCAGACCTGCTTGTGGTAGAAGTACCACTGCCCGTCTTTCTGCCGGAGGTGCATCTGGAGGGCGGCGATATCGCTCATCAGCGTCCACAGGCTGCTCCCGCGCATCGGGTAGCCCATAGTCACGTTGATGTCCGCGATGCGCTCGGGAATGGAGTTGAGCACCGGCAGAAGCTGATTCTCGTCCGGCAGGACCACGGCGGTCTCTATGCCCGAAGCTCCGAGGGAGTCGAGTATCGAGGGGAGCTGCTTGGCCTGGCCCACTGCGGACGGCACGCTGAGGACATTGATTTCGGGGACGGACGCTCCCCCCTCGGGCGTGAACGCCTGCGGGAATTCGAGCACGTTGTCCGCCATAAAGAACGAAGACCTGTTGTGCGGGGCGCGTATCTGGGGGCTGACATAGTCCCAGCAGAACTCCGCGAGTCCCGCGTCGCGCATCTTGCGCAGCAGGCGCTTCTCGCACTCGTTGAGCGCGTTGAGCCCTACGAACACGAACTTGTCCACCCTGTCCCCGAAGGCCTCAGACAGCACATCGGCGACGCTTTCTTCCGCGAGCCTCCCGGCAAGGCTGCGGTACACCTTGCCCTCATAGGCGAGACCCTTGGCCTCCAGAGCCTCGTTGAATGACTTGTAGAGGGGCAGCAGTATGTCCCAGATGCGGCGGAATTCGTCCTTATAGCGGCCTCCGGTGCGGAAGTGGGAGATAAATCTGCCTATGGCCTCACGCTGCCTGTCGTCGAGATAGGAGTAGTCATCCTGCATCCCGCGCAGGTCGGCGATGTTGGCGAATAGCGACTCCGCCTTGACGAGGTATTTGTCTATGTCGTTGAAGTCCGAGAGCAGCACTCCGCCCCAGAATATGAACTCGTCCAGACTCTCGTGCGACGGGTTGAGGGCGCTGTAATGCCCGTACAGCTCCAGCAGCAGGCTGATCTGGTCAGCTTCCCCGAGAGAGGAGGCGGCATAGAAGAAGTCCTTCATCGTATAGACGGAGGGCGCCATCAGGCTCTGTCGGCTCTGCGCCACGCACTCTCCGAGATACTTCCGGAAGAACGCGTCGGCACGCCTGTTCGGGAAGATGAAGCAGAGCCGCTCCACTCCCCCCTGAGCATAATAATGCTCGGCCACCTGCTTGAGAAAAGGCTTCACTGGCGGTCGGAACTATTCTTCACCGAGAAACATAGGATCCCAGGCCGGCAGCTGCACTGGCTTCTGCTCCAGCATCTTCAGCACATCTTCAGGCACGAACTGCCTCTCCACCACGAGACGGAACATATACTCGTCGAACCACTCGTCGGTCATTATGATGTTGCCCTGATAGCCCGAGGACGGGCCCCAGCTGTTCTCCACCATCCACTTCCGCGGCACTCCGTCCTTGAGGTCCACTGCGATGAGCGTCATCGCGTGGGAGGAGCCGCTGCTGTGCGTCATCACCCTCTCGCGCTTGTCCATCGCGAGGTCCACCCCGAGCAGGGACTCGTAGTCATAGTTGCGAAGGTCAGCCACTCCGTTGCCGCGGTTGAGGTACTTGGCCACATCGCAGGAGAAGTACATCGCCTTGCCCGCCTTGATGGAGGCTATCGCCATCTCCTTGATGCGCCCGACAGGGAGGTTGACATAGAGCCAGTTCTGCCCGTCGTAGGTGTGGCGGTCGTACTGTATCTCATAGACCTTGCCGTATTCGCGGCACGGGTCGTTCATCAGCATCACGTAACCGCCCTCCAGGTCATATCCGAGCAGCTCGTTGTAGAACTCCACCGGAGTGTAGGTCTTCCCCTTCCATTCGAAGCTCTTGGGAGGCACGCCGTAGGCGAGGGCGAGCACGTGGTAGACGTCTTTCAGCATTTCGACCTTCTGCGCTTCAAGATAGGAGGGAATGTCCTTTTTCTTCACCCCCGACGGGGTTTCACGAAGCCGCAGGCCGTCTTTGCGAAGGAGGGTCCTGAGCTGGGCGGTGAGGGCCGAGGTGTTGTTGGCGGCATAGCTCTCCGGCATCACGCCTGACGGTACGAGGCCGTATTTGGTGACGAGATTCGCCACTCCCGTGAACGTGCCTCCGTCGCTGAGCGGGTTGGAGAAGAGCCAGTCCACTTCGCGGTCGTCGAAACTCTTCTCACGGGTGTCGATCACGGCCTGCAGGAAGAGGTTCGCCTTCTCCAGCTGGTCCCAGAAGAAGCAGTAGGACTGCGAGAACCGGAAGTCTCCGAGGTCGTACTTCTCTATCGCGGCGGCCCTCAGGACATTGAGCCCGGTGAAGAGCCAGCAGCGTCCGGAAGACTTCTGGTCGGTGATGCCCACCGTCTTCACGCGGTCGGAGAATTCGGTGTCGATCATCGCGGCGTTGTCGGCATTGGCGGCGAGCACCGCCACGGAAGCCGTGTTGAGCGCGTTGCGGATGGCCTTGTCGGACGCGGTGCCGCTGTAGCCTTTCTCGATCTGTCCTAGCATTTCGGAGGTGATGCTCCCTTTCTGCTGAGCCGCCGCGCAGACGCAGAGCAGCGCGAGGGCGACGGTGGTGACTGTAGTTCTCTTCATATCCTTATCGTGTTATTATTCTTTCTATCCTTCTCGGCACGGAGGTCAGTATCTCGTAGGGGATCGTGCCCAGTATGCCGGCAATCTCGGAGACGGTCGGGTCGGAGCCGAATATCGTCACGGTGTCGCCGGCCTTGACGTCGATGCCGCTGACGTCCAGCATACACATATCCATACAGATGTTGCCTATCGTGGGGGCTCTGTGTCCGCCCACGCTGAACGAGGCCGCGCCGCAGCCCAGACGCCTGTCGATGCCGTCGGCATAGCCCACCGGAATCGTGGCGATCACCGTCCCGCCCGGGGCGACGTGCCCGTGCCGGCCATAGCCGATGGTGTCCTCGGGCCTGGTCAGAGTCTTGACCTGCAGCACCTTGACCTTGAGCGAGGCCACCGGGGCGAGATTCACTCCGGGGAGTGCGCTGATGCCGTAGATGCCTATGCCGAGCCGTACCATATCGAACTGGTATTGAGGGAATCTCTCGATGCCGGCGGAGTTGAGCACGTGCCACATCGGCTTATAGCCGAGAGAGTCCGTGATGCTGCCCGCATTGGCGGAGAACATCTCTATCTGGGCGAGGGTGAACGCGTCCTCCGCAGGGTCTTCAGCTGCCGCGAGGTGCGAGTATATCGACTTGACCCTCACTTCATCGTGCGAGAGGAGGAAGTCGAGCAGGGCGGGAATCTCGGAAGTCATAAATCCGAGCCTGTGCATCCCGGTGTCGAGCTTGATGTGTATGGGGAAATCCTTTATCCCGCGAGAGCGCAGGGTCTCGCAGAGCGCTTCGAGGGTGTAGAGGTTGGGAATGCCGGGCTCCAGACGGTTGTCGATGATCTCCGGGAAGAAGTCAGTCCCGGCGGTGAGCACGAGTATGGGCAGCGAGATGCCGTTGGCGCGGAGTTCCATCCCCTCGACCGGCAGGGCTACCGCCAGGTAGTCGGCCCCCTCCGCCTGCAGCATCGAGGCGAACTCCACCGCCCCGTGTCCGTAGGCGTTGGCCTTGACCAGCACGAGCAGCCGGGTGGACGGTCTGAGCAGGGAGCGGAAATAGCGGTAGTTGCTTCTGCATCCGGGGAGACTCAGCTCCAGCCTCGAAAAATCATTGACACTGTACATACGGCATATTCGTGCCCCGAACGGCTCGGGACACGAATTACAAATATAGCGGAAAATTTGTTTTGTCCGCCCCCGGGAACTACCAGTTTGTGAAGGAGAGGGAGAGATACCAGACGGTGCAGCACGCGACGTGCTTTCTGTTCCAGTAGTCCATCTTGACCGTCACCTTGTCTCCGAACACCTTCTGCACGGCCTCGGTATTGGCATAAGGCACGATGTCGTCGCTCATCCGGCAACAATAAATCTTATGAACTTAAGTTTCGCAAGTGCGAAACACGGTTTTTTGAGGCCCGTAGGGCCGAAAGCAAGTCCCTTTCCCGAGGAAAGGGATTTAGGGAAAGGGTAACATAATAACAATAAGCGAAGCTTGTGCGGGAGGGAGAAAGTTTTGCAAGTACTGCACAATGCTAATTTTACAACAAAGTTTATTACTTGCGAAACTTGAGTTATGAATATATGCAGATTCAGCGACAATCCCAAAAAACCGTCCAGTTTTCGTCCGGCACATCGCCGCCACGGGGGTTAAGTGTAAAAAAATGTAACGGAATGTCAAAAAATGGAAAAATATTCTTAACTTTGACCCCTGCGTATAAGAATTGAAAATGGTCACTTTCATCGGAGAATACAGCGCCAGACTGGACGACAAGGGGAGACTCGTCTTCCCCGCGCCGCTCAAGGCTGCGTTTCCGCCGGGAAGCGACCTCAGGTTCGTAGTCAAGAAGAACCTTTTCGAACCCTGCCTGGAGATGTACACGATACAGGAGTGGGAGCGGCAGTCGGGAGAATTAAAGTCCAGTCTTGACCTCACCTTCAATAGACAGCACGCGACATTCTGGAGAGAATATATGCGGGGGCGCGACGTGGTGGAGCCGGATCCGAAATTCGGCCGCATCTCGATCGACCGCAGACTCCTGGGTTCGATAGGTGTGAACAAGGAAGTGGTTTTCTCCGGCAATGATTTCAAGATCGAGATCTGGGCCAAGGAAAACTATGACTCCTCGGCCATCTCCGGCGAAGAATTCATTGCCATAGCGGAAAGCCTCTCCTCAAGATAAGGGGGAGGAGCGATGAGCGCTTATCACAATCCCGTACTCTTATACCGCAGCGTGGACGAGCTCGTGCAGGACGCGGACGGACGCTATGCCGACGCCACCTTCGGCGGCGGCAGCCACAGCAGGGAAATCCTCGGCAGACTCTCCGGCAAGGGCCGCCTCTTCGCCTTCGACCGCGATGCGGACGCTCTCGCCAAC
This sequence comes from Acetatifactor sp., assembly GCA_963643555.1. Lineage (GTDB taxonomy): Bacteria > Bacteroidota > Bacteroidia > Bacteroidales > UBA932 > Cryptobacteroides. The sequence continues at coordinate 10,381 of CAVILJ010000031.1, forward strand.
GCCCCGGACGACCCGCGCTTCACTTTGATACACAACAATTTCAGGTTTATACATAACTATGTTCTCCTCTACGGGGCACAGGAAGGTTTCGACTCGTTGGACGGGGTTCTCGCCGACCTCGGGGTCAGCTCGCATCAGTTCGACACTGCTCTGCGGGGCTTCTCCTTCCGCTACAGCGCCCCGCTGGATATGCGGATGAACGCGCAGGGCGGCAAGACGGCGGCGGACATCGTCAATTCTTATACGCAGGAGGAACTGGAACGCATACTCCGCCTCTACGGAGAGGTGGATGGAGCCCGCAGGCTCGCGCAGCTCATCGTCGCGGCCCGCAGCGGCGCCCCGATCCTCACAACCGACGATCTCCGCGCAGCCATCTCCCCTGCCCTGCCCTCATTCGCCGAGCATAAATACCTCGCCAAGGTCTACCAGGCCTTCCGGATCGAGGTCAACGACGAGATGCGCTCGCTGGAGAAGTTCCTGCAAGGGGCGGCCGACTCGCTGAGGAGCGGAGGGCGGCTGGTCGTGATCACCTACCACTCCCTCGAGGACAGGATGGTCAAGAACTTCATCCGCAGCGGCAGCATCGACGGGGTGGAAAGCAAGGACGGATTCGGGCGCAGCCTCGCCCCGCTCAAGGCGGTCAACCGCAAGCCTATACTGCCCGAAGAGAGTGAAATCGAGAGCAATACACGCGCCCGCAGCGCCAAGCTCAGAATCGCAGAGAAGATATGAGCACCTGGAAACTGTCGGACATAAGGGTGCTGCTGAAGAACGTCTTCACGGCGGTGATGAAGGGAGAGTTCCTGCTCAGGCTCAACGTGGGCAGGTACTTCATCCACATCATCTACACCTTCTTCCTCTTCGCGATGGTCATCTGGGTCAGCCTCTCGATCGAGACGACGATGGCGAAGGTGGAGGCCAACAAAGCGACGCTGAAGGAGCTGGAGATAGCCAACTCACAGAAATACTATGACATAGCCAAGGCCACGGGACGGTCCGCCGTGGCGGGAAGGCTCAAGGTGATGGGATCGGAAGTGGGCGAAGCGCAGAAGCCCGCCGCAATGATGCAGAGATGAACACCGACGCGCAGACAAAGAAGAAAGGCAGAGACCGTATAGGGGTGGTGCTCTATATTCTCTATGTGCTGATGCTGCTGGCATCGGTGGCCCTCGTCGTGCGCATCGCCTGCATCCAGATATTCTTCAAGCCGGACCCGAAGATCACCTCGGCCCTCACCCCGTCCAGCTCCGTCAGGCTCATCGAGCCGGAGCGGGGCCGCATCTACGACTCGCAGGGGCGGCTGCTCGCCATCTCCTGCCCTATGTATCAGTTCTATATGGACTGCACCGTGCGCAAGGAGACCAACTCCCCGCAGCAGGAGCAGGAATGGCTCGACAAGGCGCGCGGCCTCGCGGCGGGTCTCGCCGAGGAGTTCCCGGGCAGAAGCGCCGACCAGTTCTACAATATGATAGTCAAGGGCCGCCGGGAGGGCAGGAAATACCTCCGGATAGGCCATCAGGTGGACCGCAACGCCTACAACCGCATCATCTCCCTCCCGCTCTTCCGCGAGGGCCGCTACCGCAGCGGGATGATCGTGGAGCAGGAGAACATCCGCCAGTACCCTTACGGCGAACTTGCCCGCCGCACCATAGGCTTCGTGCGCAACAACAAGTCGGACGTGGGCAACACGCACATCGGACTGGAGGGCAAATTCGACTATATCCTACACGGCAGGGAGGGCCGCGAATACCTCCGCAGGAGCGACAACGGGCGCATCGTCAACAGCGACAGCAGCTATGTCAAGGCCACCGACGGTCAGGACCTCGTGACCACGCTCAACATCGACTATCAGGAACTCGCCGACAGGGCTCTGCGCGAGCAGATAGAGAGCGAGGAGGACCTTGAGGGGGCCTGCCTCGTGCTGATGGAGACCCGCAGCGGGGCCATCCGCTCTATGGTCAATCTCGTGCGCGACGCCTCGAGCGGCCGCTTCGCCGAGATCCAGAACATCGCCATCGGGCGCAAGGCCGAGCCGGGCTCCGTCTTCAAGACCGTGACCCTGCTCTCGGTGCTCAACGACGGCTACATCAAGAGCCTGGAGGAGACCCTCCCCGCGACCAACGGCAATGTGGAGGGCACGACCATCAGGGACAGGCATATCCCTGAGTTCGCCGCGCAGCACCGCACCAACAGGATCAGCGTCATCGACGGATTCAAGATATCCTCCAACTACGTCTTCGCGACCCTCGCGGTCAGGCACTACGGACGCGACAAGTCCGCCGGCAAGGGCAAGGGGCTGGAGAAGACGGAGAAGTTCCTCTCCAACATCTACACCTACAAGCTCGGAGAGGCGTTCGACTTCGACCTCGACGGCCTGCAGACCCCTACCGTCCCGAGTCCCGGCACGAGATACTGGACCGACACCGACCTGGGTTCCATCGCCTTCGGCTACAGTACGGAGGAGACCCCGCTGCACATCCTTACCTTCTACAACGCCATCGCCAACAAGGGCAGGATGATGAAGCCTTATCTGGTGGAGCATATCGAAGAGGACGGACGGGTGGTCAGCCGGCGCGGCGAGAGCATACTCAACTCGGCGGTATGCTCGAGGGCGGTGGCAGACACCGTGACCCGCGCCCTCAAGGCGGTCACCGAGGAAGGCACGGCACGCAGGCTCAAGGGAGCGAAGTGCTCCGTGGCGGGCAAGACCGGCACCTCCTTCGGCACTTTCGGGAACGGGCGTTACGAGGACGCTTCCGGGCGCAAAATCTACCAGGGCACGTTCGTAGGCTTCTTCCCCGCCGAAGACCCGCAGTACAGCATCATCTGTATGGTGTATTCCAAGCCGACCAGAAAGCAGTTCCAGGGCGGCGGCATCCCGGCCAGAGCGATACGCACAGTGATAGACAATGTTTACAACATAGACCCGTACTTTCAGGAGAAAATACATAGAAGCAGATGAAACTCAGCGATATAATAACTGACTGCGGAGTCCTCTCCACAAGCGGTCCGCTCGACGTCGAGATCAGGGATGTCACCAACGACTCCCGCAAGGTCGGTCCGGGCAGCCTCTTCGTGGCCGTGACGGGCTGCGGCAATGACGGCAGGGCCTATATCGGCGACGCCGTCAAGGCAGGCGCGTCAGCCGTGATGTGCGAGGGCGAGTGTTCAACATTCGGGGGCGAGTGTCCGGAGTCCGGGGGGACTACAGTCCGGGTCGAGGACAGCAGGCTCGCCGTCGCCCTCGCCGCCGACAGGTTCTACGCCCACCCGAGCGGCCGCCTCACGCTGGTCGGGGTCACCGGCACCAACGGCAAGACGACCACCGCGACCCTGCTCTACAATCTCTTCCGCAGCCTCGGACACGAGTGCGGACTGCTCTCCACCATAGCCAATTACGTGGGTTCACGCGAGGTCGCGACAGCCAACACCACCTCCGACCCGGTCACCATAAACTCCCTGCTGAGCGAGATGGTCGAGGCGGGCTGCGAATACTGCTTTATGGAGGTCAGCTCCATCGGGGTGGACCAGCAGCGCACCGCAGGGCTCGAGTTCAAGCTCGGGATATTCTCCAACCTCACCCACGACCACCTCGACTACCATAAGACTTTCGCCGATTATCTGCGCTGCAAGCAGAGATTCTTCGACACCCTCCCGAAGAGCGCCGTCGCGCTCACCAACATCGACGACCGCAACGGGAGCATAATGGTGCAGAACACTGCTGCCAGAGTGGTCACATACTCCTGCAGAGGCCTCGCCGACCACAGCTGCAGAGTGATGGAGGAGAGCTTCGAGGGGATGCAGCTCCGCATCGACGGCACTGATGTCTGGACACGGCTCACGGGCGCGCACAACGCCTGCAACATCCTCGCCGTCTACTCTGCGGCAGTGGAGCTGGGGGTCGCCCCGGAGGAGGCTCTGATAGCGATTTCGACTCTGCGTCCCGCCAAGGGCAGGCTGGAGACGATGAGCGGTCCGAGGGGCGTCAACATCGTCATCGACTACGCCCACACCCCGGACGCACTGGAGAACGTATTGAAGACGCTCCGGGACATAGCCCCGGGCCGTGAACTCGTCTGCCTCTTCGGCTGCGGCGGAGACCGCGACCGCAGCAAGCGTCCCGAGATGGGCGCGGTGGCGGCCATGTACGCCGACAGGATCTTCCTCACCTCCGACAACAGCCGCTCCGAGCGCACGGAGGACATCATCGAAGAGATAAAGGCCGGCCTCTCCCCGGAGGGACTAGCCAAGACGATAAGCATCCCGGACCGCCGGGAAGCGATACGCACGGCGATAATGCTCGCCCCTCGAAACGCCACCATCCTGCTCGCCGGCAAGGGCCACGAGACCTACCAGATACTGGGCAAGCAGAAATCACACTTCGATGAGAGAGAAATAGTCAACGATGTATTCAAAACCATAAAGTAATGCTCTATCACCTTTCAGAATGGCTCGGCAGTCTCGGGGGCGACCTCCCCGGATTGAGGCTGATGAACTACCTCTCGTTCAGGGCGATGCTCGCTTTCGTGATAAGCCTGCTGATTGCCTTCATCGCCGGAGGCAAGATAATCAAGGTACTTCAGCGCCACCAGATCGGCGAGACGATACGCGACCTCGGGCTGGAGGGGCAGATGCAGAAGAAAGGCACGCCGACGATGGGCGGGGTCATCATCATCGCCGCCCTGCTGGGCAGCGCGCTGCTGGTCTGCAAGTTGGACAACATCTACAGCATCCTCCTGATAGTCACCACTCTGTGGTGCGGGGCGATAGGCTTCACCGACGACTACATCAAGGTGTTCAAGCACCGCAAGGAGGGTCTCAGCGAGCACGGCAAGCTGATTCTCCAGTTCGGGCTCGGCCTGTTCATCGCGCTGACGGTCTGCATCAGTCCGGACATCCACTCCGACAACCTCGTGACCACGATCCCGTTCGTCAAGGCGCACGAGTTCGACTACTCCTGTCTCTCCCCGTTCAAGGGGCAGCTCGGGGTATACTGCTCCTGGGGTATCTATATGGTGATGATCATCCTCGTCATCCTCGCCTGCTCCAACGGCACCAACCTCACCGACGGGATGGACGGGCTCGCGGCGGGGACTTCGGCCATTGTCGGCATCGCCATCGGAGTGATGGCCTGGCTGGGAGGCGACGCCCTCAATTCACACTATCTGAACATTATGTACATCTCCGGCTCGGGCGAGGTGGCGATATTTATGTCGGCATTCGTCGGGGCGCTGATAGGATTCCTCTGGTACAACACCTTCCCGGCGCAGGTATTTATGGGCGACACGGGAAGCCTCACCATAGGAGGGGTCATCGGGGTGAGCGCCGTGCTGATCCGCAAGGAGCTGCTGCTGCCCCTGCTCTGCGGCATATTTCTCGTCGAGAGCCTCTCCGTCATCATCCAGAGGGGCTGGTTCAAGCATACGAAACGCAAATACGGTGAGGGCAGGCGCGTCTTCCTGATGGCGCCGCTGCACCACCACTACCAGAAGCAGGGCATCCCGGAGTCGCGCATCGTCACGAGATTCTGGATCGTGGGAGTCCTCCTTGCGGTAGGCACTTTGGCTCTGTTGAAGATAAGATAGTTATGGCAAGAATAGTTGTATTGGGCGGGGCCGAAAGCGGCGTGGGGGCCGCGGTGCTCGCCAAAGTCAAGGGATTCGACGTGTTCCTCTCCGACAACGGCAAGATTGGGGAAGAGTACCTGGAAACCATACGCAGATATGACATCCCCTACGAGGAGGACGGACACACGGCCTCGCTCATCCTCAACGCCGACGAGGTGGTCAAGAGCCCGGGGATACCCGGGACCGCCCCTATGGTCAAGGCGCTCAGGGAGCAGGGCACGCACATAATCTCCGAAATCGAGTTCGCCGCAAGGTACGACGGCGCGAAGAAGATATGCGTCACGGGGTCCAACGGCAAGACCACCACGACTTCGCTGATCTACTACCTGCTGCAGGAGGCCGGGCTCAACGTCGGGCTCGGAGGCAACATAGGCAAGAGCTACGCCCTGCAGGTGGCCACCGAGCAGCACGACTACTATGTGCTGGAGATAAGCAGTTTCCAGCTGGACGACGCCTACGATTTCCGCCCGGACATAGCCATCATCACCAATATCACCCCGGACCACCTCGACCGCTACGACCACAAGATGGAGAATTATGTCAAGGCGAAGTTCCGCATCACGCGTAACCTCCGTCCGGAGGACTGCTTCATCTTCGACTCCGACGACGCGATCACCATAGGACACCTCGGCAAGATAGTGCTGCAGGCGAAGATGCTCCCGTTCTCCCAGGAGAAGGAAGTGGAGCAGGGAGCGTTCGTGCGCGGCGGCAGCATAGTGCTGCGCTACGAGGAGGAGGAGACCGAAATCTACCTCAAGGACCTCGCGCTGGGCGGCAGGCACAATGTCTACAACTCGATGGCGGCGGCCCTCGCGGCCAAGGCGAGCGGCATCAGCGACGAGGTGATACGCAACTCGCTCAAGACCTTCTCCCCCATCGAACACCGGCTCGAACCCGTGCTCAGCGTGGGAGGGGTGCTATATGTCAACGACTCCAAGGCCACCAACGTCGACGCGGCCTGGTATGCGCTGGAGTGCCAGAGCAGACCGGTGGTGTGGATCGTGGGCGGCACCGACAAGGGCAACGACTACAGCGTCCTCACTGATCTCGTGCGCGAGAAAGTCAAGGCCATCGTCTGCCTCGGGGTGGACAACTCCAAGATACATAAAGCCTTCGCCGACATCGTTGGCCCGGACAATATCTGCGACGCCCTCTCCGCCGAGCAGGCCGTCAAGGCCGGAGCCGCCTATGCCGGGGAGGGTGACGTTGTGCTGCTCAGCCCGTGCTGCGCGAGCTTCGACCTCTTCAGGAACTACGAAGACCGCGGCGAACAGTTCAAGCAGGCGGTAAGACATCTGTAGACTACTATGGCAAGGAAGAAAGGCACATTCTGGACATTCGCGGACCGCTTTGAGGGAGACAAGGTGGTCTGGATCATCGTGCTCCTGCTCTTCCTCATCTCCATCGTCTGTATGTTCTCCTCCACCTCCCGTCTGCTCAAGGACGGCGCGACCCGGCTCGACGTCGTCAAGCAGCAGCTGATGGTGGTGGTGGCCGGGCTGGCGGTGATTATCGTCCTATACAACATCAAGAGCATCAAGTTCTTCCGTATATGCAGCTCGCTGGGCTTCGGACTCTCGCTGCTCCTGCTGCTCCTGCTCGACCTGCGGATTGACATCCCCGGGGTTCTGCAGGCGCAGGAGATCAACGGCGCATACCGCGTGCTGTCGGTGGAGGGCGTGCAGCTGCACGTCTTCGAGGTCGTCAAGGTGGCGATGGTGATGTACCTGGCCTGGGCGATAGATATGTTCAAGCACAGGCGCCTCCCCGGCAAGAGCCTGAGCGACATCTGGAAGAAGACCATATTCATCTACCTGCCTTTCCTCATCGTATTCGTGATGATCCTGCTCGGGAGCAACTCCAGCGCCATCATCGTGGGAGGGATAATGTTCATAGTCATCCTGCTCGGCGGCGGCAACTTCAGGGATATGTCCCTGCTGCTGCTCAGCGGAATCGTGATTGTGGGTATCTGCACGGGCATCTACAAACTCTCCGACGGTAAATATATGAAGCGCATCGGCACCGGCATCTCGCGAATATTCGAGGACGAAGACCTGGAGAAGAAGTTCCTCGAAGCCAAGAGGGGCACGGTGGAATATCAGGATGCGCTCGACGCGATGCGCCAGCCCTACAGCGCCAAGATAGCCGTCCACGATGGCGGGCTTCTGGGCAAGGGTCCGGGGCAGAGCACACAGAGGTATATGGTCCCGGACTACTCCGAGGACTATATGTACAGCTTCATCATCGAGGAATACGGCCTGCTCGGGGGTCTCTTCGTCATATTCATCTACATCTCCCTGCTCGCGAGGGGCTCGATCATAGTGCGCGGCTGCGGGAGCGACCTCTACGCCAAGCTCAGCGTGGCGGGGCTCTGCATCCTCATCTCGGGGCAGGCGTTTCTGCATATGTTCGTCAACGCCGACATCGGGCCTATGACCGGACAGACTCTGCCGCTGGTGAGCCACGGCACGAGCGCGTTCCTCTGTTTCTGCGTGGCGTTCGGGATCATACTCTCGTTCAGCCGCATCGCGGCCCGCAGGATCGAGAAGGAGACGCGGGAGGCCGCTCCGCTGGTGGAGATGCACGACAACGTCGTGGCGGGACTGGACGAGCTGGACGCATTCGAATCGGGAACACTTCCAAATGAAGATTATGGAATATAATAAACTCAGGGTAATAATCAGCGGCGGCGGCACGGGAGGACACATCTTCCCGGCCCTGTCCATCGCGGGCAAGCTCAGGGAAGTCAATCCTGAGACCGAAATCCTCTTCGTGGGGGCGGAGGGCAAGATGGAGATGGAGAAAGTGCCTGCAGCGGGCTACAGGATAGAAGGCCTGCCCGTGGCGGGACTTCAGAGGCAGCTCAGCGCGAAGAACATAGCCAGCGACCTCTGCCTGCCTTTCAAACTGGCCGCGAGCCTGCGCAAGGCTGGCCGGATAATCGACCGTTTCAAGCCCGACGTGGCAGTGGGGGTGGGCGGATACGCCAGCGCTCCCCTGCTCTGGCAGGCCACGCACAAGGGAATCCCGTCCCTGATACAGGAGCAGAACAGCTTCGCCGGACTGACCAACAGGATACTCTCCAAGAGGGTCGGGCGCATCTGCGTCGCCTACGAGGGGATGGAGAAATTCTTCCCCGCCGACAAGATAGTCCTGAGCGGCAACCCGATACGCCCGTCCATCCACCCCTACTCCGGGGAGGAGAGGAAGGAAGGTCTCCGCTTCTACGGACTCGACCCGGACTGCAGGCACATACTTGTCGTGGGAGGCAGTCTGGGCTGCGGCACGCTCAACAATGCGATGAAGTCCTGGATAGCCTCGGGATGTCCCGGCGGCGAGGGAGTCCAGGTGCTCTGGCAGTGCGGCGGATACTATAAGGCGGGGGTGGACGCGTTTATGGCGGAGCATCCTTGCAAAAATGTGATATACAGCGACTTCATATCCCGTATGGACCTCGCCTACGCGATGGCGGACGTGGTCGTGAGTCGCTCCGGGGCGTCGTCCATCTCGGAGATCTGCGCTGCGCACAAGGCCGCCGTCTTCGTGCCTTCGCCAAATGTGGCCGAAGATCACCAGACCCACAACGCGATGGCTCTGGTGAGCCGGGACGCGGCGCTGATGGTCCGCGACGCGGATGCGGCGGACACTCTGATGGAAGTCACGCTCGGACTCGTCCGCGACGGGGAGAAGATCGCCGCAATCGAGAAGAATGTCGCGCCGCTCGCAAGGCTCGACGCGGCACAGACAATTGTTGATGAAGTATATAAGCTCTTATGAACTATAGGAATATCTATTTTATAGGCATCGGCGGCATAGGGATGAGCGCCATCGCCCGATTCTGCAAGGCCAAGGGCTGCTCGGTGAGCGGCTACGACAGGACGGAGTCGGAGCTGACGGACTCTCTTGTACGGGAAGGCATTCCGGTGCATTATGAGGAGAGGCCGGAACTCATCCCCTCCGGAGTCGACGACACGCTGGTCATCTACACGCCCGCCGTGCCGGACGATATGTCCGAGCTCGTCTATGCGAGGCGGCACGGCTACCGCGTGCTCAAGCGCTCCCAGATGCTGGGCGAACTGACCGCCGGGGAGACCTGCCTCGCGGTGGCGGGCACCCACGGCAAGACCACCACCTCGACCCTCATCGCACATATACTCACCGAAGGGGGCAACGGCTGCTCGGCGTTCCTCGGCGGCATCTCGAGAAACTACGGCACCAATATGCTCGTCAGCGACACCCCGACCGTGGTGGTGGAGGCCGACGAATATGACCGCTCGTTCCTGCGGCTCCACCCCGCCATCGCCGCCATCACCTCGATGGACGCGGACCATCTCGACATCTACGGGGATCTCGCTCACGTGCAGGAGGCGTTCAGGCAGTTCGCGTCGCAGATCAGCGAGACCCTGATACTCAAATACGGCCTGCCGATCGGAGGCGAGGATGTGGGCTGCAGAATATTCAGCTACCACTCCGGCGACGGAAGGGCCGACTTCCACGGCAGCAATCTCAGGCTCGAAGCCGACGGGCACTATGTCTATGACCTCGTCTACCCGGGCGGGGTGCTGACCGGCATCAAAGTCGGAGCGATAGGCCGGGTGAATGTGGAGAACAGCATCGCGGCGGCAGCCGTCTGCCTCTGCTACGGGATTGACGCACAGAAGGTAAAGCACGCCATAGGCACTTTCGAGGGTGCGCGACGCCGTCTGGAGATGCACTTCAACGCCAGGGGCAGGACCTATATCGACGACTACGCCCACCATCCGGCGGAGTTGGCGGGCGCCATCACTTCCGTCAGGGACATATTCCCGGGAAGGAAGATCACCGGCATATTCCAGCCGCACCTCTACTCTCGCACCCGGGACTTCGCGGCGGAATTCGCCCGCTCCCTGAGCCTGCTCGACCGTCTAGTCCTGCTGGACATCTACCCCGCCCGCGAGGAACCGATCCCGGGCGTGAGCTCCGAACTCATATTCAAGGACGTCACCGCCCCGGAAAAGGTTCCGCTCCGCAAGGATGAACTGCTGCAGTATCTGGAGGGCGAGGACATCGACGTGCTCCTCACCCTCGGCGCGGGAGACATTGACCGCTTCGTCGGCCCCATCACGGAAATGCTCGGGAGGAGATAGCCTATGCGTCGCGCCGCCGGAATAATCGCCACTTCAGTGCTCGCCGCCGCATTCTGCACGGGGATGGGGATGCTCGCGCACCTCACCCGCGAAGACCGCTCGAAGCTGGGCTGCAACTCTCTGGAGGTGCATTTCAAGGATTCCCTCAAGTTCGTGAGCGAGGCTGACATCAGGGGCTTTCTCGACAGCCGCTACGGCTGCTATGTCGGGCAGCGGCTCGACAGCGTGCGGCTCGGCGATATAGAGAAGCTCATCGAGAGCCGGAGCGCGGTGCTGCGGAGCGAAGCCTGGACCACTTCCGACGGCACGCTGCATATCAGCATCACGCAGAGAGCGCCGGTGATGCGCTTCCAGAGCGCCGACAAGGGCTTCTACATCGACTCCGAGGGCTACATCTTCCCTCTGCACCGAAGCTACACCGCTCCGGTGAGGGTGATATATGGAAGCATCCCGGTCAATGTCCGGGACGGCTACAAGGGCCCCGCCTCCTCGGAGGAGGAACGGGCGTGGCTCGGCTCTATGCTGGAGATGAACTCGATAATCGAGAACTCCCGGCGGTGGAAGTCCTCCGTCGACAGCATCGCCGTACGCCCCGACGGGGACATAGTGCTGAAGATGAACCGGGGCGACGAACTTTTCATACTCGGCGAACCGCGCTCGCTCAGGGAGAAATTCGCCGGAATTGAGAAATATTATGACTACATTGCGCCCTCAAAGGAAGCTGGGCGCTACGGAAGCGTGAACCTAAAATATAAGAAACAAATAATATGCAGACAGAACGATACATAGCGGCGGCGGACCTCGGCTCGTCGAAGATAGCCCTGACCGTCGCGAAAGTCGAGGGAGAGGACGTGCAGGTCATCTACTACAAAGAGGTGCCCTCCGACGGGGTGCGTTACAGCTCAGTGTTCAACCCGAAGAGAGCGGCAGCGGCGCTGGGCGTCGCCGTCAAGGACGCCGAGGGGGAGCTGGGCATCAGGATACTCCAGCTGGTGCTGGGACTCCCGCGCTACGAGGTGCGTCAGGAGAGCGCCAGCGCGAGTATAAGCCGCGGCGAGCCGTCGTCCTGCATCACCCGCGAGGAGATATCCTCGCTCAAGAGCCTCGCCATCGACAGCT
>CAVILJ010000032.1:0-20952 GCA_963643555.1 Acetatifactor sp.
TTTTGCAAGTACTGCACAATGCTTATTTTACAACAAAGTTTATTACTTGCGAAACATGAGTTATTGAATGATTTTAATTTAAAGAATAACGCTATGGATGTACGTAAAACCAACGGATCGTTCGAGGAGTTTGACAAGGCCAAGCTTGCACGCGGGATACATCAGGCATACAAATCGGCCAAGGAGTACTGCGACGATGCAATAGTCGTCTCCATCATAAACAATCTCTATGTCTATGAGGGCATAGCCAGTTCGGAGATCCGCCGCCAGGTGGTGGACTCGCTGATGTCCATCAACAAGCGGGTGGCCCTGGCTTATATCGAGAAGTTCGACGCCGATGTGGACCTGAGGCGCAAGCGCGACTTCATCAAGGACTACATCGCCGCCTCCAACGCGGCGACCGGCTCCAAGTTCGACGCCAACGCCAATGTCACGCGCAAGAACATCGTGACCCTCGGCAACGAGCTCTACAAGGAAAACAACATCAAGCAGAACCGCTACATTATGTGCGACAAGATCAAGACCCTCTACGGAAGGTCTCTTGCCGACCAGTATCTCAAGGACCTCAATTCGCACATCCTCTACAAGCACGACGAGAGCGGCACGCCCGGCTTCCCGTACTGCGTCGCCATCTCGATGTACCCGTTCCTCGTGAGCGGTCTGCGGGAGCTGGGCGGCGTGTCGATTGCGCCGACCGACCTCAAGTCGTTCTGCGGGGAGTTCATCAACCTCGTCTATTCCGTCTCCTCCCAGTTTATGGGCGCGGTGGCGACCCCGGAGTTCCTGATGTATCTCGACTACTTCATCCGCAAGGACTACGGCGACGACTACCTCTCCCGGCTCGACGAGGTGGTGGAGCTCAACGTCAAGAAGCGCAGCCTCGTGAAAGTGATAGACAACTACTTCCAGCAGGTCGTGCACTCTATGAATATGCCTGCCGGCAACAGGGGCTACCAGACCGTGTTCTGGAATATCAGCTACTTCGACCGCAACTACTTCGACGGCGTGTTCGGGGAGTTCCGCTTCCCTGACGGCAGCGCTCCGAAGTGGGAGACCCTCGACTGGCTGCAGAGGCACTTTATGAACTGGTTCAACGAGGAGCGCACCCGCTATGTCCTCACGTTCCCGGTGGAGACGATGGCGCTGCTGACCGACGGCGGCGACGACTATCTAGACAAGGACTACGCCGACTTCACCGCCGAGATGTGGTCCAAGGGACACAGCTTCTTCTGCTACATCTCCAACAGTCCCGACTCGCTGTCGAGCTGCTGCCGTCTGCGCAACAGCCTCACGGACCTCGAGGACAGGGAGGACACGGCCCACAACCACACCACGCATCAGTACTCGATGGGCACCGCGTCCGTCGCCACCGGCTCCAAGTCCGTGATGACGGTCAATCTCAACCGCCTCATCCAGGACTCCGTGCGCCGCTACTTCCTGGAGCGCAGGGGAGTGGTCCTTCCGGAGGGCAAGCCGCTCGACCCGGTGTCCAACTTCTACGATAAGGACGACCTCTTCACCAACTACATCAACCGCGACATCACCGAGATGACGGAGCGCGTGCACAAATACCAGATTGCTTTCAACGAGATCATAAAGGACTTCCTCAAGGCCGATATGCTCGATGTCTACAAGGCCGGATTCATCGATATGCGCAAGCAGTATCTGACGGTGGGAGTCAACGGACTCACCGAGGCTGCGGAGTTCCTCGGGCTCAAGGTGTCCCCGAACCCGGAATACGGCGACTTCGTCAACAGCGTGCTTGAGACCATCAATATCGCCAACCGCAAGGACCGCACCCCGGAGGCTATGTTCAACACGGAGTTCGTGCCGGCGGAGAACCTCGCCGCCAAGAACTACAAGTGGGACAAGAAGGACGGCTATTTCGTCTCCTCCAAGCACAACCTCTACAGCTCCTACTTCTACAACCCGGAAGATACCGAAGTTTCCATCATCGACAAGTTCAAGCTGCACGGCGAGGACTTCGTGAAGTATCTCGACGGCGGCTCGGCCCTGCATATGAACCTTGCGGAGCACCTCTCCAAGGAGCAGTACCGCCAGCTGCTCAATGTGGCCGCCCACTACGGCACGAACTACTTCACCTTCAATATCCGCAACACCGTCTGCAACGACTGCGGATTCATCAGCAAGGATACGCTCACCAAGTGTCCGAAGTGCGGCAGCACCAACATCGACTACCTCACGCGCGTCATCGGCTACCTCAAGCGGGTCTCCTCGTTCGCCGAGCCGCGTCAGATCGAAGCGCAGCACAGGTTCTACGACAACGAGAAGCAGGCGTAGATGATCAAGTATCTGCCAGGACTTACTGACATAGTCCTCGAAGAAATCCCCGACAGAGTGACCCTGGCGGTCGAAATCACGAACTGTCAGGGCACTTGTCAGGGATGCCACTCCCCGTTTCTGCGCAAGGATATAGGGGAGGAGCTAACGGAGGCGGCGCTGGACGCCCTGCTGGACGAGAATTTCGGCGCGAACTGCCTGCTCTTCCTCGGGGAGGGCAATGACCCCGACGCCCTGCTCCGGCTCGCCGCACACGTCCGAAGGAGCCGTCCGGCAATGGAGCTGGCCCTCTACTCGGGACGCGAAAGCATAGAGAAAGAAACGGAGGAAATGTTTGATTATGTCAAAATCGGTCCTTATATTGCGGAACGCGGGCCTCTGAACGAACGCACGACCAACCAGAGACTCTACCGTCGCGGCGAGGACATCACCTCCCGCTTTTGGCGCAAGGAAGACACTGACAACTGATAAGGCCATCATATATGAAGAAGCTCCCGTTACTTCTTGCACTGCTCGTCGCGGCTGCCTCCTGCAGCACGAAGATAGACAGACACGCTCTTATTGAGCGCAACAACCCGCATCTGGATGCCATCGACACCCTCGCCTCCCTCTCGGTGGGCAACGGACGCTTCGCGTTCACGGTGGACGTGACAGGCCTCCAGACCTTTCCCGAACTGTATTCCCGCGGCGTGCCTCTCGGCACCCAGAGCCAGTGGGGCTGGCATTCTTTCGACAACCCCGACAATCTCCGCTTCGAGGAGACCCTCAAGGCTTATGACTTCGGCCGCGGGCACGAGGAGCTCTACGCCTGCCAGCTCAAGGAGGGCCGCGGAAAGGCCGCGTCCGACTGGTATAGGGTCAACCCTCACCGTCTGCACCTCGGCATCATAGGGTTCGCCGGGCTCAAGCCTGAGGACATTACCGTAATAGACCAGACCCTCGACTTGTGGGACGGTGTCGTCCGTTCCTCTTTCAATGCCCGCGGGAAGGCTGTCAAGGTCCTGACTTCCTGCGATCCGGACTCGGACAGGGTGGCGGTGTCCATAGAGTCGGAGGGACAGATACCGGTGGAGCTGAGGTTCCCTTATCCGACCGGCGGGCATAGCGACGATGCCTGCGACTGGAGCAAGGACAAGCTGCACAGGGTCGATATCGTCGGGGCGCTGGACAGTGTCGCCGTGCTGCGGCATTCCATAGGCTATGCCTCCTATTGCATCAAGCTCTGCTTCGACTCGGCGCAGTTCTCCCGCACGGGACGCAACTCCGTGAGGCTGACTCCTACCGCCGACTCGTGGAGTTTCACCGCGGAGTTCTCCGAGATGACCCCTTCGTCCGTCTACGGCACCGCCGCCGCGTCAAGGGAAGCGTCTGAGAAGTATTGGAACTCGTTCTGGCAGGACGGGGGAGCGGTGGATTTCAGCCGCTGCACCGACCCGCGTGCCGTCGAGCTTGAGCGCAGGGTGGTGCTGAGCCAATATCTGCTCGCAGTGCAGTGCTGCGGTGACATCCCTCCGCAGGAGACAGGCCTCACCTACAATTCCTGGTTCGGCAAGCACCATATGGAGATGATATGGTGGCATCAGGCGCATTTCGCGCTCTGGGGTCACGAGGACCTGCTCGCCCGCACTCTCCCGTGGTACGGCAAGGTCGAGGGCGTGGCCCGTGAGATTGCGGCCCGTCAGGGCTTCAAGGGGCTGCGCTGGATGAAGATGACCGATCCTTCCGGACTTGAGGCCCCGTCCAATGTGGGCTCGTTCCTCATCTGGCAGCAGCCGCATCTGATTTACCTCGCGGAGCTCCTCTATCGGGCCGCTCCGTCGCCGGAACTGCTCGAGCGCTACGGAGAGCTCATCGATGGGACGGCGGAGTTTATGGCGGACTTTGTCACCTACGACGAGGCCGGCGACCGCTATATCCTCAAAGGCTGCATCCCGGCGCAGGAGACCCTGCAGGCCTCCAAGACGGTCAATCCTCCTTTCGAACTGTCCTACTGGCACTTCGGCCTCAGCACGGCGCAGCTCTGGAGGGAGCGGCGCGGCTTGGATCGCAATCCGGAGTGGGACGGGATCATATCGAAACTTTCGCGCCTCGCCTCGAAGGACGGCCTGTATCTTGCCGCCGAGAGCGAGCCCGACACATATTCCGACATCCGGATGTATTCCGACCATATGGCGGTGCTCGCAGCGGTGGGAGTGCTTCCGCAGACGGAGCAGGTGGACCCTGATCTGATGAAGAATACCTTCGACTGGATATATGCCAACTGGAACTGGGACCAGACCTGGGGCTGGGACTTCCCGACGACCTGTATGAACGCCGTGAGGGTGGGAGAGCCCGAGAAGGCCGTCGATGCCCTGCTGATGGATCAGAGGACCAACACCTATCTGCCCAACGGCCACAACTATCAGGACGCAAGGCTGCGCTGCTACCTCCCGGGCAACGGCGGCCTGCTCACCGCAGTGGCTTTGATGTGCGCCGGTTGGGACGGATGCACGGAACGCAATCCGGGCTTCCCGAAGAACGGCAGATGGGATGTACGCTGGGAGGGTCTGAAGCCTTTGCCTTAATTTGAAATCATATATGATGAAAAAGAGTCTTATCCCGGCGGCAATAGCCGTCTCTCTGGGCTTCAGCGCCGGAGCCCAGACCGCTACCAGCCTGTTCTGGCGTGCTGACAGCCTGGAAGTCAATGAAATAGTCTCCGAACAGGCGGTGCAGTACAGTTTCGTGGGGCATCACGGCCCGGCGATTGAGAATTCGCACTGTGCGCTGCGCATATACTTCAACGACAGCGGCTCGATCGACGTCTATTCCAAGAGCGGCAGGCAGATGGAACTTGCAAAGTATCTCTGGTATCCTACCGAACAGCAGCAGGCAGAGGAGGGCGCCGGGTGCGACGAGTATCTGGTGGGCCGCACCGTGGGACTCGGCGGCATAGCCCTCTGGGACGGGGAGGAGGAGGTCAAGCTCAAGGCTACGAGGGGCCGTACCGCCCGGGTGGGGCAGATGAGAGGCGGCTCCTACGCCGAGATGATCGCCTACGGAGTGGAATATATGGGCGGAAGCGTCGACGTGGTCATCCGCATCGAGATGAAGGACGACAGCCGCGTGGCCAAGGTCATCGCGAGGGAACTCAACGGCAGGAAGGTGCAGTTCCTCACCGGGGTCAACTACCAGAAAGGCGAAACGGTGGAGTACGGCCGGGGATGGATTGCCGTCTGGGGCGTGCATCCTGCCGATGTCTCCAAGGACCCGTCCCCGATAGGGGCGGGGATGTGGTTCAGGCCGCAGAAGTTCGCGAGGGTGGAGAAGACCGGCAATATGGTCCGCCTTATTTCCAAGCCTGTCTCCGAGATAGCCACCCAGGTGGTCGCTGCATCCATAAAAGAAGACGAACTCAACACCGAGGCCAAGTTCGTCTCCTATATGCGCAAGAGATAATCCCCTTATCTCCTGATGATTACGACCGCTCCGTCATCCTTCGGGAGGAGGAGCGGCTTTTTGTGTCCGGTGATCCGGCCCAGTCCGCCCTTCACTGTCCCGAGCACTTCCGGCGCGCCGCCGCCGAGCTTCGAGACTATCGCGTTGACATCCAGCCTGAGAGGGCTCTCTGAAGCGTTGACCGCCCCCACGTACCAGGTGTCGCCGTGCCGGCGTGCGATGACCGCGCTGCGGGACGGCTCACCGTCGATATATTTCGTCTCATCCCAGGTCGTGGGCACTTCGCGGAGGAAGTCCAGCGCAAGCTCCGACGCGTCAGTGAGATTGTTGGGCGTAAGGGCGAAGTTCTGTATCGGGTTCTGGAAAAGTACTGCGGTGGCGAGCTCGAATGCGTCGCTGGTGCGCCTCAAGGTGCCGCGTGCCGAACCGTCGGGATAAGGCCGGCCGTTGTTCCGCTCAAGACGCCGGTTGAGGAACGTGCCGCCGAATTCCATACATCCCAGAGTGTTGCGGATGAATGGGTGGAATGTCGCGTTCTGCGACTCCAGATCGCACTCGCGCTGCATAAACACCAGATTCTCGGAGGCTCTGACAGCTTCGCTCCCCACATAGTTCGGGTGCATCCTCTCCCAGCCGCGCGGGATGGTGCAGCCGTGGAAGATCACCATCAGGCCGAAGTCGTCCGCATCGCTGAGGATGCCCTCGTAGAGCGGCTCCACCACATCGAATGCTACCGTGGTCTCGACTATGGGCGCAAGATCCTCGCCCACGGTAATCGTTCGCCACGGGGTGCTTCCGGGCAGGGCGAACGCCGGCTCGGAGGTACCGTTGCCGGGAGTCGGGGCTGCTGACCGCCGTGACGGCGGCGAGAGCCAGAGTGAGCAGAACAGTGGCCATCGATTATTTGAGATTCTTAAGCATCCAGTCCAGATGTCCGCGCTCCGTCGCCTCGGAAGTCCAGTGCTCGTTGACCGGAGTGATCAGGGCTTCCTTCGGGCACTTGAGAGTGTTCCACACGGCGTATGAGGTGGTCGGCGGGCAGACATTGTCGTTGTAGCCCCAAGTCATATAGACCTTGCAGCCGATATGCCGGGCGAAGTTCACCACGTCGTAGTAGGCGAGATTGCGAATGGTGTTGTCGGTGAAGAATCCCGGGATGCGGTTGAAGTGGGGATAGCCACCGGTGCGGCCCTTCTCGCTGTAGCCCGCCATATCCGAGAGCGCCGGGTGGTTGGCGATGCAGAGGGTGACGCGCGGGTCGAGCCCGGCCGCGATGAGGGAGAGCGCTCCTCCCTGGCTGCCGCCCTGCACAACAACGTTCTTCCCGTCCCATTCCGGGAGCGAGGTCAGCAGGTCGATGGCGCGCACAAGGCTGAGATATACCCGTTTCATATAATACCTGTCGCGGTCTTCTATGCCGTTGGACAGGTAGCCGTTCTCCCTGCCGTTGAACGCAGCCGAGATTTCCGAGAATGTCTCCGACGGGATGCGAGGGTCGAGCCCGTGGATCTCCATCTCCATACGGATGCAGCCGGCCTCGGCGTAATATCTGTGCCGCAGCGGCTCCTTTATGGTCTTGATGCCTGCGCCCGGAGGGCAGAGCACGACCGGGCAGCCGCCCTTCCGTGCGTCCTTCGGATAGAAGAGATAGGCGTAGACGGACTGCGAGCCGTTCAGCATCAGCCTCACCAGATAGCAGTCGATCCTGTCGGTGCAGTACTGCGGGGCGAGTTCCCTGGTATATTTGAGCGGAAATCTCTCCGCCTCCTTTATGGCGTTGTCCCAGTAGCTGCTGAAGTCGTCGGGCTCGCGGGTGAACGGCTCGATCCTCTCGACGGAGAAGCCGAGCTTGATGTGGTGCTCGTATTTCACTCCGTCCACCTCGGTGCTGAGCTGCAGGTCGCGGAATCCCGGAGTCTTGCGGCTGCCGATATTGAGCTTGCCCCTGCCGCCCTTGAGGGTGAGCGTGCCGCTCTTGTCGGGGCTGAGCATATCGTCAGCGAGCCTGTAGGCGACCGTGCAGTCGCGCGGGATGCCGTATTTGTAGAACTGGATCTCTACGGTGGCGTTCTCTCCGGCCTTGTAGAGCCAGTCGGAGTGGTCGGGCACGGTGACCCAGAGATAGTCAGCCCTGTCCGGGTAATTGCCGGCACTTGCGCAAATCGCTGTGAGTGCGGCTGCAATGATGGGAAATAATCGTTTCATAAAAACGTATTGGTTTGTGGTAAGACAAAATTAAGCTATTTTTAGTAAATTTGCGAACATCCGCATTGATTATGACACACGAAAATTCTTATTTGAAACATCTGGTCGCGGCGGTCTCTCTGGTGCTGCTCTGCACGGGACTGCTCGCGCAACCCCTTGTCCGCAGCCAGTGGGAGGGGCGCAGGGTCGCGTTCCTGGGCGACTCCATCACCGACGCGCGCCAAGTCGGGAGCACCAACAATGTGTTCTGGAACAATCTCAAGGACATCCTCGGCATAGAGCCGTATGTCTACGGCATCAGCGGGCACAGGATGAACCAGATAATCGGTCAGGGCGAGAAGCTGGAAGCCGAGCACGGGCAGGGGGTGGACGCCATAATAGTGTTCGTGGGCACGAACGACTACAACGGGGGCATCCCTCTCGGGGAATGGTTTACATATTCTACCGGCAAAACTTTGGAAGACAACGGGATAGAGGTGGAGCGCAGGCATAGGGAGCCGGTCTATGCCGACTCGACCTTCCGCGGCAGGGCCAACGTCACGATGCGCTGGCTCAAGACACATTATCCGGACAAGCAGATAATCTTTCTCACTCCGCTTCACCGCGGCTACGCGACTTTCGGGGCCGGCAACGTGCAGCCGCCGGAGTCTTTCGCCAATGCCTGCGGGAGCTTCATCGAGGAATATGTGCAGGCCGTAGCGGAGCTTGCCAATGTCTGGGGTGTGCCGGTGATCGATCTCAACAGCATCAGCGGGCTCTATCCTATGCTCGACGAGCAGGCCGCGTATTTCCGCAACCCGGACACCGACCGCCTGCATCCGAACACCCCGGGCCAGCTCAGGATGGCGTATGCGCTTGCATATCAGCTGCTCGGCTATCCGGCATATTTCCCGAAACATATCGCCCTCAGCTTCGACGACGGTCCCAACACCACGACCACTCCGAAGCTGCTCGATCTGCTGGAGGAGAACGGGGTCAGGGCTTCGTTCTTCGTGATAGGGAGCAATATAGACAAGGCTTCCGTCAAGGTGATGAAGCGGGCCGCCGCCCTAGGCTGCGATATCGAGAACCACTCGTATTCGCACTCGCATATGTCCACTCTCGGAGAGGAGCGGATCCGCGAGGAGATAGACAGGACCAACTCTCTGGTGGAGAAGGCGACAGGGGAGACCCCGCGCTTCTTCCGGCCTCCGTACATCGACCACGGGGAGCTGATGCACAAGACTATAGATTTGACTTTCATCAGCGGTCGCGGCTGCCTGGACTGGGAGGCTTCAGTCTCGGCTGAAGCCCGTGCGCAGAGCATACTCGACAATGTGCGCGACGGGGACATCCTGCTGCTCCACGACTTCGAGGGCAACGAGGCCACCGTCGAGGCGCTCAGGACCGTGATCCCGGAGCTCAAGCGCAGAGGATTCGAGTTCGTGACTGTCCCGGAGTTGTTTGAGAAGGTGAGGGGGGCGGTGCCGCCGGCCCACAATGGAAAGATATACTCAAACGTATACTAGGGAAAGGGTAACGAAATGACAATAGGCGAAGCTTGTGCGGGAGGGAAAAGTTTTGCAAGTACCTGCACAATGCTTTTTTTACAACGGAATTTATTATTTGCAAAACTTGAGCATTGATATGAAGCGATTCGCGTTATTGTTGACGGCCTGTCTGCTTGCCGCTGCAGCGACTCTGAAGGCCGATCCGTTCTCCGAGGGCAGACTGCTGGAGCAGACCCTTCGGGTGGACTATATCTTCTCCGGCACCGACAGAAGCTGCGACATAGCGGTGGCCGCCCTGCACAGGAGCGAGGGCTGGGTGGGCAGAAGAGTCAATATGAAGTCCCTCGCCCTGCGCGGCAACACGCAGATCACGATGACGGACAAGGCGAGCGGAGACACTCTCTACAGGACCTCGTTCAACACTCTTTTCCAGGAGTGGCAGGCCACTGAAGAAGCCACACGCGTCTGCAGGAGCTTCGAGAATGTGATGCTGCTCCCGATGCCGGCGAAGCCTGTGGAAATCTGCGTGCAACTCTTTGATTTCCACAACAATGTCGTATCATCTCTCACGCATCCGGTGGACCCTGCGGACATATTGATAAGGCCGCAGGACCGCCGCCCCGCGACTCAGTACCGGGTGCTGCATCACGGCGGCGATCCGAAGCGGGTGATTGATGTGGTCATACTTGCCGAAGGCTATTCCGAAGGGGAGTTGGAGCAGTTCTACGCCGACGCGCAGTCCGCGGTGGACAACCTCTTCGCGCACAAGGCTTTCGCCGCGATGGAGGACCGATTCAACATCATCGCTCTCGGCGCTTCGTCGGCGGACAGCGGAGTGAGCGTGCCGCGCGCGGGGGTGTGGAAGAATACCGTGGTGGACTCCAATTTCGACACCTTCTATATGGAAAGGTATCTCACCACGACTCATATCTTCCGAATGCACGACGCGCTTGCGGGAGTGCCTTATGAGCATATCATTGTCCTCGCCAACACCGATACCTACGGCGGAGGCGGCATCTACAACGCCTACACGCTCACGGCAGCGCACCACGCCCAGTTCGGGCCGGTGGTAGTGCACGAGTTCGGGCACAGCTTCGCCGGCCTCGCGGACGAATATGCCTACGACGACCAGTATGTCGAGTACTATTACCCGGATCTGGAGCCGTGGGAGAAGAACATCACCACCAAGGCGGACTTCGCGTCCAAGTGGCAGGATATGATGGGAAAGGATGGGGTAGGCCTCGTGGAGGGCGGCGGATATCAGACCAAGGGGGTATGGAGGCCTTGCGAGAACTGCCGTATGCGCACCAACGCGGCGCCGGACTTCTGTCCTGTCTGCACCCGTGCAATCGAAGATCTTATCCGCTTCAATACTGAGGAGCAGAATCACGCCGGCAGCACCGAGGAAGACGTCTAGCCTCTCTCCTTGCCGCCCCTGCGCTCCATCGCCGCCTTGACGAAAGCGCTGAAGATAGGTTGAGGGTGCTCCGGAGTGCTCTTGAATTCCGGGTGGAACTGGACTCCGATGAAGAACGGATGTGTCGGGAGTTCAACCACTTCTACCAGTCCTGTCTGAGGATTGCGTCCGCTGGCCACGAGTCCTGCTTTCTCGAAGTCCCCGAGGAACTCGGAGTTGAACTCGTAGCGGTGGCGGTGTCTCTCCGAAATCAGGCGGCTGCCGTAGATCCGGTGCGCGAGCGACCCCTCCTTGAGCTCGCAGTCGTAGGCCCCCAGCCTCATCGTGCCTCCCTTTATGGTCGTGGACTTCTGGTCTTCCATAAGGTCGATCACGGCGTGCGTGGACTTCGGGTTGACCTCCGCCGAGGCCGCGTCCTTATATCCGAGCACGTCGCGGGCGAACTCCACGACGCACATCTGCATCCCGAGGCAGATGCCGAAGAACGGCACATTGTGCTCGCGGGCATATTTGATGGCTGCAACCTTGCCTTCAAGCCCCCTCTCGCCGAAGCCCGGGGCGACGAGGATTCCGTCCATCTTGCCGAGGACGGCCTCGGCGTT
Source organism: Acetatifactor sp. (assembly GCA_963643555.1). Lineage (GTDB taxonomy): Bacteria > Bacteroidota > Bacteroidia > Bacteroidales > UBA932 > Cryptobacteroides. The sequence continues at coordinate 11,454 of CAVILJ010000032.1, forward strand.
GCTCCCGTCGATGTGTTCGCTGTGGACGGTATGGACCTTGACCTTGCACTCGTTGGCCGCTCCCGCGTGCACGAATGACTCAAGTATGGACTTGTAGGCGTCCTGAAGCTCCACGTATTTCCCGACGAGGGCTATGTCCGCTTCGGATTTCGGGTGCTTGAGGCGGGAGAGGAACGCGCTCCAGTCGGAGAGGTCCGGCTGGGTGAAGTTCTCTATCTGAAGATGGCGCACCACGAGCTCGTCCAGATGCTCATCGTGCATATTGAGCGGCACCTGGTAGATGCTCCACGCGTCTATCGACTGAATGACGTGGCCGGGCTTGACGTTGCAGAACAGCGCGACTTTCTTGCGCAGTTCGGCGGTGAGCGGATGTTCGGTACGGCAGACTATCACGTCGGGCTGGACTCCCGCCTGCTGGAGCATCTGCACGGAGTGCTGCGTAGGCTTGGTCTTCAGCTCCTTGGCGGCGCTCAGGTACGGCACGAGGGTGAGGTGGATGGACATACAGTCCTCCTCCGGAAGTTCCCACTGGAGCTGGCGCACGGACTCCACGAACGGCTGGGACTCCATATCTCCGACGGTGCCTCCGATCTCGGTGATGATGACGTCGTATTGTCCTGTCTTGCCGAGCAGAAGCATCCGGCGCTTGATCTCGTCGGTGATGTGGGGGACAATCTGCACAGTCTTCCCCAGATACGCGCCCTCCCTTTCCTTCGTTATGACGGTGAAGTATATCTTGCCGGTGGTGACATTGTTGGCCTTGGAGGTGTGGACTCCGAGGAAGCGCTCGTAGTGTCCGAGGTCGAGGTCGGTCTCGGCCCCGTCTTCGGTGACGTAGCACTCGCCGTGCTCGTATGGGTTGAGTGTGCCCGGATCTACATTGATGTAGGGGTCAAACTTCTGAATGGTGACTCTTAATCCTCTGGCTTGCAGAAGCTTGGCCAGCGATGCGGCGATGATGCCTTTCCCGAGTGACGATGCCACTCCTCCCGTGACGAAAATATACTTTGTATTCATAACGGGATACAAAAATAACAATAACTTTCTAAATTTGCGGCTATGAAACGCTCAATATTGTCTTTTTTTCTGCTTTCGGCTCTCGCGTGCCTGCCCTGCGCGAGCTGCGCAGCGGGCGTGACACAATATAAAGTCAAGGTAATCAAGGAGTATCCGCACGACTCCAAGGCTTATACCCAGGGACTCTTCCATATGGACGGCAAGCTGGTGGAGACCACGGGACAGTTCGGGCGGTCGACGCTGCGGCTGGTGGATCCGGAGAGCGGTAAGGTGCTGCGCAGGCTCGACTTCGCCCGCAAGTACTTCGGCGAGGGGTCGGCTGTGCTGGACGGCAAGATTTATATCCTCACCTGGACCAATAAGGTGGCGTTCGTCTATGATGCGGAGACCCTGTCCTATGAGAAGAGCTACTCCTACCCGCGCGAGGGCTGGGGCGTCACCACCGACGGAGAGTCGCTCATAACTTCCGACGGCTCGTCGCGGCTCTACTTCCTCAGCCCCGATTTCAAGTTTCGGAAGTCGCTGGACGTCAAGCTGAACGGAAGGCCGCTGCGCAATCTCAACGAGCTGGAGTGGATAGACGGGAAGATATGGGCCAATGTCTACCTGACAGATATGATAGTCATCATCGATCCCGGGAGCGGCAGGGTGGAGGCCCAGATAGACTGCAGCGGGCTGCTGCCCAAGTCTCTGCGCACGCCCGACACCGACGTGCTCAACGGCATAGCCCACGACCCCGCCACAGGGCGCATCTGGCTCACCGGCAAGAACTGGCCGAGGCTTTATGAGGTGAGGATAGTCCCTGCGAAATAGAGCCTGACACTCATATACGACAAACCCCCGCTGTCTCAGCGGGGGTTTACGGTTAGTTAGTAGTGTATTACCTTATAGAAGGTTAATTATTGTTGGTTAGATGGCTCCGGCCCGGCCGGAGGTAGAGTTGTTTCATTTCCGAAAGCAAAGGTACTCACAATTTTTGGATGTGCAATACTTTTTCAAAATTTTTTCAAAGAATTTTACTGAGTTATTAAAATTCTTTAATAATTAAAACCCCGAGACAATATCTAAAGGCTTGTCAGACCTGCTTTTCTGTGTTTTTGAGCAATTCCGGGCGGAGCAGTCGGGTGCGCTCCAGCGCCTGCTCGTCCTGCCAGGCGCGGATGAGCTTCGGGTTGCCGCTGAGCAGCACTTCCGGCACCTTCCATCCGTTGAATTCAGCCGGTCTCGTATATACGGGAGGGGAGAGCAGATTGTCCTGAAAACTGTCCGAGAGCGCGGAGGTCTCGTCGCTGAGCGCCCCCGGTATCAGGCGCACGATGGAGTCCGCAAGCAGGGCCGCCGGGATCTCGCCGCCGCTCACCACATAGTCCCCGACGGAAATCTCCCTCGTGATGAGGTGCTCCCGGATGCGGTGGTCGATCCCCTTGTAGTGGCCGCAGAGCAGCATTATGTTCTCCTTGAGCGAGAGGGAGTTGGAGATGCTCTGGTCGAGCCTCTCCCCGTCGGGGGACATATATATTATCTCGTCGTAGTCCCGCTGTCCCTTCAACTCTTCCATCATCCGGTACACCGGCTCGATGGTCATCACCATTCCGGCGTCTCCGCCGTAGCTGTAGTCGTCCACGTTCTTCCTCGGCCCGAGCCCGTATCTGCGCAGGTCGTGCACCTCAATCTCGACCAGCCCTTTCCTTATCGCCCGCCCCACGATGGAGTGGGACAGGGGGCTGTCCAGGAGTTCCGGCACTACGGTCAGTATGTCTATCCGCATAAATTCAGTATTTCCGCAAAGTTAGTGAAGCTTTCGGCTATTTTCCAATCAAAATTAGTATATTTGTAAGTTATAACAAATCATTAACTCTGATATTATGAGCGAAAACATCTTTCCTGAAAAGATCCAAGAGGTCGTTTCAGACGTAGCCGAAAAGCTTGCCGACAAGGTTGACGAACTCTCCGACAGGGCGGAAGAGCTCTCTGACAAGCTTAGCGATAAGGTCGAAGAGCTCTCTAATAAGCTTGGTGACAAGGTTGAAGAACTCTCTGACAAGCTTGGCGACAAGGCGGAAGACCTCTCCGGCAAGGCCGAGGACCTGTCCGACAAGACGCTTGCCGAGCTTTCCGACCTCTTCGTCAAACTGAAGTCCGGCGCGGACAGTATGACGCGCTCCAAGGAGGCCGAGGCCATCAAGTCGGCTTTCTACAAGCTTCTCTCTAAACTCAAGGGGGAGAGCGGAGTCGAGTCCGAAAGCAGCATCGGCAACCCGTTCGAGGCTGTGGAGCAGAACTTCAAGGCGATGTATGCCGACTACAAGAAAGAGCGTGCCGAGTTCAACAGGCAGCAGGACGAGCAGCGGGAGGCCAATCTGCTCAAGAAGCAGGCCGTGATCGACGAGCTCAAGGCCCTTGTGGAAGGTCAGGAAGATGTCAGCGCCCGTTTCCCTCTGTTCCGGGAGCTCCAGAACCGCTGGAGAGAGGCCGGCCCGGTGCCGGTCAAGGACTACCGCAACATCAACGACACTTACCAGTTCTATGTGGAGAAGTTCTACGATATGGTCAAGATCAACCGCGACCTGCGCGACCTGGACTTCCGCAAGAACCTTGAGGCCAAGGAGGCGTTCTGCGAGGCGGCGGAGAGGCTTGCCGAAAACGAGAATGTCGTAGCCGCGTTCCACGAGCTGCAGAAGCTGCACGAGCAGTGGAAGGAGTACGGCCCGGTGGCCAAGGAGAAGAGGGAGGATATATGGAACCGCTTCAAGGCTGCGACGGCCGTGATAAACAAGAAGTACCAGGCACACTTCGAGGGGCTCAAGGAGCAGCAGGAGGAGAATCTCGAGAAGAAGAAGGCTCTCTGCGAGAGGCTTGAGGAGATTGCCGCGACCGAGGTGAAGTCCTCCGCCGAGTGGAACGCCCTCTCCAAGGAGATCGTGGACCTGCAGGCCCAGTGGCGCAAGATAGGCTTCGCCACCAAGAAGGAGAACCAGAAGATATACGATCGCTTCCGTGCCGCGTGCGATGCGTTCTTCGCCAAGAAGAGGGAGTTTTATTCTTCCATCAAAGACAATATGAGCGTCAACCTCGAGAAGAAGCAGGCTCTCATCGAGCAGGCCGAGGCCCTCAAGGACAGCACCGAGTGGAAGAAGACCACCGACCAGCTCATCGCCCTCCAGAAGCAGTGGAAGGAGATAGGGGCGGTGCCGCGCAAGAAGTCCGACCAGCTCTGGAAGAGATTCCGCGCGGCCTGCGACGAGTTCTTCGCCAACCGCGACGCCAACGCCGCTCCGGAGAACGACTTCTACTCCAACCTCAAGGCCAAGAGGAAGCTCATAGAGGAGATTCTCGCTTTCGTGCCAGGGGACGACGAGACCGCGAACGCCGCATCGATGCGCGGATTCAGCGAGCGCTGGCAGGGCATAGGACACGTTCCTTTCAAGGAGAAGGACGCTCTCAACGCCGACTACCGCGAGGCGATGCAGCAGAAGTTCCCGCTCTTCGCCACGCGGCAGAGAGGCTCCGGGCAGGGCAGGAGCGCTGCACCGGCAAGCCTTAAGGATACTCTCATCAGCAAGTACCGCACTCTGCAGCAGAACATCACCACATACGAGAACAATATCGGATTTTTCTCTGCTTCCAAGAACAGCGAACCGCTCATCAGGCAGATGCAGGAGAAGATAGAGCAGGCGAAGGAGGAGCTCCGTGAGCTTGAGGCCAAGATTCGTAAAGCAGAGGAGGAAGACAAATAATGGACAAGAATTCGGTTATCGGATTTATTCTCATTGCACTGATATTCATAGGCTTCACTGTATTCCAGTCCGACCGTGCACGCAAATACGCCGAGTTGCAGGCCCAGCAGGACTCGATAGCGCTCGCGCAGATGCCGCAGCGCATTATGGATGCGGTGGACTCCCTGAACGCGGTCCAGACCCGTCCCGCGACTGACACTCTGTCCGGGACATCTGCGCAGGCGGTCTACAAGGACGCCTGCCTCAATGCCGCTTCCGAGGCGGAGAGCAGCATCGTGACCCTGGAGAATGATGTGCTGGAGCTGAAGCTCACGACCCGCGGGGCGCAGCCTTACTCGGTCAGGCTCAAGAACTACCGCAACTACGACAGCACCGATCTCTATCTCTTCAGGCCCGGCAGGTCGGAGTATTCCGTCAGCGTCTACGCCGGCGAGTACATAAGGACCAAGGACTTCAGCTTCGAGCTCGCCCAGGTGACGGACTCGTCCGTGGTGATGAGGCTTCCGTTCGAGGGCGGCGGCTACATAGAGCAGAGCTACACTCTGCTCGGCGACAGCTACAGGGTCGACAACCGCCTCTCCTTCATTGGTATGCAGGGGGTGATTCCTCGCAATGTGAGCACCGTGGACATCGATTTCGGGATGACTATGCCGCGTATGGAGAAGGGCTACAAGAACGAGACCCAGTACTCCAAGCTCGACTACTATTTCGACGGCGACAAGAAGCCCTCCGAAATAGGCCGCGGACGCAACGCGTCAAAGAGAGTGGAGTCGAAGCTCAGCTGGTTCGCGTTCCAGCAGCAGTTCTTCTCCGCCATCGTCCGCGCCCCGCAGCAGTTCTCCTCGGGTGAAGTCAGCATCGACTTCTTCAAGCAGGACGACCCCGAGCGCAACCTGATGGCCTGCAATGCGCTGATGCGCTCAGAGCTGGGCAGGGGCGACACCGTGATCCCGCTCGAATTCTATTTCGGCCCCAATCACTTCCGGACGCTCAAGAGCTACGGACAGAAATACGAGAAGATCATCCCTCTGGGAGGTTCGCTCGTGGGCTGGTTCACGAAGTATGCCATCATTCCGATGTTCAACTTCTTCAACCGCTTCACCGCCAACTTCGGCCTCGTCATCCTGCTGATGACCCTTGTCATCAAGATTGTAGTGTTCCCGCTGACTTACAAGTCATACGCGTCTTCGGCAAAGATGAGCGCGTTGAAGCCGGAGATTGACAAGCTCAACGCCAAGTATCCGCACACTGACAACCAGCAGGAGATGCTCAAGAAGCAGCAGGCGACGATGGCTCTCTACAAGAGGGCGGGAGTCAGCCCGATGGGAGGGTGTCTCCCGATGCTGCTGACCTTCCCTATACTCTGGGCGATGTTCCGCTTCTTCCCTGCGTCCATCGAGCTGCGTCAGCAGTCGTTCCTCTGGTGTCACGACCTCTCCGCCTACGACTCCATCATAGATTACGGTACGAGGATTCCGATACTCGGAGACCACCTCTCGCTCTTCGCCCTGCTGATGGCGGTGACGATGTGGGTATACTCCAAGCTCACTATGTCCTCCCAGCCGGGGGCGAACGACCCGAGTGCGGCTTCGATGAGGTTTATGACGCTGTGGATGATGCCGATAATGATGTTCTTCATCTGCAACAGCCTCTCGGCGGCCCTCAGCTACTACTATCTGCTCTCCCAGCTGATATCCATCCTCCAGACCTGGCTGATCCGCAAGTCTATCGACAAGGACGCGATACTTGAGAAGGTCCGCGCCTCCGAGGGCAAGCCGCTCCCGAAGAGCAAGTGGCAGCAGCGTCTCGAACAGGCGCAGAAACTCCAGGAGCAGCAGCTCAAGCAGCAGAAGCGCCGATAAGCGATGATAAAGGAGAATATTGATATTATAAGAAAGGAACTGCCACCGGAGGTAAAGCTGGTGGCAGTTTCCAAATTTCACCCTCTCGAATCCATAATGGAGGCTCTCCGGGCCGGGCAGCATCGCTTCGGGGAGAACAGGCCCCAGGAGTTCGCCCGCAAGGTGGAGCGGCTGGAGCAGGCAGGGGTGCCGCGCTCCGAAGTGGAATGGCATTTCATCGGGCATCTCCAGACCAACAAGCTCAAGCTCGTCCTGCCCTATGCCGATCTGGTCCAGTCAGTCGACAGCCTGCATCTGCTGGAAGCCATAAACGGCTGGGGTGATGCCAACGGCAAGACAGTCAACATTCTGCTTGAACTCCACATAGGCGCGGAGGAGACCAAGCAGGGCTTTGTCGAGGAGGAAATCCTGGACATTCTTTTCAGGGCCGGCTCATACCGCAACATCCGCTTCTGCGGGCTGATGGGGATGGCGACCCACAGCGACAACGAGGAGGACATCCGAGCCGATTTCGGACGCATAAGCGCGTTCTTCAATTATCTGCGTGACCTGTTCCCGGAGATGGCGGACTTCCGCGAACTCTCCATCGGGATGTCGGAGGACTGGCGCATCGCCCTCGAATACGGCGCCACTATGGTGCGGATAGGCACCGCGATCTTCGGCCCGAGGGTGTATTAGTCTCCCTTTTGCATCTCTGCGACCATAGCCGCGGCGACTCTGCGGGATGCCCCGCCGCCTCCTAGCGTCTCGCGGATGAGGACATATTCACGCAGCATCCCGTCCCTGTAGCCCTTGTCTTCAATGAGTCGTCTCACTTCAGCCGTGAGGTCAGTGGAGTTGAATCCGTCCTGAATCATCTCTCTGAACGCCATCTTGCCGAGGCACAGGTTGCCCAGCGAGATGTAGGAGATGTGGCTCATCACCCTGAGTATGTACTTGGCGGCGAAATAGGTGAGCTTCGAGGTGTTCCATCCCACCACCTGCGGAGTGCCGATGAGGGCCGCCTCTAGGGATGCCGTGCCGGAGTTGATGACGGCGGCGTCGGCGTATTTGAGGATGTCGTAGGTGCGCCCGAATATGAGCCTTACTTTGCTCCTGTCCCCGATGTACGGCAGATAGTCGCTCTCGCTGCGGGCCGGAGCGCCTGCGATGACGAAGCGGTAGTCTTTGTATCGCGGCAGAGCGGTGAGATTGTCCACGAGGGAGAGCAGCACCGGCATCATCCTCGATATTTCGGCCTTGCGCGAGCCTGCGAGCAGGGCGATGTAGCGTCCCTCGACGGGGCGGCTGAACGCGTGCGAGTCGACCGCGTCCACCAGAGGGTTCCCCTCATAGACGAAGGGGATGCCTTTTTGTGTGAAATAAGGGACCTCGAAGGGGAAGACTATGAAGAGCTTGTCCACCCAGGCCTTCAGCGAGCGGTTGCGCCCCTCGCGGGAGGCCCAGGTCTTCGGCGCTATGTAGTAGAATACTCTTATATGGTGTTCGTGGCAGAACTTCGCAATCTTCATATTGAAGCCCGGATAGTCGATGAGGACCACGGCGTCCGGCTTCCACCCGAGAATGTCCTCCTTGCAGCGCCGGATGTTGCCGAGCAGCTTGAAGCCTTTGGCGAGGACTTCGGCAAGACCCATCACGGCCCCGTCGCGGTAGTCCTGGACGAGGCTGGCGGGGGAGTGCGACTCCTCTGCGGCTGCGGACATCATATCCCCGCCCCAGAAGCGGAACTCCGCCTTTGGGTCTTCGGCTGCGAGGCCGCGAATGAGATTGCTTCCGTGCAGGTCGCCGGAGGCTTCGCCGGCTATCAGATAGTATCGCATAAAGACTTTGCGCTCATTTCAAAACCTTTTCCAGACTCTTGAGCTGCGGGCGGTCGGTATTGTCGATATTGTGCGGGGTCACGGTGACGTAGCCCGCCGACAGCATACGGTGGTCCGCCGCCTCTGCGTTGACCGGGTTGTCGATGAAGTCTCCCGCCATCACATAGACCTCTTCTCCCGGCTCAAGGCTGTCCAGATATGCCTGCGCCTCCCGGTCCGGAGTCCTGCCCTGTTCGGCGAGGAATTCCCTGTAGGGCCGGTATTCCCGCTCCCAGTGCCCGTAGCCCATACGGCAGTATCTGACCCCTTTGATTTCAGAGGCCGGGATTGCCGGGAAGTTGATGTTGTAGAAGAGTCCGTAATGCCACCCGGGACCGCTCAGCAGTCTGTCAAGGATGCCGGGCAGAAACTCTTCCACCGCCGAGAAGTCCGCGTCGGGGGCGAAGCTGTCAAGGCTCACGCCGATGGAGGGAATCGCGTTGACCGCCCCCTCCATCGCCGCTCCGATGGTCCCGGAATACACGGCCGCAGTGGCGGCGTTGCTGCCGTGGTTGACCCCGCTTATCACAAGGTCTGCTCTCTCGGGCCAGAGGATGTTGTCCACGGCATACTTGACGCAGCTTGCCGGCGTACCGTCCAGATACCACCAGCTCTCGGAATCGCTGCGTGAGAGTTGCTTCACCGCTATCGGCTTGTATCCCATCGTCACCGCCATCGACATCCCGCTCTGCGGCTTCTTCGGGGCGACTACCGTGAGGTCGCCGTATCGGCGCATCACTCTCACCAGGGCGCGCAGTCCGCCGGCTTCGTAACCGTCATCGTTGGTTATGATTATTCGCATATCGGGGCTTCAAATTATATTTTTGCAAAGATAATTGATTTTCAAGAGAATTTTTGATAAATTTGCACCGCTTTTGAGAGCGAGGCACACGGTTAGCTGGTTAAAGATAAAGATATAACAACTTTTATAATTTAAAGACAATGGTAAAACTTGGTATTAACGGATTTGGCCGTATCGGACGTATGGTGTTCCGTGCAGCTGTCGAGAACTTCTCCAATGACA
>CAVILJ010000033.1:0-20780 GCA_963643555.1 Acetatifactor sp.
AACATTTTTTTTTCTTTCCGAGCCTGCTCCTCATCCGGGAGAGAGTCGGAAAGATATAAATCAAATGCCGGGATGCTTGTCCCGTTTTTGTCCCGTTTTGGGTCAGATTTTAGGGCTAATTTACTACATATTAAGGAGTTAGCCCTCTTTCGCGGAAAGACAGGGATTCGAACCCTGGAACCGCTTTGGGCGGTCACACGCTTTCCAGACGTGCCTCTTCAGCCACTCGAGCATCTTTCCGATTAGACTGCAAATATACAAATAAATCCGTAATACAACGGGGGTGATACCTGTTTTTATATAAAAAAATCAAGGCGAGTCCCAAATAATTATTACCTTTGCAGGCTTTATTGGAACGAAGATTGCGGCACAATGACGGAATTTATGACGATGGTTCCTAATCGAGCATAGAGGAAACTAGATAGGTCAGTAGTGTTAAGGCTGGTTAAAAGCTTGTCAATACCGACACTTGCGGCTCTGCTGCTCTGTCAGTCCTGCGGTCTGGAATACAGTCCGCAGGCGCGCCCTGTCGAGGTCGCGCTCGGGGTCGGCGGCGCTCCCGCGACCAGGACCAGTCCCGACTCTGACGTCAAGCGCTTTACCTGGGACGAAGGCGACAGGATAGCCGTCTGGGCTAAGTCGGGAGACGGAAGCTATACCCTTGAGAGCCAGATATTCAAGCTTTACGCCTCCACTGAATCCCCGAACCCGGTGGCCTGGTTCAGCGCGACTCTCGCCGCGCCGATGAGCGAGGGTGCTTACACTTACTATATGTGCTACCCTCTGCCCGAGTCGCTCAGCGGCACTACCGCGACATTTACCGTGCCGTCCGTGCAGGACGGGGATCTCTCGGGAGGCAGGGACATTATCATTTCAGTCCCGTCGCAGGGCGGTGCGCTCCAGCCGATAGGGGACAATGTGATCCTTGGGCAGGGTTTGAATGTGCAGATGAAGCATCTGCTGCACTTCCTGAGGTTCTACATACCGGAGGGCTGCAACCTGCTCGGAGAGCCGGTGGAGAGAATCGAATTCTCTATGCCTCAACCTCTTGCAGGCAAGGTGAGCGTAGATGTCACCGATGCTTCCACCGCTGCGCTCTCGGGAGGCAGCTCCACCGTGACGCTGAATCTGAAGCAGACCCTTTCCGAATCCACGAGCGATACGAAGCAGTACGCAGCTGCAGCGGTTTTCCCTCCGGAGACAGCCTACGGGACATCCGGTCATATGCAGGTAAAGCTCTATTCCGCAAATAAATACGCCGAGCTTGACTATCTGCTCGCGGGGAGAAGTTTCCTCGCCGGCCACGTCACCTCCGTGGCGCTGCGCCCCGAGGGCGTAAAGTCCAGATACAGCCTCCGCTTCACCCTCGCCTCCAACAATCTCGGCGAAGACCTGCAGAAGATTACCCTCACTCTCCCGGATGGCGTCTGCTGGCCGGGGACAAGCTCGAACACGTATACTTACACCAAGGAGGACGGGTCTCTCATCGCGACGGGGGACACATTCTTCCTTGAAACCCTTGAAAAGGCGGAATTCACCGCCCTGTCGGGCAAGAGCGTCACGGTCAGCTATGAGTCCGAGAGCGCCCTGCTCAGCCGGAGCGTCAGCCTCGCCGACCTCTCGGACACCACCGGCGCAGACGTCAGCCTCGACTGCCCTTATCTCTTCTTCGAGGACTTCTCGACGGTGGAGAGTTTCAGCTCCAATGACGAATATAAGGGTTCGAGTGCGGGCAGCAAGGGTGCGCATACTTTCCTTGACGGCTGGAGTGCGGCCCGGGCAGGGGCTCAAGCCGGCACGGCAATCCGTATCGCCTGCCGCAGGGAGACCGGACTTGCAAACTACTCCGCGCGCGCGGACTCTCCTTTCCTCAGCGGCCTGAAGGAGGGCAAGACAGTCAATCTCTCGCTCTCGTTTGACTATTCTATGAACAGGCAGGGGACTCCGAAGATATCCCAGACCGTCCATATAGGATATATCTCCACTTACGACAATCTCAAGAGCGGAGACGACACCGGGACCTTCCCGCACTCATTTGACATCAACGAGACCACGGGTTCATATACCAATATCAACCACAACGGCACATATGCGCTTGAGTCGGTGAGCGCACCGATACGCCTCAGCTGGAGAACAGTTCCTGAGACAAACTGGGGGGCGAACAACAATACCTGCTGGCTCTACATAGACAATATAAAAGTAAAAATATCCAAATGACAAAGATGAAACACACATTCACTCTGGCCGGACTCCTGCTGCTGACAGCGGCTCTGTCCTGCACCAGACAGCCCGACGGGGAGGTCGGATTCATCCGCTTCGCGCTGGACTCCGACGACAGCGTCACGGATGTCACCAAGAGCAACGTCTCCGACTATGCGACGCTTCCGTCCTCAGACGACTTCACCCTCGTCCTCACCGACGCTTCGGGCAACGAAGTCTACAGCGGAGCACTCAAGAGCTACGACAGCTCCTCCGCCATCAAGGTCGGCTCCTACACCGCTGCGGCGAGCAGCGGCTCCGCCTCCGACGAGGGCTTCGGCAAGCCGTATTTCAGCGGCGAGGCGTCTTTCACCGTAGCCCAGGGCACCACCAGCACCGTCGGCATCCCGGTAAGCCTTGCCAATACTATGGTGAAGCTCGCGTTCACGGACACGTTCACCTCCTATTTCACCGACTACTCTTTCACCCTCAAGACGGGTGCCGGCACTCAGATCGATTTCCCGAAAGGGGAGACCCGCGCAGCCTTTATGGATGCCTACGCGTTCACGCTCTCCGGAACTCTGACTTCTCAGGGCGGCAAGACTCAGACAGTCAGCGTGAGCAAGAGCGGGCTTGAGGCCAAGAAGTGCTACACCCTCAAGTTCGACGCGTCCAATGTTGGTAGCGGCACGCTCAGCGTCATCTTCGACGACACGGTCGAAGACGTGCAGCTGGAGGATGTCGATTTAAACGAATAAGGTATGAAAATGAGAAACTTATCCATATTTATGCTGGGTGCGGCCGTGCTGCTGGCATCCTGCTCCAAGGACATATTCAATTACGGCGGGGCCAAGACCGGCACGCTTTCCTTCGCCTCGATGCAGCTCGTGGTCTCGGAGGATGTAAAACCCGCGACCAGGGCTGAAGCCGCAGGCGGCGAATATGTGCTCTCCATCTACGGCGCCGACGCTGCGCTCGTGAGCCAGAAGACCTGGTCGGAAGTGCGCGGTGCCGGCTCGATGCAGCTTCCCGCCGGCGACTACACTATTGAGGTCCGCTCCAGCTCGTCCGACGTGCCGGAGGCCAAGTTCAATTCTCCTGTCTATGGGGCTGCGGGCAGCTTCAGCATCAAGGCCGGCGAGACCACCGCACTGGGCAGCATCACCTGCACCCTGCTCCAGGCCATTGTCACGGTAAGCTACAACGATGCCTTCCTCGGCACCGTGACCGGCGACGGCAAGGCGAGCGTCGAGCTCCAGAGCGGCTATCCTCTCGACTATGCCCTCAGCTACAACGAGGGCGAACCGACCTACGAGCGACGCCTCGGATATTTCGCGCTCGACGGGACGGAGTCCACGGTAAGCGTGACGTTCAAGGGCTCGATCGAGGGCAAGACACAGAGGATGACCGCCACCATCACCGGGGTCAAGGCCCGCGACTGGCATATCATCACCTTCCTCAAGAAGGTTGACGCTGACGGCAACGCAAGCTTCTCCGTGTCCATCGACGGGCTCGTGGAGGATATCGAACTCGACAACGACGTCACCGCGGATGAGGAGGGCGACGGAGAAGACCCGAACGCCCCTGTGGGCGACGGCGGCATAGAGCTGGTCAGCACCTGCTCCTACGACATAAGCGAGACCGTCACCGTCCCTGCGACCGGCGAGTTCCCGCTCACTATGACCGCGAAGATTCCTAACGGAGCGCGCAAGTTCACCGTGGATATCGCCTCCACCAATGCGGACTTCATCGCCTCCGTCAACACCGTCGGCGGCACCACCCTCGACCTGATAAATCCGTCGGAGGCCGCACTCGGAGTCTTCGACATCGTGCCGTTCCCGCACGGCAGCGAGCTCTCCGGCAAGACGGCGATCGACTTCGACCTCTCCGGCGCACAGACCCCGCTGCTCGCATTCCCGGGCATCCACACCTTCACTATGAACGTGGTGGACGCCAAGGGCTGCCGCAAGAGCATTCCAATCAGTCTTAAGGTAGAGTAGTATGAAGAAGAATATATACTGCAGTCTGATACTGCTGCCGCTGCTTGCCGCCTGCACCTCCGAGCAGGCCGGGGAGGGGGTGTTCTCCCTTGCCGTGAGTGTGGAGAACCCCGCCACCAAGGCGGTGATGAGTTCCGAGGAGCTCCTCTCGTCGGCGGTCGTGAAGATATACAAGGCCGACTTCTCCGGCAAGGTGCGCGAATATGTCTATTCCGCGATGCCGGAGCAGATCTACCTGCCGTCCGATGAATACAGGGTGGATGTGGTTGCCGGCGAGGCGGTCAAGGCCAGCCCTGCCGCCGCATCCTGGGAGCAGAAGAGCTACTCCGGCTCCGAGAGCTTCAGGATAGCCGCCGGCGCTGCGAGCAGCGTCAAGGTGACGGCCAAGGTCAGCAACGTCATCTCCCGCGTGAGCTTCGACGCCTCCATAGCCGAGTTCTTCGCCGATGGCTACAGCTGCACCGTCTCACTTGACGATGCCTCCAGCCTCGTCTATACCGCCGACAAGAGCGGAGCGGACGGCTACTTCATCGCCTCCGGCTTCGAGCCTTCGCTCAGTTGGACATTCTCCGGGACTCTCAAGAAGGACAATTCCGCATTCAGCAGGAGCGGCTCGGTCAGCGCCGTCGAGGGGGGCAGGAGATATAAGCTCGGCCTCAAATATGTCGAGAAGGACGGCACGCTGGGCCTCGATCTGCTCGTGGACGACACGACCAACAATGTCTATGACAATATTATATTCATAGCGAGCTCCACCGGAGTGTCAAGCACTTCGTCCTATGAGGTATGGGCGGGCCACTTCACCGCGCACGCCGACGTGGATGAGGAGCAGTACGACAAGGACAAGGTCTATTTTGACGTGCGTGCGAAGGGCGCTGACAGTTGGACGAGAGTCACCGCCGTCCGCGAGTCCGAAGGCGCGTACAGCGCCGAGGTCAAGGGCCTCAGCCCGGAGACCGAGTACGAATACAGGCTCGCCGTCACTTCCATCGAATCCTCCGGGGAGGAGTATATGGCCGCACCGTCCACCCTCACCACCGACAAGGCCACGGCGATCCCCAACGGCAGCTTCGAGACCACGTCCAATGCCGAGAGCAGCAAATACAAGTCGTTCTATGACCCGTCGTCCGCCGATGAGGCACTGAAGACGATGTGGTGGGGCAACGGCAACGCCGGCTCGACCTCGGTCGGCTCCAGCTACGCCATCTGCTATCCGGATACCGGCACCTATAAGGACGGCAGCCAGTCAGTCTGCCTCCACTCCCGCAACGTGATTGTGAAGTTCGCGGCGGGCAATCTTTTCAGCGGACATTTCGGGGAGGTGATCGGCACCAAGGGCGGCACGGTATTCTTCGGACGTCCGTTCACCGCGCGTCCTACCGGACTCCGCTTCTGGATGAAATACTCCGGCGGGGTCATCAACTACGCAAATGACAATGTCCCTGACGAGGGCAAGAAAGGCAACTACGACAAGGCCTCCATCCGCATCGCCCTCGGTACCTGGGATTACCGCAAATACGGCGGCGACGCCGACAGCCCGGTGTGCATCAATACGACCGACACAAGCACCTTCGTGGACTTCAGCACCGATGCTTCCACCATCGCCTTCGCCGAGAAGATAGTCTCATCCGACTCCTCCAATCCTGCAGCTGACTGGATACAGGTGACCCTGCCTCTCGAGTACAGCAATCTCACCAAGCGTCCGACCCATATCGTCATCAGCTGCGCCGCAAGTATGTACGGCGACTACTTCTCCGGCTACGACGGCAGCAAGCTGTGGCTCGACGGGATGGAGCTTCTCTACGAATAGACCCGTCAGGGCTTCCCGATGAAAGTGAGACTGCCTCATATCGCATCCGTTCTGCTTCTGCTCCTCTGCCTTCCGGCACGGGGGCAGAAGATGGACCGGGGCATAGATATGTCCTCCCAGCCGGTATTCATCCCTCAGGGGACCTGGATGGTGGGAGGCGGGGCGAGATACAGCCTCCAGAGCAGCGACAACGCCGACTTCCTCGTGCTCAGCGGGGTCAACTCCACGGGCTACTCCATCTCGCTCAGCCCTGCGGCCTGCTATATGATCCGGGACAATCTCGGCGTCGGGGCGCGCTTCGGCTACAAGCGGAGTATGTTCCTGCTCGACAGCGCGGAGCTGGGTCTGGGGGAGCTTGCGGAGCTGCGGTTCTCCAACTATCACAGACTTACCCAGTCCTTCGAGATACAGGGGATAGGCAGGTACTATATCCCTATCGGCACGCTCAAGAGGGTGGGGCTATTCAACGAGCTGCAGCTCGGCTACTCCTTCGGTCAGGGCAAGATACTCGACGGGCGCGAGAATGCCGTCAGCGGCAGCTACGGGGTCGAGAATTCGATTGCTCTCAATGTCTGCCCGGGCTTCATCGCCTTCGTCACCGACAGGCTCGCCATCGACGTCAACGTCAATATGCTCGGCCTGCATTTCGACTGGACCGACCAGATCCACAATCAGGTGGAGACTGGATCGAGGCGCACCAGTTTCATCAACTTCCGCATCAATCTGCTTGCGATAGGCTTCAGCCTGTATTATTATATATGATGAAGCGCCCCGCACTCATATCGCTCCTGCTGCTCCTCGGCCTGCTTCCGCTCCGGGGGCAGCCCGGGACCGACTCCCTCGCCGTCCCGGGGAAGCGCGTTCAGGACCGCGTCTTTATGCCGAAGGGCGACGTCTCCGCCGGAGTGCAGTTCTTCTATCTCGACCTCGCGAGCAGCAACAGCGAAGTGATGATGATACTCCGCAGTCTCGATGCCGCCGGCTCGGTGCTGAGCGTCTCACCGTATTTCGACTACGCCTACAGGGACAACCGCTCGGTCGGCATACGCTCCAAGTACACCGCCGCCTCGGGAAGCGTCTCAAACGCAGACCTCTCTATGCTCAGTGACGGCCTTGAGATGTCCTTGCAGGACATCACGGCAGACTCGAGGACCATCCAGTCGGAGCTCTATCACCGCACCTACGCCCCTCTTGACTCCAAGGGGAGGTTCGGGGTGTTCACCGATATCGCGCTCTCGTGGTCGCGCTCCAATACCTCGTTCTCCTACGACGCGCAGTCGCTGGACAGCCGTACCGTCACCGACAAGCTCCGCATCGCGGTGCATCCCGGACTTATGATATTCGTGCTCAACAACCTCAGCACGCACGTCTCCATCGGCATCGGGGGCGCGAACTACTCCAAGACCGACTATATCAAGGACGGGGAGGTCACGGGCAGCCGTTACGGCTCCAAGGTCAACTTTATGATAGACATCCTGGACATTTCCTACGGACTCAGCCTGCATTTCTAGAATATGAAGAGGACCCCCGCCATATTGCTGATCATCCTTGCGCTCGCTTCCTGCATCCGCAACGACATCCCTTACCCCTATGTCGCCGCGGAGATCGCCTCTCTCACTGCGGAGGGGGCGACGGGAGTCAGCATCGACCCCGAAGCGCGGGAGGTCCTCATCACTCTCGACGAGACTTCCGACATCACGAAGGTCAGGATTACCGGCGTCAGCTTCAGCGACAGCCGCGTGAGCGCGTCCGTCGATCTGGTCGGCATCCACGACCTCAGAGTGCCGCTCAGCGTCACGCTTAAGGTATATGCCGAGTTCTACTGGACCGTCAGGGCGGTGCAGCCCATCGAGAGGGTGTTTACGGTCACGGGGCAGGTCGGCTCTTCGGTGATCGACGCGCGTAATTTCAGGGCGATAGCCAATGTGCCGCAGGGCACGGATCTGAGCAAGGTGGCGGTAGTGTCGCTCAAGCTCGGACCGCGCGACCTGACGGTCTACAACCCGGCGATATCCTATCTCAAGAACTTCACCGAGCCTCTCAAGGTCGGCGTGCTGTACGGCGACAAAGTGGAAGAATGGAGCCTTTACGTGGGCGAAGTCGAGCAGAGCGTGGCTTTCGTCTCGCTCGACGCCTGGACGAGGGTGGCGTGGATGAGGGCCTCCGGAGTCGAGGGCCGCGAGTGCGGATTCCGCATCCGCAAGGCGGGGGAGACAGAGTGGACGGAAGTCGGGGGAGTAAGCCGGAGCGGGGCGGACTTCAGCGCGGCGGCGGACTCTCTCGAGCCGCTCACCGAATACGAATGTTGCGCCTACAGCGGAGAGGATGTCACCTCGCTGCGGAGCTTCACGACCGAAGCGGAGATGCAGCTGCCGAACTCCGGATTCGAGACCGTAAGCCACGCCGAATCAAGCAAATACTTCTCGTTCTATGACCCGGAGTCCTCGGTCCCTGAGCTTCAGACCAAGTGGTGGGGCTGCGGCAACAAGGGTTCGACCACCGTCGGGGCCGGCTACGCCATCACGATGCCGGACGAGAGCGACAAGGTGGAGGGGGAGCGCTCGCTTAAGATGATGTCCCGCTACGTGGTGGTCAAATTCGCGGCGGGCAATGTGTTCTC
The DNA here is from genome assembly GCA_963643555.1 of Acetatifactor sp. Classification (GTDB taxonomy): domain Bacteria; phylum Bacteroidota; class Bacteroidia; order Bacteroidales; family UBA932; genus Cryptobacteroides. The sequence continues at coordinate 8,630 of CAVILJ010000033.1, forward strand.
CGGCGAATTCAGCCGCACCATCGGCACTTCCGGCGGCGTGGTCAATATGGGCCGTCCATTCACCCTGAGGCCTCGGAAACTTACCCTGTATCTGAAATATAAGAGTGGCATAATCGAGGAGAAGACCATAGGCGGCGTTCCTGACGGCGATGAAGTCAAAGCCGGCGACAACGACCGCGCATCGGTCTGGGTGGCTCTCGGCGACTGGGACTACCGCAGATACGGCGGCACCGCCGACTGCCCCGTGGCGATCAACACCACCGACAAGGCCACATTCTTCAACCCTGAGGGGGAGAATGTCATAGCCTACGGGCGCTACATCGCCACCGAAAGCATAGACGAGTGGACCAGAGTGGAGATACCGCTGGAATATCTGTCCACCTCCCGCGTGCCCACGCATATCATCGTGTCCTGCGCGGCCAGTATGCTCGGCGACTATTTCACCGGCAGCAAGGATTCGGTCCTCTGGGTGGACGATTTGACTCTGGAATACTAGCGCTTCCCCTTCCGCTTGGGGTTCTCCGGGAACCATCCCTTGCGGACCCTTTCCCTCTGTTCGAAGACTTCCAGTATGCTCCAGAAGCAGGAGAATGCGAACACGCCCAGAGCCGTGGAGGCGATGTAGTCGTCCACCAGCACCGACCCGGCCGCCGAGGCGAGACCGACGAGCAGGAACACCCACCAGCAGCCCACTCCGAAGCGGTATTCCGCCTTGATCACTATCGGGTGGAACATTCCTATCGAGAGGAAAGCGACTATGCCTATTATGAGACCTGTGAAATTCATATCCGGGAGTGTTTGGTCGCCAAAAATAAGAATACTTCCCGATTATCCCCGCCGCTGCGGAGCAAAATCCCAATAAATGGTGATGTCCGGCTCGCCAATTTCACAAATTCTTGCGATTGCCGATGAGGGCGCAGGGGTATAATTTTGCGCTCAAATCGTAAGAAAGATGAATATCAGAAACATATTGGCAGTGCTTGCGGCTCTGGCAGTCTGCGTCAGCGCGGCGGCGCAGCAGAGGCTCACGCTCGGCGGCTACGGCGAGGCGGTGATGACCCGCAACTTCTACTCCGATGCCTGGCAGCGCTACACCCACCCTGAGAAATATGCCTCCGACAAGAGCCACGGGAGGTTCGACATCCCGCATTTCGTGATCAATCTCGGCTATGACTTCGGCAACGGCTGGACTCTCGGCTCGGAGATCGAGTTTGAGCACGGCGGCACCGGAAGCTCGGTCGAGCTGGAGGCTGATGAGACCGGAGAATACGAGACGGAGATCGAGATGGGCGGCGAGGTCGCTCTGGAGCAGTTCTGGATTCAGAAGAGCATCAGTGATGCGTTCAAGTTCCGCGCGGGGATGATTATAGTCCCTGTGGGCCTCACCAACGCCCACCATCTCCCGAACGAGTATTTCACCGCCTACCGTCAGGAGGGCGAGAACACCGTCTTCCCCTGCACCTGGCACGAGCCCGGCGTCGAGATACTCGGCACGGTGGGGGACTGGTCTTACGAACTGATGTTCCTCCCGGGGCTTGACTCCGACCGTTTCGGCACCGAGAACTTCATCCAGGGCGGCGCAGGCTCGCCTTACGAGTTCAACATCGCCAACAGCTACGCCGGCGCGTTCCGCATCGATAACCGTTCCTTCAAGGGTCTCAAACTCGGGCTCAGCGGCTACTACGGGGCTTCGTTCAGCAACTCTCTCACCAAGAACAGCAAGTACTCCGGCTGCCGGGGCGACGTGATGATCGGCTCGGCGGATTTCCGCTACGAGGGGCACGGCTTCATCGCGCAGGGCGTGTTCGACTGGGCGCATCTCAACAACTCCGCCGAGATCACGGCGTTCAACAAGAACAATATGTCCACCGCCTCCCCTTCACCGCACAACGCCGTGGGGTCCGACGCCATCGTGGGGAGCGTCGAGGCGGGTTATGACGTCTTCTCGCTACTGAACCGCCGTCCGGCGGGCCGCGAGAGGCTCTATATTTTTGCACACTACGAATACTACGACTCTATGCACAAGGTCGCGGACGGAGTGCTGGACTACACCTGGTGCGGCAAGCACCGCGCGGCGGCCGGAGTCAACTGGTATCCTATAGAGCAGATCGCCGTCAAGGCGGAGTGGTCCAAGCGCTACTATGTCGCGCCATACAACGATGAACCCTCGGTCAGCATAGGAATAATATTCAGCGGCTGGTTTGAAAGATAAACAATTGAAATTCAATACACAATGATGAACAAATTCATTTCACCGGCAGCCCTCTGCATAGCAATGGCTGCCACGGCGCTCAGCTCCTGCGAAAAATCCGGCGGAGTGGACAACGCGAAGAATGCGGAACTCCAGCTTGTCAACGAGCAGTTCGTGGACGATGTGGTCATCACGACCTACTCCACCCTTGCCGACAAGTCCCTCTCGCTCTACGACGCGGTGACTGCACTTCAGGCCTCAAGAAGCGAGGATGCCGTCGACAAGGTCTGCAGTCTGTGGAAGGACGCGCGCCGGTATTGGGAGTGGAGCGAGGCGTTCCTCTTCGGGGCGGCCTCCAAATATTACATTGACCCGCACATCGATACCTGGCCCCTGGACAAGGTCGCACTTGACAACCTGCTGGGCAGCGAGAAGATGATGGATGACATCGAGAATGTGGTCGCCAACCTCAACAACGGACTCGTGGGTTTCCACGGACTTGAGTACATCATCTTCCGCGAGGGCGAGAACAGGCCTGCCGCCGATATGACAGACGGCGAGCTCAAGTACGCCGTGGCCGTGGCCAAGGACCTTGCGCTCAGCTGCGCCCGTCTTGAAGCCGCCTGGGCCGGTATCGACGAGGTCAGCGAGAGGAAGACGGCTCTCATCGAGGAGGCCGAACTTGAGCCCGAGGATAACTTCGGCGAGCAGATGAGGCTTTGCGGACAGCCGGGCAGCGTCTGGAAGTCAGTCACCGCCGGCAGCGAGCAGATCATCGTAGGATGCCAGGACATCATCGACGAGGTCGGCAACTCCAAGATAGGCAAACCGTACAACGGGGAGGATGTCAACTATATCGAGTCCCCTCACTCCTGGAACTCCATCACGGATTTCTATGACAATGTGGTCAGCATACGCAGCGCATATTTCGGGAAGTTCGGAGCGGAAGCGCCTACAGCCCACAGTGTCAGCAACTTCGTAAGGGATGCCGACGAGAAGGCCGACCAGGATGTCATCGACGCCATCGCCACCTGCCTCGCCAGGATCGACGCTATGCCGAGGCCGTTCGTCAAGAACTTCAAAGACCCCAAGGTCAAGGAAGCCATCAACGCCTGCAACGACCTCAACGAGGCTCTTGAAGCCGCAAGAAAGGTGCTCGTAAACAAATAGAACAATGTCAAAGCCATATTATTATATTGTTATCACGGTCGCAGTCCTTATGCTTGCCGCCTGCTCCCGCGAGGGGAAGGAAACTCCCGCACCACAGCCTTTGGGTGACGAGTGGTATGCCGGCGGCAGGCTGGGGACCGCGTTCAACTCCAGCTCCTCAGCCTACGAGCAGCCGACTCCCGCCATCGAGAATGCCGGAATGATCCAGGCGTTCAAGAACGGCGAGCAGCTCTTCGAGCGGGATTTCAACCAGAACAAGGAGGGCGCATTCCGGGGGCTCGGGCCTCTGATGGTCCGCCGGGGCTGTCTCTACTGCCACCCCAACTACGGCCACGGCAAGCGCCAGACCAGCTACAGGGCGGACAATATGGGCAACGGCTACCTTCTGGTCATCACCGACGAGACGGACACTTACCTCAGCTCCCTTACCGGTATGCCGCAGACGCTCGCGGTCGAGCCGTTCAAGGCCCCGCTGGACGAGAGCAAGATACGGATTGACTGGCCGGAATATACCGACGAGTGGGGCAACAAGTTCCCTGACGGGGAGTCCTACAGCCTCATCTATCCGGTGGTAGTCATCCCGGAGGACGCCTACTACGTGCCTCTGGAGGTCACAAAGAACGGGGTCACCTCCACAGTCCCTTACGAGAACGTAAAGGTAAGGCTCGAATCTACCATCGGGGTCTATGGAACGGGACTTCTCGACGCTATCAGCGATGAGGACCTCAAGGCGCAGTATGCCTCCGAGGAGAAGGCCGGAGCGCAGCTCAACCCCTCCATCTTCGCAGGCGGCGAATGGGTGAAGACCTACGGCAAGACAGGCCATCCTCTCCGCTACACCTACGCCCTCTCCCGGGGCCCGTTGCAGGACGCAGCCGGCGCGAACGCCATCTGGAATATAACAAATGTGACCCGCAGCGACCGCCGCTACAACTATATGACCACCACCTACGCCCGGGTGGCGTCGCAGGACCCGGAAGTTCAGGCTGACTTCTACAAGTACTTCCCTGAGGAGAACAAGACCGGCGATGTGGAGAAGGACATATACAATTATCTCACCGCCAAAGACTTGGAGCCGGAGATGAGCGACAGTGAATACACTGACTTTATGATCTGGCACCGCGGGCTCGCAGTGCCTGCCGCACGCGACCTGGACGACCCTGAGGTGCAGAGGGGCAAGGCTCTGTTTTCCGAGATAGGCTGCCAGTACTGCCATCGTCCGAGCTGGAAGACGGGTGAGGACAATTTCACCGATCCCAACGGATTCTTCAAGGACGGAGACTCCCGCCTGCCCCGCTACCCCGGCCAGACCATCTGGCCATATACCGATATGGTGCAGCACAGGCTCTATATGGTCAACGACATCCGCACCGGCTGGTGCCGCACCACACCTCTCTGGGGTCGCGGGCTCAGCGAAATCGTGAACGGCGGAGTCGACAGACTGCACGACTGCCGCGCGAGGACCGTCATAGAGGCCATTATGTGGCACGGCTCCAAGCAGAGCGACGCGCGCGAGTCGGTCGAGAAGTTCAGGGCTCTGTCCGCTTCGGACCGCGAGGCCGTCGTAAAGTTTATCGATGCGATATAGGATTCTCAAATACACCACGTCAGCTCTATGCAGCCTGGTCGTGCTCTCGCTTGTCGCCGCCACCGTCGTCGAGAAGCTCTGCGGCACGGCTCAGGCTCATAGCCTGATCTATGGGAGCCGATGGTTCGTGGCGCTATGGGCTCTCGCCGCCGTCAGCGCCTGCTGCTATGCTGTGCGGGAGAGGCTGTTCCGTCGTCCCGCCGTCTTCCTGCTGCACTGCTCGCTGCTTGTGATACTAGCCGGCGGGCTGCTCAGCTTCCTCTTCTCGCAGAAGGGGACTCTTCACCTCAGGACGGGAGAGGAAACCGCCGCCTTCACGCTCTCCGACGGACGCTCTGTCGGGCTCCCTTTCAGCCTCAGGCTCGATGACTTCACCGTGTCCTACTACTCCGGCAATGTGCTGCCGTCGGACTACAGTTCGCTCGTGACGGTCAGTGACGGGACAGGAAGTTTTCAGCAGACGATCAGGATGAATCATATCCTCTCCCGGGGAGGCTACAGGGTCTATCAGGCAGGCTACGACAGCGACTCGCTCGGCGCCAGTTTCTCGCTGTCCTACGACCCGTGGGGGACAGGGGTCAGCTACTGCGGCTATGCGCTGCTGCTGCTCTCCATCCTGCTCTACTGCATCACCGACAAGCACTTCAGTCTGCTCTTCCGCAAGGCGTTCGCCACTGCTGCGGCCGTCTGCATCTTTGCCCTCGGCGCTTCCGCCGCCGCTGCCCCCAAGACCCTCCCGCGAGATGTGGCGGAGGAGTTCGGGACTCTCTATGTCTGCTATCAGGGCCGCGTCTGCCCGCTGCAGACCGTGGCCAAGGACTTCAGTACCAAGCTGTACGGCAGCTTCGGAGTGCAGGGCTATAGCGACGAGCAGGTGCTGACCGGCTGGATGTTCTACCACACGAGCTGGAAATCCCGGCCTCTTCACCGCCGGCGCAGCGCAACTGACGAGGCCGACAAGGCCCGCACGGTCAGTGCCCTGTATAGCGGCGAACTGCTCAAGATCTACCCTTGCGCCGACTCTCTCGGCGTCGTGCGCTGGTATGCCCAGGGCGACCGTCTTCCTGAGGGCATCCCCGACGAGCAGTGGATATTCATCCGAAAATCCTGGGACTACATCTTCGAACTGGTGATGAACGGCGAATACGACTCTCTCTCCGAGTCGCTCGCCAAGATCCGCCAATACCAGCGCAAGGTCGCGGGGGACGGACTGCCGTCCGATTTAAGGATCTCCGCCGAAAGGCTCTATAACTCTTTCCCGCCCATATTTCCTATGGCCGGCATTAGCCTGATCGCCGGAGTGCTGCTGCTCGCTCTCGTGTCAGCGGCTTCGCTTGGGGGCGTCGCGCCGGATGTGCGCGTGAGGGGAGGGGCTCTTCTGGTCTGCGCCCTGCTCTTTCTCTACCTCTGCGCGATGGTCATTGCCAACTGGATCGCTTCATCACATATCCCGCTCTCCAACGGGCCGGAGACGATGATGGCGATCGCCTGGGCTGCTCTGCTGTGCGGGCTGGCCCTGGGAGGCAGGCTCCCCTTTCTCAGGCCGTTCTCCCTTATCGTAGGCGGACTGGCTATGGCGGTGTCCGGGATGGGCAGCGCCAATCCGGCCGTGACCCAGCTCGTGCCCGTTCTCTCCTCGCCGCTTCTCAGCATACACGTCTCGCTCGTGATGCTCTCCTATACGGTCTTTGCCCTGATGATGCTCAACGGGGCCGCCGCGCTTGCGCTTTCTGCCGGAAAGCCGTCCGCGCGCAGAGTGGAAACGGTCTCCCGTATGGCCGACCTCTCGCACGCCCTGATATTGCCCGGAGTCTTCCTGCTCGCGCTCGGCATCTTCGCCGGCGCGGTGTGGGCCAACGTTTCCTGGGGGACATACTGGAGCTGGGATCCGAAGGAGACCTGGGCGCTCATCACGCTGATGATCTATGCTGCGGGCATACACAGCGCGAGCCTGCCGGGACTCTCCCGTCCCAAGGCGTTCCATCTCTTCACCATAGTAGCATTCATCGCGGTGATTGTGACCTACTTCGGGGTTAATTTCTTCCTCGGTGGGATGCATTCTTATGCGGGCTAGATTTGCATAGCGCTTTTTTTTATACCTTTGCGTCTATGAAGAAACTTCTGTCAATGCTCGCGCTTGCGCTGCCGCTCTATCTTGGGGCGGCCCCTGCAAGGATCACGATAAGCGGGCATATATACGATGCCGCCACCGGCGAGACTCTGATCGGCGCCGGCGTGGTCTTCGGTGAGGCTTCCGTACTGACCGGAGCCGCCACCAACAACTACGGCTACTATTCGCTCTCCCTCACTTCTTCCGCAGTGGGAGCGAGGGACAGCATCTCCCTCTCATATTCGTATGTGGGCTACAGGACCGAGGTGATCGAAATCCCGTTCGTCCGGGATACGGTCATCAACGTCGCCCTCACCCCGTCCCTTGAGCTGGAGGGGTCGGTGGTCACGGCGCGGAGGGACGCCGGCATCAAGTCCAGCTACCTCGGGGCCATAGACGTGCCTCTCGCGCATATCAAGAACGCGCCCTCGCTGCTCGGTGAGCAGGACATAATCAAGTCGCTCCAGCTCCTTCCCGGCGTTCAGGGCGGCAACGAAGGCTTCGCGGGACTCTATGTCCGCGGCGGCGGACCGGACGAGAACCTCATCCTGCTCGACGGCGTGCCAATCTACAACACGGACCATATTCTCGGCCTCTTCTCGGTGTTTCAGCCCGACGCGGTCAAGAAAGTGACCCTCTACAAAGGTTCGTTCCCGGCCCGCTACGGCGGTAGGGTCTCCAGCATCATCGACATCCGCACCAACGACGGCAACACCAGGGAGACCCACGGGAGCATCGGGATCGGTGCGGTCAGCGACAAACTCCACATAGAGGGTCCGATAGTCAAGGACCGGCTCAGCTACAGCCTCAGCGCCAGGGGGATGCACACGGCAGTGCTGGCCCCGCTGCTCAAGCTCGCGAATAGGGAGAATTATACCAACTACTATTTCTATGACCTCAACGGCAAGCTGAGCTGGAGGGTGGGGGATAGGGACAGGCTCTATCTCGGCGCCTATGTAGGGGCCGACAATCTCAAATACGAGCAGAAGCACGAATACTCCAGCGAGAATTCCGGCTATTACGGTACGGTGCGCTGGTATCACTCCAACGAAACTATGCGCGTCGGCTGGGGCAACAGTCTCGTGGACCTCAGGTGGAACCATATCTTCAGCAGCCGGCTGTTCTCAAATGCTACGGTGGCGTGGAACAGCTACAGTTCCGTCATCGCCGGCTCCTCCCACGAGAGGGGAAGCGACGATGGCGTGTCATATACCAGGCGCTACGCGACCGACTACCATTCCGGCATCCGCGACGTCAGCGCCAAGATGGACTTCGACTACAATCCGTCCCCGAGGCATCTGGTGAAATTCGGGGCGGAATATATATTCCACTCGTTCATCCCGGTGACCATCAGCACTCAGGACTATGAGCTGAGGGGCTATGACCAGCCTCTCGACACCACCATCCGCTACACCAACCAGAAGCCTTACTACGGCCACGACTTCTCGGTCTACGGGGAGGACGACATATTCGTGAGCGACCATCTTACGCTCAACCCGGGGGTCCGCGTCTCGCTCTTTGCCGTGGAGGGCAGAAGCTATCTCGCGTTCCAGCCGAGGCTCTCCGCCAAGCTCTCCCTCCCGCGCGACGTCTCGCTCAAGGCGGGCTACGCAAGGATGGCCCAATATGTACATCTTCTCTCCGCCTCGCAGCTTTCTCTCCCGATGGACCTCTGGGTCCCGATCACCAAGGATGTCAAGCCGGTGTATTCGGACCAGTTCTCCGTCGGAGCCTATTATTCCGGACTCAAGGACTGGGAGTTCTCCGTAGAGGCCTACTGGAAGGAGATGCACAACATACTCGAATACAAGGACGGCACTTTCTCGATAGGCAACACTGCCGGCTGGGAGACTATGGTCTCGATGGGGCGCGGGCGTGCGCTCGGACTGGAGTTCTTCGCGCAGAAGACCGCGGGCAGCACGACCGGCTGGATATCGTACACCCTCGCCAAGAGCGACCGCTGGTTTCCGGACGGCTCGATCAATCTGGGACAGAAGTTCCCGTATAAGTATGACCGCAGGCACAACATCAACATCTGCGTCAACCATAGCTTCTCCAGGCGCTGGGATATAAACGCGGTGTGGTCGTTCGCCAGCGGCACCGCCACCACCATCCCGATGCAGAAGACGGTGGTCGTGGAGCCGGATACCGGCTATGCCCAGACTGCGGATTATGTGTCTTCGCGCAACAACTACCGCCTCCCGCCGAGCCACAGGCTCAATATCGGGGTTAATCTGCACTGCCCGACCCGCCACGGCGAGAGCGTCTGGAACTTCAGCGTCTACAACGCCTACAACTATATGAACCCCAACTTTGTCTTCCTCAACACCACTTTCGAAGACGGGAAGACAAAGTATTATCTGGAGAAGGTGACGATTCTTCCGATTATTCCGTCCATCTCTTATACATATAATTTCTGAGCCTTATGAAGAAATCCGTGATAGCGCTTCTGTTCGCCGCAGCCCTCACGGCCTGCGTCAACGAGATGGAGATTAAGGACCGCAATGTGGGCAGCTATTTGATACTCAATGCTATGCTCGACGCTGAAGAGTCCCTGCACAAGCTGCATCTCTCGTACTACAACGGGACGGACGTCGTCCTGCCGGAGGGGGCTGAAGTGGCGATGAGCGTTGGTGGCGTCCGCTACGGAGCGACGGGATGTGACGGGGGAAGCATCGCCAATGTCTATAGTTTCAACGTCTCTCTCAAGCCCGGCGACCTGGTGCGGATTGACGCCCGGTACAAAGACCAGACAGTCTATGCCGAGGTGGAAGTGCCGCAGAGGGCGGAACTCGTGTCCGCTGATACCCTGAGGCGCGAGTATACCGAGAAGCCGGACTTCTATTTCGGCAGCGACCGCCGGATCGACTTCTCCCTCAAGCTGCGCGACATCGCGGGGGAGAGGAACTGGTACCGGCTCTCGATGGAGCGGGACTATGAGTTCGCGGCGCATTTCATCGAGGATGCGGACAAAGGCATATACCCGCGTGCCGACAGCATCTATCATCAGCTGCAGCGGGTGAAGTTTGACATCGGCACCGATAAGATACTGCTCGATGACTATCTTCCGGAGACCACCAATCTGAATGATCTGAGCGAGCTGCTGAGCCAACTCAATCCCCGCAACACTATGAGAATCTTCAGCGACGAGAGGTTCGCCGACTCCGTGGGGGATGTGAAGTTCAGCGTGGACAGTCTCGACTTCGTCGCATATTATCCCGGGATTGAATACAGGACGGTGGACGACACAGGCAGCATATATAAGTGTTACACCTCTTACGATGCCGATGTCCATCCTTCCGCCCGGCTGCGCCTGCACTCATTATCCTTCGATGCCTACAACTACTTCCGGGCCGTCAATTCAAGCTCGCTTTTCGGCTATGAGGTGAATTTGCTCACGGAGCCTACGAGCATCCCCAGCAACGTGGTGGGGGGACTTGGCTTCGTCTCGGTAACTTCCAGTTCGGATGTGGTCATTGAGTTCCCGTCCTATGTCGCGTCAGCGCCGGGGGAGCGTCCTTAGCCTGATGCCGGCGGCGAGCGGGGTTAGAGCGTCTTGAGCCACCCCGCCATCTCGGCGAGCACTTTCGGGGAGAATGTCTCTTCGATTGTCTTGTATTCGCTCGCTTCCCCGGTTGTGCAGTGCTGGAAGAGGTGATTGAGCCCCGCTTCCTCCCTGATGAGGTTCCTGCTGCTGTCCGGCAGTCCGTTCCTTAGGGCCGTGAGGTTGCGGACGCAGTCCACCTGGGTGTCTTTGACTCCGTTCAGCGCCATCACCGGTACGCGTATGCTGGCCAGTATCCCTCGGAGGTCCATCCCGAGGAAATATTTCATATATGGGCTGCCGAGCTGTCCGGACGCAGCCATATAGTTCTGCTTCAGTGCGTCCGGAAGGCCGTATATGTCGGCGGACGGGAGCGGGAGCCCACTTGCTGCCGCCTCGAATGCGTCGCCCAGCAGACGGCAGTAGGCGTCGATGTCGGCCTTGTCCGCCCCCGCCGCTTCCAGCGCCCTGCGGTTCTGCCAGAGCAGGGTTTCCGCTCCGGAGACGATCATCCCCGCGAGGCTCACGGCGAAGTCCGCCTTGCCCTCTGCGGCGAGCATCAGGGCTATGCTTCCGCCTTCGCTGTGTCCCAGCACGCCGACTCTGTCGAATCTTCCACTCAGGAGTTCAATCCCTGCGAGCGCATCGTTCTTGAGGTCCTCGGTGGTGCAGTTGATGATATCGCCGGTCGACTCGCCGAAGCCCCGGTCGTCGTAGCGCAGAGTGGCGATTCCCGCCCTCGCGAATGCGTCGGCGATGACGGCGAACGGCTTGTGGGAGAAGAGTTCCTCGTCGCGGTTCTGAAGCCCGCTGCCGGTGACCATTATCAGCACCGGAGTCTTTTTGCTGCAGCCCTCGGGCAGGGTGAGAGTGCCACGGAGAGTGGCGTCGCCGTTGCTGAACGAGACCTCTTCGCAACTGTAAGGGAAAGGCCCGGTCGGGGTCTGCGGCCGCTTCAGGACAGGTGCTCCCGGCTTGAGGGTCAGCGGCAGCGTGGCTCCCAGTTGGGTGTAGTTGCCGATGATGCTCTTGCCTGCCCATACGCCTTCGTAAGAGGCCATAATGCCGGGGATCTCAATCCTGACTCCGCCGATTGCAGTGCGGCTGACGGTCGCTGGTATGCCCTTTGCGCCCTGGTCCGGTACGTCGAGGGTTGCTTCCGTGTCTTCTATCTTGAATATGAGCGTGAGTTCCATTCCGGAGACCTTGAGGCTTCCGCTCCAGGTCCCCGTCTGTGCGCCGGCGGAGGTCGCTGCCATCAGGATCGCCGCCGATGCGCTGAGGATGAGTCTGGAGAGTTTCATTGCTGAAGTATGCATATTTGTCGCTGTTTTGTACTGCTGATTTGCGCCTTGCGTCCCCGTTGCGGGGTCTCATTTCATCCTGCTTTTTGTCTAGGAGACCCCTGGATTCGCATTTCAGCGTGCAAATTTAATGAAAAAAGAGACCGCTTTCGCAATCTCTTCTTGTGGGAGCTGAGGGAGTCGAACCCCCGACCCTCTGCTTGTAAGGCAGACGCTCTGAACCAACTGAGCTAAGCTCCCGAAG
>CAVILJ010000034.1:0-20296 GCA_963643555.1 Acetatifactor sp.
GTCAGCGGAGGCATAGATTCGATGTATATGGCAAACAGGGCTCCGGAACTTTTTCCCGGGGGCCGTATTGCCGTAGCCCACTGCAACTTCTGCCTGCGCGGCGCAGAATCCGACGCGGACAGCGAGTTCGTGCAGGGGTGGTGCCGCGACCGGGGAGTGGAATGCTTGGTTAAAAGATTTGACACCGCAGCTTATGCGGACTCCAAGGGCCTCAGTATCGAGATGGCGGCGCGGGAGCTGCGCTACGCCTGGTTCGCGGAGCTGTGCAGGGAGCGTGGGTTCGAGGCCGTGGCGGTGGCCCACAACGCCGACGACAATGCCGAAACCCTGATGCTCAATCTTTTGAGAGGCACAGGGTTGAGGGGCATCCGAGGGATGGGAGAGCGTCCCGGGGTCGTCCGGCCTCTGCTCGGCATCGAAAGAGCGGAGATCCGGCGCTGGATGCAGGAGCGGGGATACCTCTGGCGCGAGGACAGGACCAATGCAGAGAGCGCCTACAAGCGCAACAAGATACGGAACGGGGTGTTCCCGGTGTTCCGGGAGATCAACCCCTCGTTCGTTCGCACCCTCAACGAGGATATGGCCCGCTTCGCGCAGGCGGACGCAATCGTGGAAGACTATTGCCTTCAGGCACGGGAGAGGGTGCAGGCCGAAGACGGAAGCATCAGTCTGACAGCGCTGAAAGGGCTGAAGCACTGGGAATATGCGCTCTGGAGGCTGCTCGAGGGCAGCGGCATCGGCAGGTGGGAGTTCGCATCGCTCTGCGACGCGGTCCGCTCCGGCCGTCCGATGGGCGGCAGGAAGTTCGGCCCGGTCGACGCCACTTCCTCGCATCTGCTGCTCCGCCGCGAAAGGCAGCGCAGATATCTTCACTGCGAGATTCTTTCCCGTGGACAGATAGCGGAGCTGCGTCAGGCGGAGGGGGTGCTGATAGCCGACGCCGCAAAACTGGAATTCCCCCTGAAAGTCCGCCGCTGGCAGGCCGGGGACTGGATGTGCCCGCTCGGGATGGGAGGCCGCCGCAAGAAACTCTCGGACATCTTCACCGACCTCGGATGGTCGGCTCAGGACAAGGAAGAGGCTGAGGTGATCGAGCTTGACGGCTCTCACGTGGCGGCGCTGCTCTGCTGCCGCATCGACGAGGCGGTAAAAGTGGACGATGGCTGCGCGGAGGTGCTGAGGCTCAGCTACCGGCCCGTGCCGTCGATATAGATATCGTCGCCCGGGGCCGCGAAGAAATAGGTCTCCCGCGCATACTTCTCCAGCGAGTCGCGGTTGTGGGTCAGAGCCTCGATCTGCCTGTCCAGGCCCGCGTTCTTCTGCTCAAGCTGCTCTATCTGACGCTCCTGCGCCCTGAGGGTGAAAGCGGCGTTGATCCAGGTGATGACGCTGTCCTTCTTGACCAGCAGGAAGATCGCGAAGACTGCGGTGGCGATGACGGCGTAGCGGACGAAGCTGCGCTGCTCCCTCCTGCTCCCGTCCTTGCCGCGGTTCCACAAATCTTTATAGACCCCTTTCATTACTTCTGCAAAAATAGCTAAATTTGCGGGAGATTAATAACTGCTTCAATTATGAAACCTGCACTTTTGGTCCTCGCTGCCGGTATGGGCAGCCGCTATGGGGGCCTGAAACAGATGGACGGTCTCGGTCCGGACGGTGAGACCATCATCGACTATTCAATCTACGATGCCGTGCACGCCGGATTCGGCAAAGTCGTGTATGTGGTGCGCGAGTATTTCCTCGACCTTTTCAAGGAAACGGTAAAGAAGAAATACAGCAATGTGAAATGCACCGACGGCACTCCGCTGGAGTTCGTATTCGTGACCCAGGAGTTGAGCAAGATACCAGCCGGATTCACCCTCAACCCTGAGCGGCAGAAGCCTTGGGGCACGGCGCACGCGGTGCTGATGGCAAAGGAAGTGATCAGGGAGCCGTTCGTCGTGATCAACGGCGACGACTTCTACGGACGCGAATCATTCGCCATAGCGGCGGACTGGTGCCGCGCACACGAGGGGAGCAGTGGGGTCTACGCAATCGTCGGCTTTGAACTCGACCACACCCTCAGCGAGTCGGGCGGCGTATCCAGGGGCATCTGCCACTACGACGGAAATATGCACCTCACCGATGTCGTGGAGCACCTCAACATAGTCAAGGATGCCGACGGGGTCGTAAGAGGCGACAATTCCGTCAGCGGCGAGCATACTGAACTCAGGGGCAAGGACCTCTGCTCGATGAATATGTGGGGTTTCACCCCTGACTTTTTCACCAGGGCCGAAGAGATATTCAAAGACTTCCTCGCGAAGAACTCCGGAGAGCTCAAGAAAGAATACTATATCCCTTATGCGGTGGACGTTATGATCAAGGGAGGCGACGCGAAGTGCGAGGTCCTCTCCACCCCGTCGCACTGGTTCGGGGTCACCTACAAGGAGGACCGGCCTGCGGTGGTCGAGAAGTTCGCCGAGCTTGCCCGGGAAGGAGTGTATCCCAGCCCGCTTTATAAATGATTATGCGCAATAAAAAAGTTAAAAACTGGAAGTTTTTTGACAATTATTCCTGGTATGTGCCGGGCGTAAAGGAGATGTTCGTCCTGATAGCGATGCTCCTGCTCGGCGCATTGCTGGGCAATCTGGTCACGGGGGGATTCGCCCTGCTGACCTCGATGGAGGCCTCGTCGGAATACTCGATGATTCTCGCCTATCCGGTGATGTTCCTCCCGGCGATGATTTACGCCAACGCCAGAAGCCGCTCAAGGAGCTACGCCGACGAGGGGCTCAAGCTCGACAACGCCCACTACAGCCCTGTCGGAGGAGCGCTCTGCGCCGTGTTCGCCGCAGTATCCACGCTCGCCCTCGCATTCTGCTCGGACTTCTTCGGCAGCCTGCTCCCGGATATGCCGGAGTGGCTGGAGGATATGCTCAAGAATATGACGCAGGGCAACATATTCGTCAACTTCCTCTGCGTCAGCATCTTCGCCCCGTTCTTCGAGGAGTGGCTCTGCAGGGGAATGGTGCTCCGGGGGCTGCTCGGCAGAGGGCTTAAACCCGTCTGGGCCATAGTGATCTCGGCGGTGTTCTTCGCGCTCATCCACGCCAACCCTTGGCAGGCAGTGCCGGCATTCCTGCTCGGCTGCCTCTTCGGCTATTTCTACTATAAGACCGGCTCGCTGAAGCTGACTATGCTGATGCACTTCACCAACAACACCTTCTCCCTGATACTGTCCAATGTCTCCTCGCTGGAGGCCACGGACAGCTGGATGGATGTCTTCCCGGGAGCGGAATACTGGCTTATCTTCGCCGCCTGCATCCTGATGCTCGCGCTTATAGTCCTGAGGCTGCGGAGGATACCGGTCGAGGCCAATTGCAACTGTGACAGAGTCCCGTCCCTCTTCGGGGAGACGGAAGCATAGAGCCGCAGGACTATGCCGGGCAAGTGCAGCAGAGCCATATTGCTATGCGCGGTCGGTGCAGCTCTGATTGCCGCCGCAGCGGTCATCTTCCGCCGCCCGGAGCAGATTCCGCTCGGGGGGAAGTGGAGCGTGGTGCTGGAAGGCTCAGATGAGGTCCGGGAGCTGACCCTGCCGGGCACAATCGACACCAACGGACTGGGAGAGGCCCCCACTGACACGAGCGGGACGACACATCTCACCCGCATCTCAGCCTACAGGGGCAGCGCCCGATACTCCCGGGAGATCCGCATCCCGAGAAGCTGGGTGGGAAAAGATGTCACCCTCTTCCTGGAGCGCAGCAAGCCGTCCCGGGTCTATCTCGACGGGGTTCTGATGGACTCCTGCAACAATATCAGCACGCCTCAGCGCCTTTCGCTGGGAGCGCCCGCTGCGGGGAAGCACCGGCTTGAGGTCGTGGTGGACAATTCGCGCGGGGTGCCGGAGCAGCTCTATGCCTCCAGCCACGCCTACACCGAAGACACCCAGACCAACTGGAACGGGGTCATCGGGCAGATACGCCTGCAGACAGCCGGGGCGGAGAAGCGCAAGCGGGTGAGAGTTCTGCCCTGCTTCCGCGACTTCCATATCGAGGGCTCGCAGTTCTACGCCGACGGACACAAGGTCTATCTCCGGGGCAAGCACGATGCCGCCGTCTGGCCTCTGACCGGGCACGTGGCGATGGGGGTCGAGGATTGGCTCAAATACCTCGGCACCTGCGCCGAATACGGCATCAACCACATCCGTTTCCACAGCTGGTGTCCGCCGGAGGCGGCGTTCGAGGCAGCCGACAGGCTCGGCATCTACCTCCAGCCGGAACTCCCCTTCTGGGGCGCATTCGACTCGGAGGACAGCGTCCTGATGGACTTTCTCCACAAAGAGGGGGTGAACATCCTGCGCGAATACGGGCACCATCCGTCGTTCCGGATGATGGCGCTGGGCAACGAACTCTGGGGCGACATCGACAGGATGAGAGAATTCACGGATGACTTCCGCCGCATCGCCCCCGACAAGCTCTACACTTTCGGCAGCAACTATTATCTTGGTTATCAGGGCATAAAGCCCGGGATAGACTACTTCACCACCTGCCGCATCGGCGGCGAGGGCTGGGGGAGCTACGGCACCCACACGAGGGGTTCGTTCTCATTTGCCGACGCCGCTGACGGAGGCATACTCAACCACTTCCACCCGGGCTCGGACCGCAACTTCGACGAGGCCTGCACCCCCGCCGGGATACCCGTCATCTCGCACGAGACCGGACAGTTCCAGACCTATCCCGATTTTGGCGAGATCCGGAAATATACCGGAGTGCTCTACCCGTACAATCTCGAAACGTTCCGCCGCCGGCTCGATGATGCGGGGATGCTCGCTCAGGCGGAGGACTTCCACAAGGCTTCCGGTCTATGGAGTGTCAGGCTCTACAAGGCCGATATCGAGATGGACCTACGCACAAGGGATATGGCCGGCTATCAGCTGCTTGACATCCAGGACTACCCCGGTCAGGGCAGCGCCTATGTGGGGATACTGGACGCATTTATGGAGAGCAAGGGCATCACGACTCCGGAAGAGTGGAGGCAGTGGTGTTCGCCTGTAGTGCCGCTTCTGCTCACAAGCCGCTTCTGCTACAGCGACGGCGAGACTCTCCAGGCACGCCTGCAGCTGTCCAACTACGGCGGGGTCTCCCTCAAGGGCAGGACGCTCCGCTGGGAAGTCGCCGGCAGCCGGGGCAGCCTGACCCTGCCGGACGGCGAGGGGCTGCTGGATGTGGGAAGCATATCTTTCAAGGTGGACGCGAAGAAGGCGGTACGGGAAGTTCTCACCCTCTCTATAGACGGCAGCGAGGCCCGCAACAGCTACGAACTCTGGTTCTATCCGTCTCGTGAAGTCGACAGCAGCGGGATCGTAGTCACGAGGGCGCTCACCGGGGAAGTCGCCGCGCAGCTGGAGAAAGGGGCCGCGGTGCTGTGGATGCCTGCAGACCTGCCTTACACGGTGGGCGGACTCTTCCAGACCGACTATTGGAACTACCGTATGTTCAAGACCATCTGCCACAACAACGGGCGATGCGTGTCGCCGGGTACTCTGGGGCTGCTCATCGAGCAGGAGCACCCGCTCTTCCGAGGCTTCCCGACCCAGATGCACAGCAACTGGCAGTGGTTCGACATAGTCAAGAACTCCACCCCGCTCATCCTCGACAACTTCGGCACCGCCTACAGGCCGGTGGTGCAGGTCATCGACAATATCGAGCGCAACCACAAGCTGGGGCTGGTGATGGAGTGGAAGGTGGGCGCGGGAAAGCTGCTCGTCTGTATGGCCGACCTCGACAAGGTCCTCGCCGCCGGGCATCCGGAGGGCAAGGCGTTCTGCGCGAGCCTGTTCGACTATATGCGTTCGGAGGAGTTCACCCCCGAGGCGGAGATTTCGCTCGCCGGGCTGCGGAGCGCACTCGCAGCAGCTCCTCGGGGTGAGAAGCTCGAAGAACTCAACAATATCTCCCAGTATTAGAGGCTGTCACGACCGCCGCGCGGACATCGTGGACGCGGAGTATGTCCGCACCGTGCTCCAGCGCTATGCGGTGCGCCCGCTCCGTGTCGCCGAGGGTGAAGCGCTTGTCCGCCGCCCCTATGAGTATCGGCCTCCCGAGCGCGCGCAGAGCCTCCAGTCTCTCCAGTATCTCCCAGTTCTGCTCCGCCGTCTTGGCGAATCCGAGTCCCGGGTCGAGAATCCAGTCATCGATACGGTATTCCGCCGCACGGCGGGCAAATTCGTCGAAATAGCTTAACAGCGCCGGGACGACCCCCTCCGGGTAGCCGCATTGCGAATCCATCGTCCTGGGCTTGCCCCGTTTATGCATCGCAATATACTTCAGTCCGAGCTCACCTACCGTCGGAAGCATCGCGGGGTCGTCCTCCCCGGCGGATATGTCGTTGACTATGAACGGGCCGAAAGTCTCGAACGCCCTGCGGACTATGACGGCGCTGGTGGTGTCGACGGAGATGCTGACGCTCCTGTCAAGCCGGCTCAGCACGGGGGCGAGCCGCTCCCACTCCTGCTCCACGCCCACATCGGATGCCCCGGGCCGCGTGGATACGGCCCCTATGTCGATGATGTCCGCCCCTTCGGAGAGCATCTGCCCGATGCGCGGCAGTGCCTCCCCGGCCCCGACCCTGCTCGCCGCCCAGAACGAATCCGGCGTGAGGTTCACGATTCCCATTATCTTTACCATAGTGCGAAGATAGTATTTAATCCGCTTGATCGTGTTGTCGGTTCCGCCTTTCCGGGAGTTTGCACTTCCGGGTATTTCTTGTATCTTTGGGTATGTTATGATCAAGCACGTTGTAATGTGGAAACTTCTGCCTCAAGCCGAGGGGAAGAGCGCCGGAGAAAATGCCCGGTGGATGAAGACGAGTCTTGAGTCGCTGATGGGGGTGGTGCCGGAGCTGCTCTCCTGCGAGGTCGGAATCAACGTCAAGGACGGCAACTACGATGCCTGCCTCATCGCGACCTTCGAGTCACCGGAGGCTCTCGAGCGGTACAAAAACCATCCTGCACACGTCGCGATCTCGTCCTATTGCAGCAAAGTCCGCGAATCGCGCGTCGCCTGCGACTTCGTCGTGGACGGGGGGACTGAAACAGCATAGGGCTGGCTAGAATACTTTTTAGCCCAGCCCCTCTCGGGCTTCTTAACCCCAGCAGGCTTCTGTTTGCAACCCAAATTAGGGGTATTTCGCTCCCACGGCGCGGTCTCTGCGGGACTGTACCCTTGTCTCTTTTCTGTTTCTTACGACTATTTACGTTTCCGCTATAGGACTGCCGGGATAGTTTCGCTATGTTTGCAGGCAGCCACCGGACCGGCCGGGGGCGTAGGATAATCTTTAAAACTTCTACTATGAGAGACAAACTGGAGGCCGTCCTTGACAACGGCAACGGGCTTCCCGGACGGAACCCGGGGAACGGGAACGGAAAAATCGATAACGGAGCGGCGGAGTCCGAGATGGAGACGCACGAGATGTACGGGCGGCAGCTGACATTCCACCTCGTCGAGCCGCCGAGGGTTATGTCGCTGACAGACAATTTCGACAGCCCCGTGGCGGGGTGGTGCCGCATATTCAGAAATATTGCTAATTTTGCGCAGACGCAGGGCGCTCACGAAGGGAGGTTCGGGAAGGCTGTCCGTCGAGATGGTGAAAGGTTGCCGCAATTGACAGAGCCGGAAGATAACAATGACAATCGCACCGCAGAATGTTTATAGTACTTGAAGGGCTGGACGGAGCGGGGAAATCCACGCAGGTAAAGATGCTCAGGGAGTATCTGGAAAGCGTGTGCCCGCGAGTCGAATATATACATTTCCCGCGTTATGACGCCCCAGTGTACGGGGAACTGATAAGCCGTTTCCTCAGGGGGGATTTCGGCTCTATTGAGGCCGTGCACCCGCAGCTTGTGGCACTGCTCTTCGCGGAGGACAGGCACGGCGCCGCCCCGGTGATACGGGAGGCGCTGGAGGCGGGGGCCACCGTGCTGCTGGACAGGTATGTATATTCCAACATAGCCTACCAGTGCGCCAAGATGCCGACCGACGTCGGGGCCGAGAATCTGAGGAAGTGGATATTCAATACCGAATACGGAGAATTCTCCCTGCCGCGCCCGGACCTCAATATATTCCTCGACGTGCCGATAGGATTTGTGGAGAAGAGCCTTGCGGCGCAGCGCGGCGGAGACGACAGGGAATACCTGCACGGCGGCAGCGACATCCACGAAGCGGATATCGCGTTCCAGAGGCGCGTGCGGGAGATGTACCGCAGGCAGGCGTCGGACGACCCGAGCTTCATCCCGGTGGACTGCGGGGACGGGACCGGGGCGATGCTACCGCCGGAAGAGATTTTCGAAAAGGTCAGGACCATATATGAGAACAATAAAAAGAATTAGCGCCGTAGTCATCGGCTTCGTATTCTTCTTCGCCGGGTTCTTCAAGCTGATGGATCCTGTCGGGGCCGCTCTGGTGGCGGAGGAATACTTCAAGTTCCTGCATCTCGGCTTCCTGCGTCCGGTGTCGGGCTTTGTCGGCAGCGCCGGAGCGATACTCGAGACCCTGCTCGGGGCAGCGCTGATCACCGGCGTATGGCGGCAGATCTGCGGTGCCGTGACTCTCGCCGTGCTGGGATTCTTCACGGTCCTCACCGCCGTCACTCTGATATTCAACCCGCAGATGGACTGCGGATGCTTCGGGGAGGCGATCCATCTCACGCATCTGCAGAGCTTCATCAAGAATCTGGTGCTGCTGATACTCTGGGCTGTGGCGTTCGTGCCGCCGGGAGCGCAGGAGCCGACGCGCAAAGTCAAGTATGTCAGCTTCTCGATCGCCGGCATCTCGGTCTGCCTCTTCTTTCTCTATTCGGTGCTGTCCATCCCGCTGATCGATTTCACCGACTATAAGCCGGGAGCGGAGCTCAACTCGCCGAAACTCTCGTTCAGCGATGCCCGCGGCGAATATGCCGACTCGCTCTCTCTCGGAGAGAAAGTGCTGGTCTCGTCCGTATACAATCCCGGCAAGCTGTCGGAGCGCAAATGGCAGAAGATTTCAACGCTGATGGAGCAGGCATCCGCCGCCGGGTACACCCCGCTGCTGCTCACCGCATCCTATCCGGAGGAGATCTCGACCCTCGCCGGGCCGGAACCGCTGCAATATACCTATTTCGCTGACCGTAAGACACTTCTGACACTCAACCGCTCCAACGGCGGAGTCACATACATCGCGGACGGGCAGATTGTCGCCAAGTGGTCCATCAACCGTCCTCCGGACGCCGGGAAACTCGCCGCTCTGTCCGCGACCAACCCCACGGAGTCGCTGATTGCGGAGAACAACGGCCCGAAGCTCAAGCTCCAGGCCTTCCTGCTCTATGTATTTGCGGTGATGCTGCTGCTTTAGGAGATAAAAGCTTTCATCCCCTCAATATCGTCCTTCGAGAAGCTCTTCTGCTCTCCCGAAGAGAGATTCTTGATGTTGACCGCGCCCGCTTCGGCTTCGGCTCCTCCGGTGATGGAGAGGAAGGGGATGCACCTGCGGCCAGCGTAGTCAAACTGCTTCTTGAGTTTGGTGGAGTCGGGATAGATCTCCACGGCTATGCCCTCTGAACGCAGCGCAGATGCCACTGGGAGGATGTATTCCACCTCGCTTGTGCCCATATTGGCGAAGAGCAGAGTCGTGCTGCTGCGCAGGTCTTCCGGGAACTTGTCCAGACCGCAGAGCACATCGTAGATCCTGTCTGCGCCGAAGCTGATGCCTACGCCGGACATATCCGGGAGTCCGAAGATGCCGGTGAGATTGTCGTAGCGCCCCCCGCCGCAGATGCTGCCTATCTGCCAGTCGAGCGCCTTTACTTCGAAGATGGCCCCGGTGTAGTAGTTGAGCCCGCGGGCAAGCGAGAGGTCGAGTTCCACGGGGATGCCGATGCCGGCCGCGCCGATATATCCGAAGAGCTCGTCCAACTCGTCCAGACCCTTGAGCCCGGTCTCGGACGCGCCCATCATCCCACGCATCCGCTCTATCTTTTCAGAGGTTGTGCCGCTGAGGGACAGCACTGGCTCAAGGATGGCTATCGCGCTGTCGCTGAGACCTTTGTCGCGCATTTCGTCCTTTACGGCATCGAGCCCGATCTTGTCGAGTTTGTCAATCGCCACGGTGATGTCGACCACCTTGTCCGGACATCCGCAGACCTCGGCAAGGCCGGTGAGGACCTTGCGGTTGTTGATCTTGAGCAGCACGCTTACCCCGAGCTTGCGGAAGACGTCGTCGACTATCTGCACGAGCTCAAGCTCGCAGAGCTGGCTGCGGCTGCCGATGGCATCCACGTCGCACTGGTAGAACTCGCGGTAGCGGCCTTTCTGGGGACGGTCAGCCCTCCATACCGGCTGGATCTGGTATCGCTTGAACGGGAATGACAGCTCGTCGCGGTGCTGCACCACATAGCGTGCGAACGGCACGGTCAGGTCGTAGCGCAGGCCCTTCTCGCACACCTGTGGGGTCAGAGGCCTGGACTGGTCCACGCCGGCGAACGCGTCTCCGCTGTTGAGTATCCTGAAGAGGAGCTTGTCTCCCTCCTCGCCGTATTTGCCGAGCAGCGTGGAGAGGTTCTCCATAGCCGGAGTCTCTATCTGCGAGTAGCCGTAAGTGCGGAACACCGAGCGGATCGTGTCGAAAATGTAGTTTCTCCCGGCCATTTCCTGCTGGCCGAAGTCCCTGGTGCCCTTCGGGATTGACGGTTTCTGTGCCATTGCTTTTTGTATTATCTTGCGAATTTAGTATTTTTGAGGGATTTAACATTCGGTATTATGAAAGATTTTGTCAAGATGACCCTGGCCGTGGTCTGCGGTCTGCTGATTATGGCCGTGATAAGCTTCATCCTCGGATTCGGGATGATCGGCGCTCTGATTGCAGCAGGCAGCAGCACCCCCGTCATCCCAAAGTCCGGAGTTCTCGTGATGGATATGTCCGGCTTCGTCCTCGCGGAGCAGAGCGAGCAGTCCAATCCGCTCGCATCCATCACAGGCGGCGGCGAAGTGAGCAAGCTGGGACTGTGGGACGCGGTGCAGGCCATCGACAAAGCCGCGCTTGACCCGGGTGTGAAGTACATCTATCTCAAGACCGACGGCACCCTGAGCGACATCACGGCCCTTGAGGAGCTGCGCGACGCGCTCTCGGGCTTCAGGGAGAAGAGCGGGAAGCCTATAGTCTCATATATCGAAGCCCCGACCACCGGGGGGTATTACCTTGCGTCCGTTTCCGACAAGGTCTATATGACCTCGCACATCGGCGGCACGAGTATGATGACCGGAGTGTCGTCGCAGATGTTCTTCCTCGGCGACCTGCTCGACCGTCTCGGAGTCAACGTGCAGCTCATACGCCACGGCAAGTACAAGTCCGCCGGCGAGATGTTCACCCGCTCCGGCTCAAGCGCGGAGAACAGGGCGCAGAACCAGAGGATGATAGACTCGATGTGGGAGAGTATGGCAGTGAAGATTGCAGAGAGCCGCGACATCACGGTACAGCAGCTTGACGCGGCCATCAGCACTCTGAAGCTCAATCTGCCGCAGGACTTCGTGGAGTGCGGGCTCGTCGACGAGCTGCTGACCCGCACCGAACTTCAGGACAAGCTGGCGGTGCTGGCCGTCGAGGAGAGTTTTGACGATGTCAGTATGATTCCGTTCGCGGACTATGTGGCCGTCAATGTCCACGCCTACAATGTGAAGCGGGATGACATCGCGGTCATCTATGCCGACGGCGACATCGTGGACGGTTACGGCAAGGCTGCGGTGGCCGGCGACAGGTTCGCCTCGCTCATCTCAAAGGTGTGTGCCGACTCCACCGTCAAGGCCGTGGTGCTGCGTGTCAACTCGCCGGGCGGAAGCGTGCTCGCGTCGGAGAAGATCCGCGCCGAGATCGACCGCCTGCGGGAGACCAAGCCGGTCGTGGCTTCATACGGCAGCTATGCGGCGTCCGGCGGATACTGGATCTCCAACGGCTGCGACAAGGTGTTCAGCGACGCGACGACCCTCACGGGATCGATCGGAGTGTTCGGTCTGGTCCCTGATTTCTCCAAAACCGCCAAAGACATCCTCCATATCGGGGTCGAGACCGTGAGTTCGCACAGACACGGCGATATGTATTCACTCACCAGACCGTTTGACCAGAGCGAGTACGGATATATGACGAGCGCCATCGAAGCCGTCTATGACAGGTTCGTCTCGCTCGTCGCGGAGAGCAGGTCCTTGCCTGTGGAGACGGTGGACTCCATCGCGCAGGGCCGCGTGTGGACGGGAGCAGATGCGCTTGGCATCCACCTCGTGGACGAAATCGGCACTCTTGAGGATGCGGTGCTCTATGCGGCTTCCCTCGCCGGCAATCCCGATATCTCCGGCTGGAACGTGTGCGGCTATCCTCTGCCGCAGAGCCCGATGGAGAAAGCCCTCTCGATGATCGGCAAGGGCGGCTCCGACGGCAGGGACGTGCTGCTCGGCAAGTTGAAGAGTTTGAGCTCCCCGCAGGTGCTTGCCAGGATGGACAGGAAAATTGAAGTGAAGTAATTTTGCTATTTCATAAAAAAGTTCTATCTTTGCAGTCCAACATCGCGGGATAGAGCAGTTGGCAGCTCGTCGGGCTCATAACCCGGAGGTCGGTGGTTCGAGTCCGCCTCCCGCTACAAAACGAGGGTAACCAAAAAGGGTCACCCTCGTTTTTTGCAGCAGCTCCAATCCAACGCGAAATCCCCCTGGTAGGGGTTGCAGACGGCTATGCCATAAAGATATACCTCAAGATGAAGAGGACCGCGAGCACCCACATAGTGACGCTGATCTTCTTGAACTTGCCACAGGCGGCGTTGATGACCACGTATGCGATCATACCGAGGAGAATGCCGTGCGCAATGCTGTAGCTGAGCGGCATCATCACGGCGGTGATGAACGCAGGGATGGCCTCGGAGTAGTCGTCCCAGTCGATGTTGCGGATCGGCGCCATCATCATCACGCCCACGATCACCAGCACCGCTCCGGTAGCCGCGCTCGGGATGGCGAGGAATACGGGGGAGAAGAGCAGGGCCACGGCGAAGCAGACCGCAATCACGAAAGAGGTGAGGCCAGTGCGTCCGCCCTCGGCGACACCCGCCGCGCTCTCGATGTAGGTGGTGGTGGTGGAGGTGCCGAAGCAGGCTCCTGTGGTCGTGGACACGGCGTCGGCCATAAGTATCTTGCTGATGCCGTCCACGTGGCCGTCCTTATCGATCATCCCGGACTTCACCGACACGCCCACCACCGTGCCGATGGTGTCGAACATATCGATGAAAAGGAATGTGAACACTACCACGAGCATATCCCAGGAGAGCACCTGGCTCCACTCGAATTTGCAGAATATCGGGGCGATCGAGTTCGGGAGGGACATAAATCCCGTAAGGGTGGTCACGCCCATAGGGATGCCGATTATGGTGGTGGCGAGCATACCGATGAGGATGCCGCCCTTGACCTTGAGCGCGACGAGTATGGCGGTCAGGAAGAGGCCGATGATGAAGAGTATGCTGGTCGAAGAGCCGAGCTTGCCGAGTCCCACGAGGGTGGAGCCGTTGTCGACGACGATGCCTGCGTTCTGCAGGCCGATGAATGCGATATAAAGGCCTATGCCCGCGCCGATGGCGTTCTTGAGCGAAGCCGGGATAGCGTCCACTATCATCTCACGCACCTTGGTGGCGGAGAGGATGACGAAGATGACGCCCTCGATGAGGATGGCCGTCAGCGCGAACTGCCAGCTGTAGCCCATCCCGAGGCATACGGTGAAGACGAAGAAGGCGTTGAGCCCCATACCCGGAGCGAGTCCGAAAGGCTTCTTGGCATAGAGGGACATCATCAGCGTACCCACGATGGCGGCCAGGGCCGTGGCAGTGAAGACGGAGCCCGCAGGCATACCCGGGAGGTTGCTGAAGATGCTCGGATTGACGGCGAGGATATACGCCATCGTGAGGAAAGTGGTGATGCCGGCTACAATCTCGGTCCTCACCTTATGCTTCGAAGCGTCGAAGCCGAAAGCCTTGCTGAGAAAACTTGACATAATCCCCGTGCTTTAGAACACCCACTTGGTGCCGAGGCAAGGACGGCAGTAGAAGCCGCTGCAGCCGGCGAAGTTGTAGCTGAGCTCTATCTCGGAGCCTATGTGGAGGTTGTCCACTCCGAAGGTCTTGCCGATATTGTACCAGATCTGAGGCTCGGAGATGAAGATGAACTTGCCTTCCGCAGCCTTGAGAGGCTCGGCGTCCCCGTACCAATATTTGGTGTTCTCGCCCCAGATGTCGGCGAAGCCGCTGAACTTGAGGCCGTCGACTCCGAAGAGCTTGTTCATCCCCCAGACCACGGTGAACTGCAGAGGGCAGTCGCTGGTCGCGCCGTTGTTGAAGGTCTTGTACATCAGCTCGAGCGTGAGGGTGTTGGAGAAGTCGGCGTTGTGCAGCAGATAATTGGCTCCGAAGAGGAAGTTCTGGTTGCCGAATCCTACGCCGCCGTTGTATTCGATGTGCGCGCTGAGGTCCTTGAGGACGCTGTCCTTCCAGAAATTGAGCCCGCGGGCGATCTCGAAGTAACTGCCGCTCACCCCCACAAACTTCTTGCCCTCCGCGTCCTTGGCGTTGTAGTCATAGTCGACGAAGAAGAAGGTATCCCCCCACTTGTCTCCGTAGTAGCCCTCGAGGGTGGTGGTGACGTGACCGCGACTGAAGTCCCAGAAAGTCTGAAGGTTGGTCTGCGCCTTGGCTCCTTGAGCCGCTAACGCTCCGGCAATTGCTGCCGCAATGAGTACTTTTTTTATCATCAGATTATATATACTAATAAACTGTCTACAGCTGCAGCACGCTGGTCGTCTCCACTCCGGAGGGGAGCGCCTTGCGGCCCTCGAGCTCCAGAAGCTCGATTATGAAGTTGAAATAAACCTGCTTCGGTGAGTTCTGCTCCACCAGCCTCCAGGCCGCCGAAACCGTGCCGCCGGTGGCCAGCAGGTCATCGTGGATCAGCACAATGTCGTCCGGAGCGATCGCATCGCGATGTATCTCAAGCTGCGAGCTGCCGTATTCCATATCGCAGCTGTCGGCATAGACTTCGGCGGGGAGCCTGCCCGCCTTGCGCACCGGGACGAAGCCGGCCCCCAGCCTCGCGGCAATCACGGAAGCCATAATATAGCCCCGCGACTCCACTCCCACCACCTTGGTGACACCCTTGCCCAGATACGGCTCGCAGAGCCTCTCAGATAGTTCGGCGAAGCACTCCGGGTTCTTGAGAAGAGTGGTGATATCGTAAAAAAGTATGCCTTTCTTCGGGAAATCGGCTACGGTCCGAATATTATGCCTGAGTGTCTCAATGCTCATATCTGGAGAAGTAAAAACACAGACTGCGAATTTACGCATAAAAGAGCGCAACGGCAATAGAAGTCACTCCCTAAGGCAGACAAAAAGCTCCGGAAGCCACCGCCCTTTCAGCCTCAGCGAGTTTTGAGGGACTACCTATATCTATGAGTTCCAAGCCGGCAGCCAGCACCCCACGTACCCGCCCCGTGGCAGCTGCGGCAAGGTAAAAATCTATGATGGAGAATTTCTCCGGCCACGCCTCCATCATCCCCGGAATCTCCTCCGAGAGTATCTGAATCCCGCAGAACGACAGCCGCCGATAGCGTGAAGGGTCGAAATCCGGAAACGGACTCTTCACCTCCCCGGTGCGGACATTGGTCCAGCCTGTGAGGCGCATATTCTCGTCGAAGAGCAGATAGCGGTCGGCCTCATCCGACTCCGAAAGCACCAGAGTGGCAAGCGAGTCGGGGCTGTCCGCCGAGAGCAGCCAGCGGAGGTCGAGATTGCTCAGGATGTCCGCATTGTGCACGAGAAAGCGCCCGGAGCCCTTCAGCAGCGCTGCGGCGTGCCGTATCCCCCCGCCGGTCTCAAGCGCCTCGCCGGGCTCGCGGGAGATGTAGATATGCAGACCGAAATCCCCCCTGGAAGCAAGGAAGTCCTCAATCTGCTCCGCGAAATGGTGGACATTCACCACCAGCTCGCTGAAGCCCGCAGCCTTGAGCTTGAGGATCACCCTCTCCAGCATAGGTACTCCCCCTACCTCCACGAGGGCCTTGGGGACGGTGTCGGTGAGGGGGCGAAGCCGCGTGCCGAGGCCCGCCGCGAATATCATAGCCTTCATAAAGCGACCTTCACGCCCGGCAGAATGGTCTTGCCGTGCCAGTCGTCGCCGAGGCGGCGCAGGGTGTCGGTGAGGTAAGGATAGCGCCTGAACGGCTCGGAGACGAGTTCCCGGATGCAGCCGAGAGCCGTCGGGATGCAGTCGATGAAGAGCTGCTTACGCTCAATGAGGCCCCGGAAACCGTAGGCCCCGAACTCCTGCAGCAGGCGCACGAGGGTGATGAGGCGGTATTTCTCATAGAATCGCTCCTCGTCCACCTCCCGGTACTCGCGCAGGGCTTTGATATAGACCTGCTCAAGCTCGGCCCGAAGAGAGGAGGAGAAGTGCGTGCCGGCGTTCCAGAGGAACGACGCGAGGTCGTACTGCACGGGGCCCCGCCGTCCACCCTGGAAGTCGATGAAGCACGGTTCACCGTCCTTTATCATTATGTTGCGGGCCTGGAAATCCCTGTACATAAATGTCTCGCCTTCAAAGTCCAGCGAATCCTCCCGCAGCCGATCGAAGTCGTCCTGAAGCCGTATCTCGTCGAAATCCAGCCCCGTGAGTTTCAGGAAATCATATTTGAAGTAGTTGAGGTCGAAGCTGACCATCCTCCGGTTGAACTCCCTGTCCGGAAAGCAGAGCGACCAGTCGAGCCCCTCCCCCACCTTGAACTGCACCGCCGGCAGGAGCGCCACCGTGTCGTGCAGCCAGTCAAGCTGCCTGCGGGAGAACTCACCGTCCGCGAGGGCGGGGCGCAGAAGTTCGAAGAGCTGCCCGTCGCCGAGGTCCTCAATTATGTAGGCCATCCCGTCTTCCGAGACTCCGTAGACCTCCGGAGCGTGCAGCCCGGCGGCGCGGAACTTCGCGTCTATGGCGAGGAAGGCCCTGTTCTCGGCGAGGTTGGCGCCGATGCAGCCTATCACCGGCCCGCCGTATCCGGACATCCTGTAGTACTTGCGCGCGCTCCCGGAGAGCGGGAGCAGTGAAACCGTCTCCGGAGCGTATCCGAAGCGGGATTCGTAGAGTTTCGACAATCTGTGCATAGCGATTGCTAATTTACTCGTTTTTGTGAGATTTTCAAATAATGATTAATTTTGCAGGCTACGCGTATGAAGTTATTTTCCCGCATATTGTTCCCCGCCGCAGTGATGGCGTTCGCCACAGCCGGGGTGCTGGACTTCGGCAACGCCACTGCCGCTCTGCGGGAAGCACCGGAGACTGCGGAGTTGAGGGATACCGTGATCTACCCGCCCTACAACTACCGTCCCCGCACTTCCGCAGCGGCTCTGAAGATTGCTGCGGACAGCCTGGCCGACGACGGGGCGGAGTTGCCTGACTCCAGCCTGATCGAGATGCCGCGGCTCAGCCCGAGGGACTCGCTCAAGGCCCTGCTGGACTCCACCCTCTGGGACAAGCTCGACTCGATATACATCGCCGACTCCATCGCCAGGGCCAAGGCCAAGTTCGACGAGTGGTACGCCTCGCTCTCCAAAGAGGAGAGGAAGAAGTACGACAAGGAGCAGCTGATCAAGGTCAAGATGGCGCGAGCCGACTCGATACGCGTCGCCAAGGAGAAGGCCAAGGAGCTCAGAGACAGTATCATAGAGGTCACTCCGAGGATTCTCGAGACCTATGCCATCCCCGACTCGATGCAGTACAAGCGCATCATCGCCTGGACGCTCGACCGCGACTTCGGCAAGCTCAAGCCCTATATCCCGGACACGACCGCCAACTACCATTTCTACGACTACCCGTTCCAGCGGAGCGACGTCAACGCCACTTGGCTGGGAGTAGCCGGAAGCCCCGTGCAGTACTACGACTTCCTCAAGCGCGGCAGCGACGAGGGCGTGGAATTCTACGACGCGTTCGAGTCGTGGAGCTATTCCCCG
Source organism: Acetatifactor sp. (assembly GCA_963643555.1). GTDB lineage: Bacteria > Bacteroidota > Bacteroidia > Bacteroidales > UBA932 > Cryptobacteroides. Next base: position 18,028 of record CAVILJ010000034.1, read on the forward strand.
AGGACGCTCCCGCACTACAACAGCAAGACTCCGCACACCGAGCTTGCATATTTCGGCACCCTCTTCGCCAAGGACGCCAAAGAGTCGGACAACCTGCACCTCTTCACCACCCAGAACATCACCCCGGAGTTCAACTTCTCCCTGCTCTACAACCGTTTCGGGGGCGGGGGAATGCTGGAGAACGAGGAGACGGCCAACAAGACCACGGTCGCGCAGGCCAACTATCTGGGCAAGAAATACACGGCCCATTTCGGCTATATAGGCAACACCATAGGTATGGGCGAGAACGGAGGGATGAGCGAGACGAGATGGATACGCGACACGACGGTGGACTCGCGCGACATCTCCGTCAACCTAAAGAGCGCCAAGACGAAGATGACGAAGCGCACTTTCTTCGTCGACCAGCAGCTGCGCATCCCGTTCAACTTCATCAACGCCCTCAAGGCCAGGCGCGACAGCACCTACAGCTACAACGCCGACAGCCTCGACCGCGACATCACCACGGCGTTCATAGGCCACAGCGGCGAAGTCTCCTTCTACTCCAGGAAATATACGGACGCTACCACGGACGCAGCATCCAAGGCCTACTACAACAATGTCTTCAACCACGACCCGTCCGCGAGTGCGGACTCGCTCGGCGTGACCAAACTCGACAACAAGCTCTATATCAGGCTGCAGCCCTGGTCGAGCGAGGGTGTGGTGTCCAAGCTCGATGTCGGAGTCGGAGACTATCTCAAGACATACTTCGACAGCACCTCGGTGCGTCCGACCAGGCACAGCGAGAACTCCGTCTACCTCTACGCCGGAGTGGAGGGGCAACTCCGGGGCAATTTCTTCTGGAGCGCCAAGGGGCGCTATGTGGCCCTCGGACACGATTTCGGCGACTTCGGGCTCGAAGCCGACGGAGAGCTGAACTTCTACCCGTTCCGCCGCGCCAGGAAAAGCCCAATCACCCTCCGGGCGCACTTCGAGACCACTCTGCGCGAGCCGACCTACTACCAGCAGCACATCAACGCCAACCATTTCAGCTGGGACAACGAGTTCGGCAAAATCTCCACAACCAAGCTCTACGGAAGCCTCGATGTCCCGAGATGGGACGCATCAGCCACGGTGGGCTATGCCCTGCTCGGCAACAATATCTACTACGACTCCCTGGGCATCATCCGTCAGAACGGGGAGGCGATGAGCGTACTCTCGGCCTCGCTGCGCAAGGATTTCGCCTTCGGGCCGCTGCATCTGGACAACAGGGTGCTGCTCCAGTATTCCTCCAACCCCGAGGCGGTGCCTCTGCCGGCGGTCGCGGTGAACCTGCGCTATTATCTCCAGTTCACGGTCCAGAAAGTGCTCCAGATGCAGATCGGCGCCAACGCGTTCTACAACACCGCGTGGAACTCGCCGGCCTGGAACCCGAACATCGGAGTATTCTACAACCAGAACGAGCGGCAGTACACCAACGGCCCTTACTTTGACGTCTTCATCAATATGCAGTGGAAGCGGGCCTGCATCTTCGTCAAGTACCAGAACGCCGGTGGCGGATGGCCTATGGAGAAGCACGACTACTTCAGCGCCGACCGCCACATAGTCACTTCCAACGGGATGGACGGCCTCAAGATAGGCATATTCTGGCCGTTCTACACCCAGCCTACGGGCAAAGCGCCGGCGGGAGGAGGCCGATGAGAGACACCCCGGCAATAGTGGTGCTGATATTGACCGCAGTCCTTATTGCGGCTTCATTCGTCGCATCCCTGTGCCGTCCTAAGCCGGAGCCGGAGACCATCAGGCCGCATATACGCAGCGTGCTGGAGCTCACCCGGATGAGCGGGAGCAAGAAGGCCCTGATCGTGGGCTACAACTACTATCTGCTTGAGCGCTACGCCGAAAGCAACGGCCAGACCGTCGAGATAGACATCACGCGGGGCGGCGTCTCCTGGCTCGACTCGCTCAAGGCCGGGCGGGTGGACATCCTGGTCGTGCCTCTGGAGGACAGCCTCCGCACCGACAGCGTGCTGGTATCGATGCCGGTGGACAGCCTCTGCGTGTGGCTGATGCGCCACGACGACCACTGCAATATGGACGACGTCAACCGCTGGCTCGCCGAGTGGCACGAGTGCGAGGAGCACGACGAGGTCAGCGACAGCTACCTCAAGAGGTTCGACGCCTTCCGCAGCAGGAGGCGGGGCAGCATAAGCCCCTACGACAGCCTCATACGCACACACGCCGACTCGCTCGGCTGGGACTGGAGGCTGCTTGCCGCCGTCATCTATCAGGA
>CAVILJ010000035.1:0-19344 GCA_963643555.1 Acetatifactor sp.
CACCTCCCAGCTCATCCACAGCATCGTGGTCGGCCCTGACTTCGACGATCCGGACAATCCGGTTGATCTTGAGAACATCAACTGCACCGCTGCCCTTGAGGCCCTTTTCGCCAACGGCGGTTCAGCAAGGCTCGCTGAAGACCTGACTGTTACTGAGTCAATCACATTATCATCCGGCAAAACCGTTGCTCTTGACCTGAACGGGAAGACAATAGACGGGACCGGATGCCGTGCGCTTGTGGTCAATGGCGGTGATTTGACCGTCACAGGGAACGGAAAGATGGTCGCCGCAAATACGACAGGAGACGACAATGCACTTATCAATGTCTATTCCGGCAAACTGACTGTCAATGAGGTGTATTTCGAGGGAGCCAATGCTTGCATTGCGGTAATTGACGACGGAGTGGCCGATATTAAAAATGCCACTATGAAAGCTCTTGATGGCGGATGCTGCCTTCTGGCTGCCGGAGGCACCATCAATGTCAGCGGCCTCAAATTCACCTGCGAAGGTGACGACCCGGACGGTCCTGGCGCTTGTTGGGCCCAAAACAACGGGACCATCAACATATATGGAGGCTCTTTTGAGGCGGCCCCTTTGAATAATGTGACACATCAGGCAGAAGTTGACCAGGCAAACTATTGTTTGTATGATTATAATGACGTCACCGCTTACGGTTATGTCCGTGGCACAATAAATGTCTATGGCGGCACTTTCAAGGATTTCAACCCTGCGGACAACTATAGCCATCATAGTTTCTTGGCCGATGGCTATCAGGCGACAAAAATTGGTGACATCTATTATGTTACCAAGCAGGGGGTCACCCCGGCGGCTTCTCAGGACTCCTTCGATACGGCAACATCTGTCGAGAACGCGAACATCACTCTTGTTCCCGGCACCTACACCCTCCCGACGACTGTCGCCAATGGCGTGACCATTAAGGGAGAAAGCGGCAACGAGGTCATAGACTGCTCCGCCACGGCTACCGTATCGGCGAAGGATGTCACTATTGCCAATGTGATTGTCAAGGGAAACGGTGCCAGCGAAAGCAAATCAAGCATTGCCGTGAACGGAGTCAATACCACTGTCACGGGATGCACTTTCACAGATGGCCGTCAATCCACTTACGGCAGCGACATCTCCGTCAGCAACGGCTCAGGGTCCGTGACGACCGTCAGCGGCTGCGACTTCAGAAAATCCGGTTTCCGTGGGGTTATGATCTGGAATACGGGTGAAGAGGTCAAGATCGACAATTGCCTGTTCGACAATACCTATCCGTTCAACTGCGATGCCGGCACAGGCAAAATCACGGTTACGGACAGCGAACTCAAGGGATGGACTTCCTACACCAACGGTCTCGAACTCGTGTCCTTCACGGGCTGCCGGTTCGGCAAGAGCACAAGCGGCTATGCCAATCTTGTCCCGTACAGCAAGACTGTTGTAAAGAACTGCACATTCTCTGCGGACTTCCTCGTCGTGCCTCGCGGATCAGACTCGTTCACAATCGAGTTCATAAACTGCAAATATGAGGACGGCACGACGATTACCTCCTCCATTATGGACACCAATCCGGGCAACCGCAATGTCAGCTGGATTATCGACGGCGTGACCTACAACTATCAATGATGAGCTGAGACAGCATTCACCATAATGCTCAACCGGTCCGAAGGGCTTGCCTCCGGACCGGTTTTGCGTTTGTGCTCCGCCGCACCGCCCCTCCCGTCCATTCCGGGGGCCCGAATCGTGGACGGGAGTAGCCGCAACGACAGAACTGCCGGCAACGAAAGAGGCTGGCTGAAAAGTTCAGCAGGGACTTTTCAGTCAGCCGGACTTCGGAGAGCGTGTCCACCCCCGGACACGGGTAGGGGGCGGGGCCCGCAAGATGCGAGTTCTGCGTCAGCAGGACGAAGCGGATTGTGGGAGGGGCCGGAGTGAAGCAAGGCGCAGACTTGCGAACGGAGTCTCTCCGAAGTCCGGCTGACTGACGGCTCGGAACTTCCCCTCAATCCTATATCCTCTTCAGGATCGCTTCGGTCTGGGCCTCGTAGCCAGGCTTACGGAGAAGCGCGAACATATTCTTCTTGTAGGCCTCCACACCCGGCTGGTTGAACGGATTGATGCCGAGCAGGTATGCGCTCACCCCGCAGGCGAACTCGAAGAAATAGAAGGCTGCGCCGAGATTCTCCTCGTTGATGCGCTCTATGCTGACTTCCATCTGAGGTACGCCGCCGTCGATGTGGGCGAGCTTGGTACCGAGCCGGGCCATCGCGTTGCAGTGCTCGACCCTACTGCCAGCAAGGTAATTGAGCTGGTCAAGATTCTGCGGGTCGCTTCCGATCACTATCTCGCGGTTGGAGTTCTCCACATTGACAGTGGTCTCGAACATCACCCTGTCGCCCTCCTGGATGAACTGGCCCATAGAGTGCAGGTCGGTGGTGCAGACGATGGATGCCGGGAAGATGCCCTTGAGATCCTTGCCCTCGGACTCGCCGTAGAGCTGCTTCCACCACTCTCCAAGATACTGGAGCTTGGGGTTGAAGGTCACGAGGATCTCTACCTTCTTGCCGAGGACGGTGTAGAGCAGGTTGCGCATCGCGGCATACTGCACGGCAGGGTTGTCCTCCGACTTCTTGAGGAGCTCCTCCCTCTCCGCGGCGGCCCCTCTCAGCATCGCGCGGACATCGAAGCCGGCGAGCACTATAGGCAGTATGCCCACGGGAGTCAGCACGGAGTAGCGTCCGCCGACATTGTCAGGCACGACGAAAGTCTTATATCCCTCCTGGGTCGCGAGAGTCTTGAGAGCGCCCTTGACCGCATCGGTGATGGCAACGATGCGCCCGGAGGCTTCGCTGCGTCCGTAGGTCTTCTCGATCTGCGCCTTGACGATGCGGAACGCTACCGCAGGCTCGGTAGTGGTGCCGGACTTTGAGATGACCACGCAGGCCGCATTCCTCTCGCCCACAAGGTCCATCAGCTCGGCAAGATACTCCTCGGAGAGGTTGTTGCCGGCGAATACGATCTGAGGCACGCCATCCTTGCGGATGAAGCTGTGGGACAGAGCCTCTATCGCGCAGCGCGCGCCCAGATACGAACCCCCGATGCCGATGACCACGATGAGATCGACTCCCTTGGACTTCCACTCGTCACGGATGGCCTCGCAGTCCGCTATCAGCGGCTCCGGGATGTCCAGCGGGAGGGTCTTCCAGCCGAGGAAGTCGCTGCCCGCGCCGTTCTCCGCCTGAAGCGTGTCGTAGGCGGCAAGGGCCTTCTGTACATAATCCTGATAATCTGCAGACTTGACAAAGGAGCTGCAACCCTCGATATTGACTTTAACCATATCTGTTTGAGTTTAATTGCCGAAAGCAGCGCAAATTTACAAAATAATCCCGACAAGCCGGATGCCGCCGTACGATTTCTCACAGCATCGATGCTATCCAGCGCCCGATGAGGCTGACCCGCCTGGAGAGCAGGGGCAGATCGAGCCGGGAGACGGTATCGCCCGTCTTGTTGGTGTTGAGCGTAATGCCGGAGGTGAACATCACGCTGGGGATGCCGGCCTCCAGAAACCACTTCTGATCGCTTATCTTGCGGTAGAAGAGGTCCGTAAACGCCTGACTGCCATAGTAGTCGTAGCTGATGTCGAGTCCGGTCTCGCGGTTGGCTCGGTCAAGGGTGAAGCGGTGCGACGAAGCGCCGAGGGCGATGAGGTAGTCGGGGCGGTCCTTGCGGACCGGGACGAGCGAGGAGCCGAGGATGTCGAGGTTAACCATCTGGCAGAGCGGGTACTCGAAACGGTATTTGGCGAGAAACGCCCGCGAGCCGGAGAGGCTGGAGTTGTGCCCGTCGAACGCCACGAATATCAGCCCGGTATCCCCTGTGCAGAGCTCCGGAAGACTTCTTGCGAGACAGAGCAGCGCAGCCACGCCCGAAGCGTTGGAGTCAGCCCCCGGGTAAATCTCTCCGTCGAGCGTCCCGAGACCGTCGAAATACGCCCCTATCACTATATACTTCCGGAACCAGCCCGGCGTCACCCCGATTACGTTGCGTCCGCTCCTGCCGCCCGACTCGAAAGTCTGCACCGTCGTGCGCAGCCCGGCGTTGCGCATCTGCCTGAGGAGGTAGAACGCGACCCCTTGCGAGCCGGCGGAGCCGAAACCGCGCCCTGCCGCAGCAGGACCGGACAGATACTCCAGCTCGTCCCTCAGCTGCGGCTCGTCCGCCCGCACGGGCGGACCGCAGACGGACAGCAGGGTCAAAAGGAAGATAAATTTAAGGCTCGGCTTCAATTCGGGAGCGATTATTGTTATCTTTGCAAAATTAATGAAAAAGTTCTTTCTGCCGACAATTCTGCTGCTCTTCTGCGCAACTTCCGCACTCGCCCAGTACGACAAAGACGTCTTCATGTGGAGAGGGCGGCAGGCGCTCTCGGACGGCAAGTACGCCCAGGCGATAGAGAACTTCAACATCCTCACCCGGCTCGACACCACCCAGTACTGGGGCTTCTTCTTCAGGGGGATAGCCAAATACAACCTCGGAGACCTCCGGGGGGCCGACTCCGACTTCAACACCGCCGTGAGGCTCAACCCCGTGTTCACCAACGGCTACCACTATCGCGGCATCACCCGCAGCCGTTTCGGCGACTACGACGCCGCCTACCGGGACTTCGACACGGCCCTCAAGCTGCGCCCGGGCCAGAGCGGCATCTACTTCTCGAGGGGCGTGACGTCATTTCTCGCGCAGAAGTTCGAAGACGCGGTCAATGACTTCGACATATACATCAAGAAAGAGCCCCGCGACCCTGCGGCCTACCTCAACAGGGGCGCGTCCTACCTCTTCCTCGCCGACACCCTCAAGGCCCTCTCCGACTACAACAGGGCCATCCGGCTGGACCGCTTCGATCCGGAGGGCTACATACGCAGGGCAAGGCTGTATTCGCAGCGCGGACAGTACTCCGAGGCCCTCGGCGACCTCGACAAGGCGATAGACCTCGACTCCACCAGCACTTTCGCCTACTTCAACCGGGCTCTCATCCGCTACGAGCAGAAAGACTACAACGGAGCGATGTCCGACCTCAACACCGTGCTGCGCCACGAGCCGGGCAACGCCCTGACCCTCTACAACCGCAGTCTCATCTACGCCCAGGTGGGTGCGTTCGAGGAGGCCCTCGAAGATATGGACAGGGTCATCGACATCAACCCCGGCAACGTGCTCGCCCACTTCAACAGGGCGTCAATATTCATAGAGATGGGACGCTGGATGGATGCCCTGGAGGACTACAACAAGTCCATCGAACTCTACCCCGACTTCGCCAAGGCCTACCTCAACCGCTCCTATGTGGAGAATATGCTGGGCCGCACCCGCGAGTCCAAGGCCGACTACAGGACGGCTCAGGAGAAAGTCAGGGAATACCGCTCCAAGAGCGGGGAGGGGGCGTCGTTCGCCGACACCACCCGCAAATACAGTTCGCTCATCGCGCTCGACGCCGACTTCGCCAAGAAGGACTTCGACAACGAGCTCCTGCAGCACCGCGACATAGACATCCGGCTCAGGCCGCTCTACCGCTTCGGGCTCACCGACGAGAAGGAGGAGCGGGGCTCGACCCTCGTGGCGAAGAAATACGAGAACGCCCTGATAGACAGGTTCGTGGACGCTTCGCCGCTGCCTATGTCGATAGGCAACGTCACCACCTCCGGACCGACGACTTATGTCTTCAGCTCCACCGCCGAAGAGTGTTTCGTCAAGGGACTCCAGGAGCTGCAGAACAGGCAGTTCAACTCCGCCCTGCAATGGTTCGACAAGGCCGTGGCCACTGCGGAGGACGGGACCGACAGAGATAAGTACGCCCGCTACTACAAGGCCTTCTACCTGATGAACCGGGGCGTGCTGAAGGCCGAGATGACCGACTTTATCGCCTCGCTCGAAGGCAACGTGCAGACCCTCTCGATGGACACCGAAGGCGCCGCACGCGCCCGGGTCAGCACCAAGGTGGAGCGCAGCTACGACTACTCGGAGGCCATAGCCGACATACGCGAGGCCCTCAAGATACTTCCGGACATCCCGTATCTGTACTTCAATCTCGGCAACCTGCAGTGCCTCTCGTCGCAGTTTGTCAGCGCGATAGAGAACTACGATATGGCCGTCAAGCTCTACCCTTATATGGGCGACGCCTACTTCAACCGAGGACTCGTGCTCATATATCTGAAAGACAAGGAGAAAGGCTGTATCGACCTGTCGAGGGCGGGCGAGCTGGGAGTCGCGGACTCCTACAGCGTCATCTCCAAATACTGCAAGGATGAAGAAGATTAAGTTCAAGTCGCTCTCGTCCGGAAGCTGCGGCAACTGCTACTTCATAGGAATATTCGACGACACGCTCTGCGAATGCGGGGTGCTGGTCGACGCCGGAGTCAGCCCGCGCCGGCTCGGGAAGGAGTTCTCAAAGGACTCGCTCAGCTGCGACAATATCGACGCGATACTCATAACCCACGACCATATGGACCACATACGCTCGCTGGGCTCATTCTGCAAGCACCTCGGCAAGCCGGTCTGGGCGACCCCGGAGCTGCTCCCCGCCCTCCAGAGAAGAGTCATCACCGGAGAGCACCTCGCCCCACACAGGCGCACTCTGGGCGAAGGCTGGAACGAGATAGTCCCGGGCCGCATCCGGGCGCGCTGCTTCGAAGTCCCGCACGACGCGACCCAGACCGTGGGCTACGCGCTCCTGCTCGACGAGTTCAAGTTCGTGATAATGACTGACATCGGGAGGATGACCAAGACTGCCATCGACCTCGCCCGGCAGGCGGACTGCGTGGTGATCGAGTCCAACTACGACCCCGATATGCTGCTTCACGGCCCCTATCCCGAGGAACTGCAGGAGAGGGTGCGCGGCGGGTATGGGCACCTCTCCAACGAAGAATGTGCCGAAGCCATACGGGAGTTCGCCCACGAGGGACTCCGCAATGTCTTCCTCTGCCACCGAAGCGAGCACAACAACACTTTCCGCCTCGCCTTCGACTGCTCCAGAGCCGTGCTCGACCCCGCCGTCCGTCTGGCGGTGCTGCCGAGGATGACCGCCTCGCCCCTGTTTGAAATCGGATAATATTGTTAACTTTGCTTCCCGATGAAGGAATTCTGGCAAATACTCAAGCGCTACGTCGCACCATATAAGCAATATGTCGCCGGTTCGGTCGTGCTGAACATCCTCTCGGCGGTGTTCAACGTATTCTCGTTCTCCCTGCTCATCCCGATACTCCAGATCCTCTTCAACGTCGGGGAGCACAGCTACGAATTCATCCCCTGGCACCGTGGGATGCCGTTCAACGAGATCACCAACAACGCCTACTACTACGTCTCGCAGTTCATCGCCGTCTACGGTCCGAGCCGCATCCTGCTGATGCTCTGCCTGATATTCTGCGGCATAGTGCTGCTCAAGACGTCCTGCTACTTCGGGGCCGCCGCGGTGATGGTGCCGATCCGCACCGGGGTGGTCAAGGATATGAGGATGGAGATCTACGACAAGATACTCTCCCTGCCGCTCGCCTTCTTCAGCCAGGAGCGCAAGGGCGACATAATGGCCCGCATCAGCGGCGACGTGCAGGAGGTGGAGAACTCCATCACCAGCACCATCGAAATGCTGATCAAGAACCCTATACTCATCCTGATATACCTCGGTGTGCTGTTCAGGATGTCCTGGGAACTCACGCTCTTCACGATAGTCTTCGCCCCGGCGATGATAGGGGTGATGAGCGCCATCGCACGAAAGCTCAAGGCGCAGTCCATAGAGGCGCAGCGCTACTGGAGCGACACGATGAGCCAGGTGGAGGAGACTCTCGGAGGCCTGAGAATCATCAAGGCCTTCCTCGCGGAGAAGAAGATGTCCGAGCGCTTCGACGCCGTCACGGAGGCGATGCGCAACAAGAACAACCGCGTAGCCATCCGCCAGTCCAGCGCCCACCCGGTGAGCGAGCTGCTCGGCTCGGTGATGATCGCCATCGTGCTCTGGTTCGGCGGCACCCTGATACTCGGCGAGCACTCCGTCATCGACGCCCCGAGCTTTATGGCTTATATGGCCATACTCTACAGCGTCATCCAGCCTATCAAGGACCTCTCCAGGGCGGCCTACGGCATACCGAAGGGTCTCGCTTCGATGGAGAGGATCGACGTCATCCTCGATGCGGAGGACAATATCGCCGAGCCTGCCGATCCGAAGCGGCTCAACTCGTTCGAGAAGAGCATAGAGCTGCGCGACGTCAGCTTCAGCTACGAGAGCGGGCGCGAAGTGCTGCACGACGTGAGCCTCAGCATCCCGAAGGGCAGGAACATAGCCATCGTGGGCGCGAGCGGGGCCGGCAAATCCACGCTCGTGGACCTCATCCCGAGATTCTACGACCCGACGGGGGGCAGCATCCTGCTGGACGGAGTGGATATAAGGGAAGTCAGCACCCGCGACCTCAGGGCCCTGATAGGCAATGTCAATCAGGACCCGATCCTGTTCAATGACACGATATTCAACAATATAGCCTTCGGGGTCGAGAATGCCACGATGGAGCAGGTGGTGGCGGCGGCGAAGATTGCCAACGCCCACGAGTTCATCATCGAGAAGCCGGAGGGCTACAACACCTGCATCGGCGACCGGGGCGTGATGCTCTCCGGAGGCCAGAGGCAGCGCCTCAGCATCGCGAGAGCCATACTCAAGAACCCTCCGATACTCATCCTCGACGAGGCCACGGCTTCGCTCGACACCGAGTCCGAGAGGATGGTGCAGGATGCGCTGGACTACCTGATGAGCCGGCGCACCACCATCTCCATCGCCCACAGGCTCAGCACCGTGCGCAAGGCGGACGAAATCATCGTGATGAACGAGGGCCGCATCGTCGAGAGGGGCCGCCACGACGAACTCATCGAGATGGACGGATATTACAGGAAACTCTATGAAATGCAGACTCTCTGACATATTCCGCATACTGCTCGTCATCTATCTGGCCGGGGTCGCATTCCTCTGCTTCGGACATTTCGACCGCCTCCCGGACATCCAGAAGACCCTCTTCGGCATCCCGATGGACAAGGTGGTGCATTTCTGTATGTTCTTCCCCGCCCCCGTCATAGGCTTCTTCGCCTTCGGCGGCAAGCCCAAGACAGCCGGCAAGGCTGTCGTGTCGCTGCTCTGCATCTGCTCGTTCTCCTGCATTTTCGCCGGTCTCACGGAGATTATCCAGGGGACTCTCCCCTACCGCAGCGAGGACATCGGGGACTTCGAGGCCGACTGCCTCGCGATAGGCATAGCCACAGTGCTGACGTTCTTCATAAACCTCTTCATATCGAAGAGAAACGGAAAATCAAGGAGGGCCGGAAGATGAAGCGCCTGGCCGCACTGCTCCCCCTCTTCTGTCTGCTGAGCCTCGGGGCGGCCTACGGCGGCACTCCGAAGGCCAAGGACTTCGCGCCCGTCTGCGACACCCTGAGGCTGAGGCTTCTCTCCCACACCGGCGTAGACGAGCAGCTCAAGATGAACCGGGTCAAGGTCAGGGGTAAGAAGCTGGACCTCTACTTCTCCCCCGAACTCTCCTACTATCCCTGGCACGAGGAGGACCTCCAGTGGTTCTACCGCGAGCTGCGGAGCGAGATGCGCTCCGTTGCCGAGGGCTACTCGCTCGGCGAGGTCTATACCAACCGCTACCGCCTCTCCGACCTCACCCTGCCTCATCTCGGCTCCGACGGACGTCCGTCCGGCTATTCACGAAGCATCGCCGACCCGCGCACATCTGACCCCGGATTTGTCCGCAGAGTCGGAGCCCGCAAATACCCCAAGGGGCTGGACGGCAGGATTATAGCGCTCTGGCAGAGCCACGGCAGATACTATGACGACCAGCGCGGTGCCTGGTCCTGGCAGCGCGCCCCCCTGCACGGCACGGTGGAGGATATGTTCACCCAGAGCTTCGTTCTCCCGTTCCTGATGCCGATGCTGGAGAACTCCGGGGCCTATGTGATGACCCCGAGAGAGAGGGATATCCAGCGCCGCGAATACATCATAGACAACGACCCGCCATTCCCGGGCGAAAGGACAGGCGAGTTGCGCAGGAGCGGCTCATATCAGGAGAAAGGCGGCTGGAAGGACGCGGGCGAGGGCTTCGCCGACTTCAAGCGGAGCTATACCTTCTCCGACAATCCCTTCACCGCAGGCACCGCCCGCAAGGCGGACTGCTCCCCGAAGCCGGACGCAAGTGTCCGCTGGACCGCCCCGGTCGAGGAAAGGGGTGAATACGCGGTCTATGTGTCGTACCGGACTCTGGACAACAGCAACCCTGCGGCACGCTACACCGTGCACCATTTGGGAGGACAGACCTCGTTCAGCGTCAACCAGAGACGCGGCGGAGGCACCTGGATATATCTCGGCACCTTCGAGTTCGCGCCGGGGAGCGACAGCTGCGTGACCCTTGACAACAGGGGCGAGACAGGGCTCTGCGTCACCGCCGATGCGGTCAAGATAGGCGGGGGCATGGGCAAACTCGAGCGCGGAGGCACGACCTCCGGGATGGCGAGCTCGGCGGAGGGGGCGCACTACTGGATGCAGTGGGCGGGGGCCGATACGACAGTCACCCGCAACTGGGACGGCGACTACACCAACGACTACGCGGCCCGGGGACGCTGGACCACTATGATGCACGAGCAGAAGGACATCCCCTTCGACCTCGCGCTGGCCTTCCACACCGACGCAGGCATAGCGCAGGCCGACACGACGATAGGCACGCTTGCCATCTACAGCCTGCGCAACGAGGGTGAGCGCGAGTTCTCCGACGGGCGCGACCGCATCGTCAGCCGCCTGCTCTGCGACTACGTGCAGAGCCAGGTCGTGGAAGACATACGCAGCGACTTCGACCCGGAGTGGACACGCAGGGGGCTCTGGGACAAGAGCTACAGCGAGTGCCGCACGGCGGGAGTCCCGGCGATGATACTGGAGCTGCTCAGCCACCAGAACTTCGCCGATATGAAATACGGTCTCGACCCCGCGTTCCGCTTCACGGTCGGCAGGGCCGTCTACAAGGGTATACTCAAGACCCTCAGCGAATACTACGGCTGCCCTTACGCCGTGCAGCCGCTGCCGGTGCAGGACTTCTCCGCAGAGCTGATCCCGGACGGGAGAGTCCGCCTGGAATGGAGTCCGACCGCCGACCCGAAAGAGCCGACCGCCGCGAGCCGGGGCTATATCGTCTACACCCGCAGGGACGGCGGGGCTTTCGACTCCGGGACGGAGACGCTCTCCACCAGCATCGAGCTCCCTCTGGAGCGGGGCCACATCTACAGCTTCAAGGTGGAGGCGTTCAACGACGGAGGCCGCAGCTTCCCGTCCGAAATACTCTCCGCCGGCATTCCCGACGGTGCGGGGGTCAAAGACACAGTATTGATAGTCAACAATTTCTACCGCGTTTCAGCGCCTGCATCCATTGACGGGAAGGAATATGCGGGCTTCGACGTGCGCAAGGACGGCGGAGTCCCTTACATCCGGGACATTAGCCACATCGGGGAGAGCTATGAGTTCAGCCGCATCGCCGGATTCGTAGACAACGACTACCCGGGCTTCGGGGCGTGCCTCGACGAGCGTGCAGGCGAAGTCATAGCCGGCAACAGTTTCGACTACCCATACATACACGGCAGAGCCCTGATGGAGCTGGGACACCCGTTCTGTTCGGCCTCCCGCAGCGCATTCTGCCGCAACTCCGGCGGCGGCAGACACATCGTGGACCTCATCTGCGGCAAGCAGGGCGGGGACAGACACCCCGTCTTCCCGGAGGCGCTGCGCGATGCGCTCACCCTCTTCCTCGAAGACGGCGGGGCGCTCTTCATCTCCGGCGCGAACATCGCCTCCGACAGCACGGCAAGGGCATTCTCCGCCAAGTCTCTGGGCTACAGGCTCAGCACCCCTGCGGGCAGCAGGAGCGGTCTTGTGGACGGGATGCGCTACTCCTGCGGGCTCAATCCGGAAGTTTATTGTGTGGAGTCTCCCGACGGCATCTACCCGGTCGGAGCCGGAAGCGGCGTCTGGCTTCGCTACCCGCGATCGTCTTACGGAGCGGCGACATACGCCGCGGTGCGGGGAGGCAAGGTTGCGGCTATGGCCGTGCCGCTCGAGACGCTGCTGGAGGACAGCGACAGGGTTTCAGTATTCAGGGCGGTCCTAGAGTACTTTGACGGGAACTCCAAACCAGTTCACCATAGCCAGATAGATAAGGCCGGAGATTAACACCACGGCCGGGATGGTGAGCACCCAGGCCCAGACTATATTCTTGGCGGTCATCCACTTGACCCTCTTCACACCCCTCGTGAGACCGGTACCGATGATGGAGCCGGTGATGGTGTGCGTGGTGCTGACCGGTATGCCGAAGAGCGCCGTCATAATCAGGGTCGCAGCCCCGGAACCCTCGGCGCAGAATCCCTGCATCGGGGTGAGTTTGCTCAGACCGTCGCCGAGCGTGCGGATCACTTTCCAGCCGCCGGTGACAGTGCCGAGAGCGATGAGTCCGTAGCAGAGCAGCTCAAGCCAGAGCGGGACGAAGAAGCCGCTGTGGCCCGACGCGACGGCGGCCTGCCAGGCATCGCCGTAGAGGAAGCGGAGCAGCCCGTTCTGCGGGTCGGCGGCGAAAGCCGAGGACAGCAGCACCGCGATGATGCCCATAGTCTTCTGGCCGTCATTAGCCCCGAATCCCATAGAGAACTCCGCGCAGGAGATGATCTGCAGAACCCTGAACACCTTGTCCACCCTGCGCGCCTTGAAGCGGCGGCAGATGAAAAGGAAGAGGCAGTTGAGCGCGAAACCCATCAACATTCCGATGAGCGGGGCTATCACTATGAATGCCAGAGTCTTGAATATGCCGTCCGCCACCAGATAGCCCGAGCCGTAGACAAACCATACCGGGCCGATCAGCCCGCCGATCAGGGCGTGCGAAGCCGAGATCGGAAGTCCGAGATGGGTGCAGGCGAAGACCCAGAAGACGGAACCCAGCAGGGCGGCGAGGATGACATAGACATCTATGCAGCTCTCGCTCACTATGCCGCTTCCCATAGTGGAAGCCACAGTGAGGTCGAAGAAAAACAGGGCCGAGATAATCCAGAACGCAGACCAGGCCACGGCGACCTTGGGCGAGAGGGCCTTGGTAGCGACTGCGGAAGCGATGCAGTTGGCCGCATCGTTCATCCCGTTGGTAAAGCTGAATGCGAGCGCGATGAGCGCGGTGAGCAGTACTATCGCTATCATCCGCTATCCCATCTTGACGACTATGCTCCTTATCGTGCTGGCCAGCCCCTTGGCTACGTCGGAGGTGTCTTCTATCGCCTGAATTATGTTCTTCTTCTTGACCAGCTCTATCGGGTCCTTCTCCAGTTCGAAGAGATTGCTCATATAGGACTCGTAGATGTCGTCCACTATGTGTTCGTTCTCCTTGATGCTGTCGCAGAGCGTGTCGAGCTCCTTGACCCTGTCTCTCATCCGCTCGAAGAGACCCGTAATCTGAAGCAGAATCTCGGCGTCGCGCAGCACATATTCCGCAATCTCGATGACCTTGCGGCTCGGGTCCTTGGGCTGGTAGATGGCTATCTTCTTGGAGCAGTCGCGGATGCAGTCGAGGAAGGTGTCCATATCCTCCGCGAGCTGGTGGATGTCGTCCCTGTCGAACGGGGTCACCACCGCTTCGAGCAGCTCGTCTATGATCTTGTCGGTAATTCTGTCGCCGAGGGTCTCGCATTCCTTGATGCGGTGCGCAAAGACTCTGCGCTTGTCGGCATCGTCCTCCCTGGTCTGCTCAAGCAGAAGTTCGGCAGCCTTCTTGATGTTCTCCGCCGACTGCTCGAAAAGCGGGAAGAATTTTTTCTCCTTGACTACGAATAACTGTAGAATCTTGTCTAAATTCATTTTAAAGGATTCTTGTCTGATTTATACCACTCTATGAACCTGGCAATCCCCTCGTGGAGGGTGACTCCCGGCCTGTAGCCGAAGTCGCGCTCCAGCTTGCTTGTGTCTGCGTAGGTCTGATAGACGTCCCCGGGCTGCATAGGGAGCATCGTCTTCTCGGCGGGACGTCCGAGGGCGTTCTCGATCTCGCCGATGAAGTCCATCAGCCTGACCGGACTGCTGCAGCCGATATTATAGACTTCGTGCGTCTGCGGCGCCTTGTCCAGCACCCTCACCACACCCTCCACTATGTCGTCCACATAGGTGAAGTCGCGCATCATATCGCCGTTGTTGAAGACCTTGATCGGACGGCCCGCGCTGATGGCGGAGGCGAAGAGCATCGGGGACATATCCGGCCTGCCCCACGGCCCGTAGACCGTGAAGAACCTGAGGCCCGTAGCCTTGATGCCGTACAGATTGCAGTAGCAGGACGCCATAAGTTCATCAGACTTCTTGGTGGCGGCGTAGAGGCTCACCGGACTGTCCACCTTGTCCTCCTCGCTGAACGGGGTCTTGTCATTGCCGCCGTAGACGCTGCTGGAGCTGGCATATACAAGGTGCTTCACCGGATAGTGCCTGCAGCACTCCAGCACGTTGACGAAGCCGACCAGATTGCTGTCCACATAGGCCCAGGGGTTCTCTATCGAGTAGCGCACCCCGGCCTGGGCGGCCAGGTTCACCGCCGCGTCGAAACTCTCCTCCGCGAAGAGCTCCGGCAGAGCCTGCCTGTCGGCGATATCCATCCCGATGAAGCGGAAATGCGGGTTGTCGCCTATCTCGGCGAGCCTCGCCCGCTTCAGTGCCACGGGGTAGTAGTCGTTGAGATTGTCGATGCCCACCACAATGTCCCCCCTCCCGAGGAGCCGCCGCGTCAAGTGGAAACCTATAAATCCGGCGGCGCCGGTCACCAGCACTTTCATTTACTGTCGTATTCCTGAAATCTTGAATTATTGGAGACATACTCCGGCACGGTCCGCTTCATCAGCCTGACCATATCCGGGATTTCCACCTCGCGGCTGAGCCTCTCCAGCTCGTCCACTACCTTGAGAGCTTCCTGCCAGTCGTACTGGCGCACCTTGGCGATGCGTATCTTGTAGTGCACGGTAGGCTCCGTATTCTCCACATTGGAGAGCACCTCCTCGTAGAGCTTCTCGCCCGGACGAAGCCCGGTGTAGACTATCTGTATGTCCTTGTCCGGCACGAGCCCGGAGAGCTCGATCATCCGTCTCGCGAGCGAGTCAATCTTGACCGGATGGCCCATATCGAAGACGCAGATGCGGTTCTCGGTCTTGAGGGTGGCCGCCTCCATCACGAGACTGCACGCCTCCGGGATGGTCATAAAGAAGCGGGTGATATTTCTGTCGGTCACGGTCACCGGCCCTCCGGCGGCGATCTGCTCGCGGAAGCGCGGTATCACCGAACCGTTGGAGCCCAATACGTTGCCGAAGCGGGTGGTGACGAACTCGGTCTTGCCCGGAGTCTTTCCGCTCTCGATGGCGAGCCCGAGGCTCTGCACATAGATTTCCGCCAGACGCTTGGTGCAGCCCATTATGTTGGTAGGGTTCACGGCCTTGTCGGTGGAGATCATCACCATCTTCCCGACACCGTATTCCACGCACTTGTCAGCCACGTTGCGGGTGCCCGCCACATTGACCAGCACCGCCTCGCAAGGGTTCTCCTCCATCAGCGGCACGTGCTTGTAGGCCGCGGCGTGGAAGACTACCTGAGGTCTGTATGTCCTGAACGCGAAGTCGAGCCTCGGCTTCAGCCGCACGTCGCCGATGACCGGCACGTAGTCCAGCTCGGGGAAAGTCCGGTCGAGTTCAAGACGGAGGTTGTGCATCGGGGTTTCGGCGTTGTCGTAGAGCACCAGCTTCCTGATGCCGAAGCCGGCGAGCTGGCGGCAGAGCTCCGAACCTATGGAGCCGGCGGCCCCGGTCACCATCACCACCTTGTCCTTGAACTGGGCCTTGATGGCGTCGAGCGAGATCTTTATCTCCTCCCTGCCGAGCAGGTCCTCGATCTTGACCTCGCGCACATTGAGCCTGCCCTCGCTCCCCTCCGCGTCCAGCTGGTCGATGGTTGGCACGATGAGCATCTTCAGCCCGAACTTGGTGCAGAGACCCACGAGATTGCCCTGCTCGTGCTGCACGTCGGCGTCGGTCGCGAATATCACGCCTCCCAGCGAGAGCTCTTCGGAGATCTTCGCGAACGAAAGCTCATCCCCGAGTATATAGAGCGGCTTGTCGCAGAACTTCGTGTCGAGCAGGCTGCCGTCAGGGGTCAGGAAACCCACGATGTCGTAGTGGGTCGAGCCGCGAAGCCTCGTCACCGTGGCCGCGGACTTGTCGCTCGTGCCGTAGACCAGCACCCGGAGGCGCTTCTGGGCCTCACGCAGGCGGGATTTGTAGCTCTCATAGACCACGATCATAAGCAGGCGCACCATACATAGCACCACCAGCGAGAGCAGCGCATCGGCCACCAGCATCAGCAGCACGCTGGACCCGAAAGTCTCCGTGACGGCCAGCACGACGCCCATTATCACCACCTTGCCGGTCATAGCCAGCCCGAAGAGGGCGGTGTCCTTGAAGGAGAAGTGGCGGATGATGATCGTGTAGGTCTTGAGAAGATAGAACATCAGAGCGGAGGCGAAGAAAGAAGACAGCCCCCAGACGGTGTTGAATGAGCGGGATTCGACGGCATCCACACGGCAGAAGAAAGCTATGATGGCGACTGCTATGGATGCGATCAGCGACAGGCAGAGGTCCATCGTGAAGATGAACCGTTTGTCAAGAAACCTGTATTTAAATCTGTCAAGCATTTTGTGATAATAGGGGGGGGGTAGTCATAAGTTAGTGGTTATCAGAATTTTAGGGCTAGGTTTACACCAGCCGAACCGCTTATCGGGTCAAGTTCCGGGAGCAGCGACACGTCCATCCGGAAGAGCCGTCTGGTCGGCACGAGCAGCCACTCGCCCACGTGTGCGCTCAATATGCCCACGCCCGCGCCGGCGAGCACGTCGCTGAACCAGTGCTTGTCGTTGTTCATACGGAGCATACCGACTCCCGTGGCCAGTACATATGCGCAGGCTCCCCAGCCCCAGCCGTATTCCATACGGACGAACTCCGCCCCGGTGAATGCGGTGGCCGTGTGCCCGGAGGGGAAGGAATTGTTGTCGGATCCGTCGGGGCGCGGCGAATTGACAGCCGCCTTCATCCCCCGTGTGATCACGATGAGGCTGAGCGCGGAGATGCCGCAGACTATCGCCCTATCCGTGAACTTGTGCTCGGTGTCCACCCCCAGAGCGCCGAGTCCTACAGCGAAGGCGAAAGGAACATATTGTATATAGTTGTCGATGATGGCTTTGGGAGCGTCGCCCCGCCAGCCCTGGGTTCGCTCGCGCATATAGTTGTCGAAGCTGTCGTGGGCGAAGCAGTGGACCAGCACCCCGGAGGTGAAAAAGGCAGCCGGAGCGATGAGCTGGGTCGCCCTGAACTCCGTGTCGGGGCCTTTCCTTAGTTTGCGGTCCAGGCGGGCGTTGAGGCTGTCCGGGCGTTCGAGCGCAAGCTGCGCCGCGACCGGTCCGGCGGTGCAGCTCAGGATAAGGGCAGTCAGAATCAGTTTCAGTAGACTTCTCATCTATCTGCCCTTGTACATCTGCTCGTAGTACTTCTCGTATTCGCCGCTCGTCACCCTGTCCATCCATTCCTGGTTGTCGAGATACCAGCGCACGGTGCGCTCTATGCCCTCCTCGAACTGGAGCGAGGGTTCCCAGCCCAGCTCGCGCTTGAGCTTGGTGGAGTCGATGGCGTAGCGGAGGTCGTGTCCCGCGCGGTCGGTGACGTATGTTATCAAATCCTCGTCAGCCCCCTCAGGACGGCCCAGCACCCTGTCCGTGACCTTGATGAGGGTCTTCACGATGTCGATGTTCTTCCACTCGTTGAAGCCGCCGATGTTGTAGGTGTCGGCTGTCGTGCCCTTGTGGAAGATAAGGTCTATCGCCCTCGCGTGGTCCTCCACATAGAGCCAGTCGCGCACGTTCTGCCCCCTGCCATAGACCGGAAGCGGACGGCGGTGGCGTATATTGTTGATGAAGAGTGGGATAAGCTTCTCCGGGAACTGGTACGGGCCGTAGTTGTTGGAGCAGTTGGTGACGATGGTGGGCATCCCGTAGGTGTCGTGGAACGCCCTCACGAAGTGGTCGCTCGACGCCTTGCTGGCGCTGTAGGGGCTGTGCGGCTGATACTTCACGTCCTCGGTGAAGAACTTGTCCCCGAAAGGGCCGCCCCCGCATTCTCCGCCTCCCGGGCAGCCGTCCGGACGGTTCATCTCAAGCGCACCGTAGACTTCATCGGTGGAGATATGGTAGAACCTCTTGCCCTCGTACTTCTCCGGCAGGCTCTCCCAATGGAGACGCGCCGCCTGAAGCAGGCTCAGGGTGCCCAGGACATTGGTCTTCGCGAAGGTGAAAGGGTCTCTGATAGAGCGGTCCACGTGGCTCTCCGCAGCGAGATGTATCACTCCGTCGGTCTTCTCCTCCCGCATCAGGGAGAGCATCGCGTCGAAGTCGCAGATGTCCGCACGCACGAAGCGGTAGTTCTCCGCGCCCTCTATGTCCTTGAGGTTCTCGAGATTGCCGGCATAGGTCAGCTTGTCCACATTGACTATCCTGTATTCCGGGTATTTGTTGACCAGCAGCCGCACCACGTGGCTGCCTATGAAGCCGGCTCCGCCCGTGACTATAATTGAACGCTTGTTACCCATATTGTGATTTTTCATCGTTAATCGCACAAAAATAGTTAAATTTGCACGAAATGCCAACAAAAGCTCCCATATATCTATATACCGACGGGGCCGCGAGCGGCAATCCGGGTCCGGGGGGCTACGGTGTCGTGCTCAAGTGCGGCCCCCTGTGCCGGGAGCTCTCCGGCGGCTACGCGCTGACCACCAACAACCGGATGGAGCTTCTCGCCGTCATCCGCGGTCTGGAGGCGATACGCTGGGAGGGGGCGGAAGTGCTGGTGTTCAGCGACTCCACCTATGTGGTGGGCAGCGTTACCAAGGGCTGGAAGCGCAGGAAGAACCTGGACCTATGGGCGCAGTTCGACGCTCTCGCCTCCCGCTTCTCGCTGAAGTTCTTCTGGATCAAGGGGCACGCCGGACATCCGGAGAACGAGCGCTGCGACCGACTGGCGGTGGAGGCGTATTCGCTGCCCGCTCTGCCGAAGGACGAGGGGTATCTCTCTGCCCTGCGGGGCGGATGTCCCGGGCCTGACGGAAACCCGCCCGGCGAGGAGGCCGGCGGCGGCGATGCGGCCCATCCCGGGATGTAACGGAATCAAGATAAAGAACATATATGCAGAACGACAAAATCATAGTAGGCATCACCCAGGGTGATTCCAACGGC
>CAVILJ010000036.1:0-19071 GCA_963643555.1 Acetatifactor sp.
TGAGGCCGGCCATCACGATGCTGACCATACTCATCAGCTTGATGAGGATGTTGAGGGACGGGCCGGAGGTATCCTTGAACGGGTCGCCTACCGTGTCCCCGACCACCGTAGCGTGGTGGGAGTCGGAGTTCTTGCCGCCGAAGTTGCCCTCCTCGACGAACTTCTTGGCGTTGTCCCAGGCGCCGCCGGAGTTGGCCATAAAGATGGCGAGCACGAAGCCGGAGCCGAGGCCGCCGATGAGCAGGCCCATCACGCCGGCCACGCCGAGCAGCATACCCGTCACGACAGGGACCACGATCGCCACGAGCGACGGCACGAGCATCTCTTTCTGGGCGGCGCGGGTGGAAATCTCCACGCAGCGGTCATATTCCGGAGTCGCCTTGCCGGTGAGGATGCCCTTGATCTCGCGGAACTGGCGGCGCACCTCGCTCACCATCTTGCCGGCGGCGCGGCCTACCGCATTCATAGTCAGGCCGCAGAAGAGGAACGCCATCATCGCCCCGATGAACACCCCGGCTATCACGGCAGGGTTCATAATATCAACCTTGTAATAGGCCAGAATGTCGAGTATGCTCGCATCGGACGCGTTCTCGATCAGGCGACCGCCAACTCCGACGACCGCCTCCCCGACGCGCACGAGCGCAATCTTGATCTCCTCGATATAGGAAGCGAGAAGCGCGAGGCCGGTGAGCGCGGCCGAACCGATAGCGAATCCCTTGCCGGTGGCGGCGGTGGTGTTGCCGAGGGCGTCGAGCACATCGGTGCGCTCCCTCACCTCCGGGTCGAGCTCGCTCATCTGCGCGTTGCCGCCCGCGTTGTCCGCGATAGGGCCATAGGCGTCAGTGGCAAGGGTGATGCCGAGAGTCGAGAGCATCCCGACCGCAGCGATGGCGACTCCGTAGAGGCCGAGCGAGAGGTTGGTGGCACTGACCATATTCTGCACGTCAAATCCGATGGCGCAGAGATAGGCAAGGATGATGGCGACCGCGATGGTCACCACCGGGATGGCGGTGGAGAGCATTCCGAGGCCCACTCCGCTGATGATGACGGTGGCGGGACCGGTCTGCGCAGCCTCTGCAAGCTGTTGGGTCGGCTTATAGGAGTGGGAGGTGTAATATTCGGTGGATTTGCCGATTACGACTCCGGCCAGCAGGCCGCTCACCACAGAGAACGAGAGTCCGAGCCAGTTGTCGAGGCCCACGAGGTACATAATCCCGAAGGTCGCGACGGCGCTGAGCACGGCGGCGAGGTTGGTGCCGAAGCTCATCGACTTGAGCAGCTCCCGCATCCCGGCGCCCTCGCGGGTGCGCACGGTGAAGATGGCAATCACGGAGAGCGCCACTCCGACGGCGGCGATGAGCATAGGCGCGAGGATGGCCTTCATCTGATACTCCGGACCGGCGGCGAAGAATGCCGACGCACCGAGCGCCATCGTAGAGAGAATCGAGCCGCAGTAGGACTCGTAGAGGTCCGCGCCCATACCGGCCACGTCTCCTACATTGTCCCCGACATTGTCGGCGATGGTGGCAGGGTTGCGAGGGTCGTCCTCCGGCAGGTCGGTCTCGACCTTGCCCACGAGGTCTGCCCCCACGTCGGCGGCCTTGGTGTAGATGCCGCCGCCCACCCTCGCGAAGAGGGCCTGGGTGGAAGCTCCCATACCGAAGGTGAGCATAGTGGTGGTGATGACTATAAGTTTCTGTGATAGAGACACTTCCTGCACGCAGGCGTTGAGTATCACGAACCACAGCGCTATATCGAGAAGCCCGAGGCCGACTACCGTGAGTCCCATCACCGCGCCGGAGCGGAACGCGAGCTTCAGCCCGGCGTTAAGCGAGCGCCTGGCGGCATTGGCGGTGCGCCCGGAGGCGTAGGTGGCGGTCTTCATCCCGATGAATCCGGCGAGTCCGGAGAAGAAGCCTCCGGTCAGGAAAGCGAAAGGCACCCAGGAGTTCTGTACGCCGAAGCCGTAGGCAAGCACGGCAAAGAATACGGCCAGAATGACGAATACTACCGTCACGACCTTGTACTGCTGTTTGAGATAAGCCATAGCCCCCTCGCGGACATACTGTGCAATCTGTCTCATAGTAGGGGTGCCCTCATCTTCGCGGCGCATCTGGCGGAAGAAATAGTAGGCGAATGCGAGTGCGAGCACTGCTGCTGCAGGTACTGCGTAGAACAGAAAATTCATATTCTGATAGTTTTGGTTATTGGTCTGCAATTATAAGTAATAGTTGAACAATAAAAAAGGGGGAAGCCCGAACTTCCCCCTTGATTTTTATTCAGCCTTCGGCTGCTCTTCCTGCTGAACCTCCTGCGGAGGCGCGTCCACAGGCGCTTCGGCCTTCTTGGCGCGGCTTCTGCGGGTGGTCTTCTTCTCCGCCTTGGCGGTGGAAGCGAGAGCCGCCTCGTTGAAGTCAACGAGCTCAATCAGAGCCATCTCGGCGGCATCTCCCTGACGGAATCCGACGTGCAGCACGCGGGTGTATCCGCCCGGACGCTCGGCAATCTTCGGAGCGATGTTGCGGAAGAGCTCCGTGACAGCCTCCTTGGACTTGAGGTAGCTGAAGACGACACGGCGGTTGTGGGTCGTGTCCTCCTTGGACTTGGTGATCAGCGGCTCCACATAGCTCTTGAGGGCCTTGGCCTTCGCAACCGTGGTGGTGATCCTCTTCTCAAGGATGAGAGAGACCGCCATATTGGAGAGAAGCGCCTTGCGGTGTCCGCTCTTGCGTCCAAGATGATTTATAGCTTTATTGTGTCTCATCTTTCGATATTCTTTTTCTTTGGTTCGATATTATACTTTGTGACATCCATTCCGAACGACAGCTTCATCTTCTCAACCAGCAGGTCGATCTCGTTGAGGGACTTGCGCCCGAAATTGCGGAACTTCATCAGCTCGGCGCGGGAGTAGGACACGAGGTCGGCGAAGGTGTCTATGTCAGCCGCCTTGAGGCAGTTGAAGGCACGGACGGACAACCCCACGTCGGAGAGCTTCGTGAGCAGGAGATGCCTCATACGGAGAGACTCCTCGTCCAGCTCCTTGGTATCGGGCTCCACGGTGTTCTCCAGCGACATCTTCTTCTCGTCGGTGAAGAGCTTGAAGTGATAGATGAGGATGTTGGCCGCTTCGTGAAGCGCAGCGTTAGGGGAGATGGACCCGTCGGTCACGATATCGAGGTTGAGCTTCTCGTAGTCGGTCTTCTGCTCCACGCGGTAGTTCTCCACGCTCCAGTTGACCTTGCGGATAGGAGTGTAGATCGCGTCGACCGCGATGGTCCCGATCGGCGTGTTCTCGTCCCTGAGCTCCTCTGAAGGCACGAAGCCGCGGCCCTTGGTGATGGTGAGCGCGATTTCGAGCTTGACCGAAGGCTCAAGCGAGCAGATGTGAAGTTCCGGATTCAACACCATAAAGGAAGACAATCCCTTTGAGATATCTTCTGCCGTAAACTCCTTCTTGCCGCTGATGACGATGTTTGCCGTCTCAGTGTCGACCGTGTCGACCATACGGCGGAAGCGTACCTGCTTGAGGTTGAGGATGATGTCCTGCATTCCCTCGATGACGCCCGGGATGGTCGCGAACTCCTGCTCTACGCCGGAGATCCTGATCTGACTGATAGCAAAACCTTCCAAAGAGGCAAGCAGGATGCGACGAAGAGCATTGCCGATGGTCTGACCGTATCCCGGCTCAAGAGGGCGGAATTCGAAACGGCCGACGGTATCGGTGCTTTCGAGCAAGATGACCCTGTCAGGTTTCTGAAATGCTAAGATTGCCATATTTGTCTGGTGTTAAATGTTACTTGGAGTAGAGGTCGACGATGAGCTGCTCGTTGATGTTCTCAGGGATTTCGGCCCTGGTAGGAACGTTGAGGTATTTGCCCGTGAGCGTCTTGACGTCGAAGTCCAGCCAGGAGTACTTCGTGACGGAAGCGACACTGTGCTGGATGACCTCAAGGCTCTTCGATCTCTCCCTGACCGCAACGACGTCGCCCGGCTTCACCTGAGTGGAAGGGATGCTGGACACGACCCCGTTGAGGGTGATGTGGTGATGGGACACGAGCTGACGCGCGGCCGCACGTGTAGGAGCGATGCCGAGGCGGTAAACGATGTTGTCGAGACGGCTCTCGAGGAGGAAGAGGAGGTTCTCACCCTTCTGTCCGGAGAGGCGGCAGGCCTTGTCGTAGGTGTTGTGGAACTGACGCTCCAGCACTCCGTACATATACTTGACCTTCTGCTTCTCCTTGAGCTGCCTGGAGTAGTCCTTGGACTTCTTGCGCTTAGCGGCAAGCCCGTGCTGTCCCGGAGGGTAGTTTCTCTTCTCGAAATACTTGTCTGAACCGAATATCGGCTCGCCGAACTTACGGGCGATTTTGGTGCTTGGACCTGTATATCTTGCCATATCAGTCTTACCTTAAAAATTAAACTTTACGACGGCCTTTCGGTCTGCATCCATTGTGGGGCATCGGGGTCACGTCGACGATCTCCGTCACCACGATACCTGCGTTGTTGATGGTACGGATGGCGGACTCGCGGCCTGCACCCGGACCCTTGACATAGCACTTGACCCTGCGGAGACCTGCGTCGAACGCGGTCTTGGCAGCATCCTCGGCAGCCATCTGGGCTGCGTAAGGGGTGTTCTTCTTGGAGCCTCTGAAACCGCACTTGCCCGCTGAACCCCAGCTGATCACCTGGCCCTGGGCATTGGTGAGAGACACGATAACGTTGTTGAAGGTTGATGAAATATGAGCCTCGCCATAAGCTTCAACCTTGACAACTCTCTTGGATGTTGTAGTTTTCTTTGCCATAATTCATCAATGATTACTTGGTCGCCTTCTTCTTGTTGGCAACGGTCTTCTTGCGACCCTTGCGGGTACGGGCGTTGTTCTTGGTGCTCTGGCCGCGGACCGGAAGTCCGAGACGATGACGGATCCCGCGGTAGCAACCGATATCCATAAGACGCTTGATGTCCATCTGGACGGAAGAACGGAGCTCGCCCTCGATCTTGTATTCCTCATTGATCTCCGCACGGATCTTGGCGATCTGCTCGTCGTTCCAGTCACCGACTTTGATCATAGGGTCGATACCGCACTTCTCAAGAATCTTCTTGGCTGAAGGGCGGCCGATTCCGAAGATATAGGTAAGCCCTATCTCTCCCTGTTTGTTGTTCGGTAAATCAACACCGGCTATTCTTGCCATAATTATACTTACTTAATTGTTTACTGATTATTATCCCTGGCGCATCTTGAACTTCGGGTTCTTCTTGCAGATCACGTAGAGGCGACCCTTGCGCCTTACGATCTTGCAGTCTTCGCTGCGCCTCTTGATGGATGTCTTGACTTTCATATCTGTGAGTTTTTATTTGTATCTGAAAGATATTCTGCCTTTGGTCAAATCGTACGGTGATATTTCTACCCTAACCTTGTCGCCAAGAAGAATATGGATAAAGTTCATACGCATCTTGCCCGAAATGTTGCAGAGCAGGACGTGACCGTTCTCAAGCTCGACCTTGAACATCGCGTTGGGAAGGGTCTCGATAACCTTTCCATCTTGTTCTATTGCTACCTGTTTTGACATAAAAATAACACTTTAAAATTTAATCCCGCCATCTTTCTCGATAAAATCGAAGGTTGAGAGCTGCTCGGCACGGCCTTTCCGGACAACAACCGTAAGCTCGTAATGCGCCGCATTCTTGTGGTCGGAGGTCTTGACTGACCAGCCGTTGCGGGCTAGATACACTCCCCTGCCCCCGGCGTTGATCATCGGCTCGATGCAGATGACCATCCCGTCGACGAGGTGGGTCCCGTGCCCGCGTCTGCCGTAGTTCGGCACTCCGGGCTCTTCGTGCATACTCTTCCCGATACCGTGGCCCTCAAGCTCACGCACCACCGAGAATCCGTACGATTCGGCATATGATTGTACCGCGTATCCGATATCTCCGGTCCGCGCACCTGCCACAGCCGCCTCTATGCCTTTGTAGAGCGAAGCCTTCGTCACGTCCAGGAGAGTGCGGGTCTGCTCGTCCACCTCCCCGACCGGGAAGGTGTAGGCCGAATCGCCGTTATACCCCTTGTAGAGCGTGCCGATGTCCGCCGACACGATGTCGCCCTCCTTGAGGACATAGTCCGACGGAAATCCGTGGACCACCACATCGTTGACCGAGGCACAGATGGCTGCGGGGAAGCCTTCGAAACCGAGGAAGCTGGGGATTGCCCCGTTGTCGCGGATGAAAGTCTCGGCCACCCTGTTCAACTCTGCAGTTGTCACACCCGGGGCTACCGCTTTACCGACTTCCGCCAACGTCTTAGAGACGATGATGGCATTCTCGCGCAACAGCTCAATCTCTTCTTCTGTCTTAGGCTTGATCACAACCTTTCACTTTTTATTCAAAGAACTACATTCCTGAGCGCCCGCTGAGCCGTCCGGTCTTCATCAGACCGTCGTAGTGGCGCATCAGCAGATAACTTTCCACCTGCTGCAGGGTATCTAGGACAACGCCGACGAGAATCAGGAGCGAGGTGCCGCCGTAGAAGCTCGCGAAGGAGTTGTTGATACCGAAGATGATTGCAATGGCCGGAAGAATGGAGATGATGCCGAGGAAGAAAGAGCCCGGCAGGGTGACCCTCGACATAATGGTGTCGAGGTACTCCACGGTCTTCTTGCCCGGTTTCACTCCCGGAATGAATCCTCCGTCCCTCTTCATACTCTCCGCCATCATAGTCGGGTTGACGGTGACGGCCGTGTAGAAGAATGTGAAGACGACGATGAGGATGAAGAATATGAAGTTGTACCAGAACCCGGTGTAGTCACCGAGAGTGGCAGCAAGTCCACGTGTCGAATCCCAGCGGGAGAAGATGAGCGGGAAGAGCATCAGTGCCTGGGCGAAGATGATAGGCATCACGCCGGCAGCATTGATCTTGAGCGGAATGTACTGGCGCACGCCGCCGTACTGGCGGTTGCCGACAACCCTCTTGGCGTACTGGACAGGCACCCTGCGGACCGCCTGCACAAGCGCGATGGCCGCAACGATTACGAAGAACCAGATGATGAGCTCGACGATGAGCAGCAGAAGTCCGCCGTTGTTGACGGAGAGCTTGGCGCTGAACTCGGCCAGGAGCGCGTAAGGCAGACGGGCCACGATACCTATCATAATGATGAGGGAGATACCGTTGCCGATGCCGCGGTCAGTGATACGCTCGCCGAGCCACATCACGAACATCGAACCCGCCATAAGGATGATGGTGGAGACGAGGTTGAACATAAAGTTGCTCCAGCCAAGCTGGTTGACGGCCACGAACGCGGCGGCAGGTATCTGGCTGTGGACGGCGGCCATATAAGCCGGACCCTGAATGCAGATGATCACGATGGTCAGCCAGCGGGTCATCTGGTTCATCTTCTTGCGGCCGCTCTCGCCCTCCATCTGCAGTTTGCGGAAGTAAGGGACGAAAACTCCGAGAAGCTGGATCACGATGGATGCCGAAATGTACGGCATCACACCCAGTGCAAAAATGGAGGCGTTGCCGAAAGCGCCGCCGGAGAACATATTAAGGAGACCTACCAGACCGTCCTGAGTCTTGCTCTGGAGACCGGCAAGCATCGACGCGTCGATACCCGGCAGCACCACGAAGCATCCCAATCTGTAGACCAGAATCAGGATGAACGTGTAGGCGAGTCTCTTGCGGAGCTCCTCTATCTTGAATATGTTCTTTATGGTTTCGACGAACTTCATAAAGCTATTCGTTTACGACAGCCTTTCCGCCGGCCGCTTCGATTTTTGCGATTGCAGACTTGGAGAAGGCGTCGGCCTTGACCGTGACTGCGGTCTTGACTTCGCCGCTGCCGAGAATCTTGACGAGGCAGTTCTTGCCGGCGAGTCCGGCAGCCTTGATCTCCTCGACTCCGAACTCGGTGAGGCCGGACTGTGCTGCGAGAGCCTCGATGGCGTCGAGGTTGACGGCCTTGTACTCAACCCTTGTAGGGTTTTTGAAGCCGAACTTAGGCAGACGCCTCTGGATAGGCATCTGACCGCCTTCGAATCCGATCTTGTGCTCGTAGCCTGCGCGGGCCTGCGCACCCTTGGTACCGCGGGTGGAGGTGCCGCCCTTGCCGGAACCCTGTCCGCGGCCTAATCTCTTGCTTGTATGGGTAGAACCAACAGCAGGTTTCAAATTGTTAAGTTTCATTTTCCGTCCTCCTTCTTAGTCTATCACTTCAACTTTGCAGAGATGGGCGATCTTGGCCACCTGACCTGCGGTCACCGGCGTCTTCTCCACCTCCACGGTCTGATGCATACGGCGGATGCCGAGACAGCGAAGGTTGTCCTTCTGGCGCTTGGTCTCTCCGTTGCTGCTTATCGTCTGGGTAATTCTGTACTTTGCCATAATCCTGTCTCCTTTAACCGTTGAAAACCTTAGTCATAGGCACACCGCGAAGACCGGCTACCGTATAGGCGTCCCTCATCTGGGTGAGAGCGGCCACGGTGGCCTTCACGAGGTTGTGAGGGTTGGAAGACCCCTTGGACTTGGCGAGGACATTCTGCACGCCCGCGGACTCGAAGACCGCGCGCATCGCGCCGCCGGCCTTCACGCCGGTACCGGGAGCCGCAGGCTTCATAAACACGCGGGAACCGCCGAACTTGGCTTCCTGCTCGTGAGGGATGGTGGTGTTGATGACCGGAATCTTCACGAGATTCTTCTTCGCGTCCTCAACGCCCTTTGCGATGGCGGCTGTCACCTCGTTCGCCTTGCCGAGACCATAACCTACCACACCGTTCTCGTCACCCACCACCACAATCGCGGCGAAGCGGAAGTGACGACCGCCCTTGGTCACTTTGGTAACCCTGCGGATGGCGACCAATCTGTCCTTGAGTTCAAGGTCAGAAGTCTTTACTCTTTTAACATTCGTATTTGCCATAGTCTCTTCTCTTAGAATACGAGGCCGCCTTCACGGGCGGCATCCGCCAAACTCTTGACTCTTCCGTGGAAAAGGTAGCCGCCGCGGTCAAAGCAGATGGCGGTGATACCCTTTGCGAGAGCGCGCTCGGCGATTGCCTTGCCGACAATCGCTGCGGCTTCAACTCCGGTCTTGCCTTTGCACTGTGCGGCAAGATCCTTGTCGTTGGATGCGGCGGCGCAGAGGGTCTTGCCCTGCTCGTCATCGACAACCTGTACGTAAATCTGCTTGTTGCTGCGGAACACGACCATACGAGGACGCTCGGCAGTTCCGTTGACATGCTTGCGTATACGGTAGTGAATCCTTCTTCTTCTTTCAATTCTATTGAGTGCCATAATTCAATCCTCCTTTTATTTTGCGGCCGCTGTCTTGCCCGCCTTGCGACGAAGCTGCTCACCGACGAACTTGATACCTTTACCCTTGTAAGGCTCCGGCTTGCGGAATGAACGGATCTTGGCTGCCACCTGGCCGACCAGCTGCTTGTCGCAGCTCTTGAGTACGAGCACAGGATTCTCGCCCTTGCGGACGTCAGGGACTTCGGCGATGACCTCGGAAGGGAGCATCAGCTGAATCTCGTGGGAGTAGCCGAGGGAGAAGGAGAGGATCTGTCCGTTGAGCGCGACACGATATCCTACGCCGACCAGCTCCTGCTTGATGGTGAACTGCTCGCTCACGCCGACCACCATATTGTGCGCAAGGGCACGGTAGAGACCGTGCATCGAGCGGTGACGCGGCTGGTCTGTCGGACGGGCGAACTTGATCTGATTGTCCTCAATGGTGACGGTGATGTCAGGGTCTACCTTCTGGCTCATCTCACCGTGAGGTCCTTTAACCTTCAGCACGTTGCCGGAGAGGAGCTCGGCGCTCACCCCGGTCGGAAGGCTTACAGGCAATTTACCAATTCGTGACATTATCTGAATGTGTTGTTAAATTAATATACGTAGCAAATAACTTCACCGCCTACGCCAAGCTCCTTGGCTTCCTTGTCGGTGATCACGCCCTTGGAGGTGGAGAGCACTGCGATGCCGAGTCCGTTGAGGACGCGGGGCATATTCTCCACGTCGGCATACTGGCGCAGACCCGGAGTGGAGACGCGCTCTATCTTGCGGATGGCCGCGGCCTTGGTCTGAGGGTGATACTTGAGGGCGATCTTTATGGTGTTGTACGGGGTCCCCTCCACTACCTTGTAGCTGAGGATGTAGCCCTTCTCACAGAGAATCTGGGTGATGGCGACCTTCATCTTGGAAGACGGGATCTCCACTACCTTCTTGCCTGCACTGTATGCATTGCGAATTCTGGTGAGATAATCTGCAATTGGATCAGTCATATCTTTTCTGTTCTTTAATTACTACCAACTTGCCTTCTTGACTCCCGGGATGAGACCGTTGCTGGCCATCTCGCGGAACTGGATGCGGCTGATGCCGAACGCCCTCATATATCCCTTCGGACGACCGGTGAGGGAGCAGCGGTTGTGAAGACGGACAGGAGAAGCGTTCTTCGGAAGCTTGTCAAGGGCGGCCCAGTCTCCGGCCTCCTTGAGTGCCTTCCTCTTCTCGGCGTACTTGGCGACAAGTCTGGCGCGCTTGACCTCGCGGGCTTTCATTGATTCCTTTGCCATAGTATATTATTTGTTATGTTTCTTGAAAGGCAGCCCGAATGCGGCGAGCAGCGCGTGGCACTCCTCATCGGTCTTGGCCGTGGTTACGAAAGTGATCTCGAGTCCGTGGATGCGCGGATTCTTGTCGATGTCGATCTCAGGGAAGATGACCTGCTCCTTGAGTCCGAGGGTGTAGTTGCCGCGTCCGTCCATATTCTCGGCGATGCCGTTGAAGTCGCGGATACGCGGGAGAGCCACTCTGATGAGCTTCTCGAGGAACTCGTACATCTTCACGTCGCGGAGAGTCACCTTGGTTCCGATAGGCATACCCTTACGGAGCTTGAAGTTGGACACGTCCTTGCGGGAAGTGGTGATGAGGGCTTTCTGGCCGGTGATGAGAGAGAGCTCCTCTGCCGCCTCTTCGACGATCTTCTTGTCCTGGGTGCCGGCGCCGACGCCCTCGTTGATGGTAATCTTCACCAGGCGCGGAACCTGCATTACGGTGGTGTAGGAGAACTGCTTCTTGAGCTTTTCTACAATCTCCTCCCTGTAGGCCTTCTTAAGGGCAGGCACATAGTCTGCAGGCAGAGCCTGAACCTGTACCGGTGCGTTTTTCTTTGCCATAATTATTTGATCTCCTCCCCAGATTTTTTAGCGTAACGGATTTTCTTGTCTCCATCCATCCTGTAGCCAACGCGGGTAGGAGTGTTGCTCTTCGGATCGATGAGGTTGAGGTTGGAAATATGGATGCCGGCCTCCTTGCGCACGATGCCGCCCTGAGGCTGCTTGCTGTTAGGCTTGGTGTGCTTGCTGACCATATTGATACCCTCAACGATGGCGCGGTCCTTTGAAGGATCCACGGAGAGGACCTTGCCGGTCTTCCCCTTGTCGTTACCGGCATTCACATACACGGTGTCGCCTTTCTTGATATGTAACTTCTTCATAATGCTTGTTGATTAAAGGACCTCCGGAGCCAGTGAAACGATTTTCATAAAGTTTGCACGGAGCTCTCTGGCAACAGGGCCGAAGATACGGGTGCCGCGGAGTTCCCCCGCGTTGTTGAGAAGGACACAGGCGTTGTCGTCGAAGCGGATATATGAACCGTCCGCGCGGCGGATCTCCTTCTTGGTGCGCACGACTACAGCTCTCGAAACCGTACCCTTTTTGGCGTCGCCGCCGGGAATGGCACTCTTGATTGCAACGACGATCGTGTCACCGACAGTCGCATAACGATGGTGGGTGCCGCCAAGCACGCGGATGCAGAGAACTTCCTTCGCACCGCTGTTGTCGGCCACCTGTAAACGTGTTTCCTGCTGTATCATATACTATTTTGCTTTTTCTACGATTTCTACTAATCTCCAGTTCTTTGTCTTGCTCAGCGGACGGGTCTCCATAATGCGGACGGTGTCGCCGATGCCGCACTCGTTCTTATCGTCCTGCGCAACGAACTTCGTGGTCTTCTTGACGAACTTGCCGTAGAGAGGATGCTTCTCCCTGATCTTGACGGCAACGATAATGGTCTTGTCCATCTTGTCG
This sequence comes from Acetatifactor sp., assembly GCA_963643555.1. GTDB lineage: Bacteria > Bacteroidota > Bacteroidia > Bacteroidales > UBA932 > Cryptobacteroides. The sequence goes on from CAVILJ010000036.1 coordinate 12,080, forward strand.
CTGACCACCACTCCTATTCTTTCCTTACGAAGATTTCTTTCCATAAGATTGTTCTGATTTAGTTCTTTTTTTCTTTTTCAGCAAGGATAGTGATCATAAGAGCTATATCCCTCCTGGTCTTACCGATCTTGGAAGTGTCCTCCAATGGAGAAATCGCGTGATTTATCTTCATTGTGGCGAGATTGCTCTTCTCAACCTCAATACGGTCGCGCAGGTCTGCTACAGACATTTCGCGTGCTTCTGATGCTTTCATTTCTCTTTCTCCGATAAATTATTCAACGTAATCCCTGCGCACGACGAACTTGGTGGCGATAGGGAGCTTGTTGGCGCCGAGACGCATAGCTTCCTTGGCAACGGCGAGAGACACGCCCTCGGCCTCAAAAATGATACGGCCCGGAGTGATAGGGGCGACGAACGCGTATGGGTCTCCTTTACCTTTACCCATACGGGTATCAAGAGGCTTCTTAGTGATCGGCTTCACGGGGAACACCCTGATCCAGATCTGACCTTCACGGTTCATACAACGCGAAATAGCCTGACGGGCAGCCTCGATCTGCTGCGCCGTGAGCCAACAATTCTCAAGGGTCTTGATGCCGAAAGAGCCGAAAGCGAGCTGATTGCCCCTCTGGGCGTTGCCCTTCATACGGTTCTTCTGTTCCCTTCTAAATTTTGTTCTCTTAGGTTGTAACATCTCTGTATTACTTTAAAAATATATTATTCAATCTTTAACCCTCTGAAAATCAACTCCTTACGCGGAGAGAAGCCGATTTTTGGGACTGCAAATTTAGCAAAAATTCCTGAAACTCCATAGGTTTTCGTAATTATTTTCGATTATTTTTGACGCGCAATCCGTATGCTCAAGTAGCGACAATTCAGCGCCTTGCAAAAGTGGAGAAAAAGTTTTTCCGCACATTTTCGACACGAGCTCTCCCCGCCTCCGCGCCGCGTGGTCGGGGCAAGATTTTTGTTCTATCTTTGCACCCGTAATGAAGATGCGCACCGCTCTCATATCGGCTCTGCTTCTGCTCGCGTCAGGCGCTCTGTGCGAGGCGCAGACCGTCCGCCGCATCACCGGCACTCCTATGTACTACACGGTGGAGGAGAACGGCGACACGGTATTCCACGACACGCTCGATCCCGTCTGGATATTCCCGCGCGGCAAGAAGATGAACTCCGCCGACTGGCGGCGCTACTACCGGCTGGTGCAGAACTTCAACAAGGTGTATCCCTACGCGCTTGTGGGGCGCAAGATGATGGCCCAGGTGGACAGCACGCTGGCCGTCGACGTGAGCCGCCGCGCGGAGCGCAACCGCTACATCAACGATGTGGAGAGGGAGCTGTTCGCCATCTTCGAGAAGGACCTCCGGGGGATGACTGTGAGCCAGGGACTGCTGATGATGAAGCTCGTGGACAGGGAGTGCGGGATGAGCGCCTACAGCATCATCCGCACCTACGAGAACAGCTTCGCGGCCAACTTCTGGCAGCTCGTGGCGAAACTCTTCTCGCAGGACCTCAAGGCGCGCTACGACCCCAAGGGGGCGGACAGGCGCACCGAGGAGCTGTGCCGGATCTGGGACTCCGGACAGTGGGACAGTTTCTACTATTCGATATTTATGGAGTATCCTCCGCGCTCCACGATCAAGACCGAGACCCTGAGCAGTTCGGTGAAGAAGCGCGGCTAATTCCGCTTCAGCGCGGATGCACTTCGAGGCTGTCGCCGTCGAAGCGGGCATACGGCCGCCCTCCGTCCATCCAGTCCTTGAGCACGATAAGCCGGGCCCCCGTCGGGAGGGTCAGGTCCACGGAGTCGTGGAAGTGCCCGAAGACGAAGTAGTCCACGGGAGTCTCGCGGGACAGGGAGAGCGCGAACTTGTAGAGGGGCTCATCCGCTCCGCGGAAATGGTAGGGCTTGTGTGTGCGCCGGTTGGAGTTGGACCACCCGAGCCCAATACGGAACGCGATCCAGGGGTGCAGGGTGCTGAAGAGCCACTGCAGAGGACGGTTGTGGAAAACCTTGAGCATAAACGAGTAGCTCCGCCTGGCTCCGCCGAGCGTGTCGCCGTGCCCGATGCAGAAGCGCCTGCCATCCAGAGTGAGGCAATAAGGCTGGTCGAAGCGGTGCATCCCGAGGCTCTCGAAGTAGGAGTAGCACCAGATGTCGTGGTTGCCGGGGCAGAAGCTGACCTCGACCCCGTCGTCCATCAGGCCTATCAGTGCAGCGACCACCCTCACCCCGCAGCGCGGGACGACGTCGCGGTACTCGTACCAGAAGTCCCAGATGTCGCCGAGCAGATACAGGGCGCGGGTCCTCTCACGCGGTATCCCCTTGAGGAAGCTGACGAAACGCGCCTCCCGCTCCGCCGGGTCGTTGAGTTCCAGCCCGAGATGGACATCGGAGACGAAATATATATCCTTTCTCTCAGCCATCTATGCAAATATGAATATCAGTACGGCGGCGGCCACGCAGTAGAGGGCGAACCAGGAGAGCTTGGCGCGGCTGACGAGCGCGACCATCACCCTGCAGGCGAAAAGCCCGGAGAGGAAAGCCGCGAGAAAGCCGACGAGAAGCGGCGCCGCACCCACTGTGGAGGCCGCAGCCGCACCGCCCCCGAGCATCTCGAGGATCGAGAGCAGCTGCTCGCCGATGATGGGTATCAGCACCATAAGGAAGGAGAACTGCGCCATCTGCTCCCGTCTCACGCCGCAGACGAGTCCGGTGGCGATGGTGGTGCCGGAGCGCGAGAGCCCCGGAGCCACGGCGCAGGCCTGACTGAGGCCGACGACAAGAGCCTGCCACCAGGCGATGCCGTTGCGGTGGCTGTTCCTTATCTTGACTTTCTTTGTGAATATGTCGGAGAAACACAGCAGCACTGCGGTGACGAGCAGAAACACCCCTACCGTCCGCAGTCCGTCGCCGAAGAGCGCCTCGACCTTGTCCTTGAAGCAGAAGCCCACCACGGCGACAGGAATCATAGACACGCATATCTTGAGGAAATAGTCGGTCTCGTCGTTATACCTGAACTCCAGCACGCCCTTGAGAATCTTCAGGATGGCGGCCCGGAACACGACTATGGTGCTTAGCACCGTCGCGAAATGCACCGTCACCGTGAAGTCGAGAAAGCCTTCGGCATCCACTCCGAGCAGTGCCTTGGAAATCATCAGATGCCCGCTGCTGCTGACCGGCAGGAACTCCGTCAGCCCCTGCACCACACCCATCACGAGCGCTTCCCACCATTCCATAGCCTATTTCCTCCTCCCTTTGAACTCGCCCGCTATGGCCACGGCCACCACGACTATCCCCGCAAGTATCACGAGCGGAGCGGCCACCAGCCGGCGAAAGTCGAACATATCGTAGTTGAATACATTGGGATCCTTCATCCCGCCGCCCATCATCAGTATGTAGCCGGCGGCCATCACGACAACCCCTGCGATGAGGAGCTTGAGCCCCTTGGGGGTAATTGCCATCTTATCGTTGTCCATATCAATAGTATAATTCATCCTTGTCCGCCCCGACCAGCCTGCCGACGACGAAATATGTGCTTATGGTGCAGAGCAGAATCCCGCAGGCGAACACCGTCCCCGTCGCAATCAGCAGGGTGTCGCGTCCGAATATCGAGAAGAACTCCGGAAAAGAGCGCCGCATCGCATAGAGGATGCCCCAGAGCGCAGCCGAAGCGACCGAGGAGGCGATGAACCCCTGCAGGAGAGCGGCCCGCAGGAACGGGGCGCGTATGAACTGCCGCGTCGCCCCGACGAGCTTCATCGTGTGGATGGTGAAGCGCCGCGCGAAGACGCTGAGCCGCACCATATTGTTGATGAGCACGAACGAGATGAAGAGCAGCAGCGCTATCAGCACGCCGAACACCAGCGAAATCCGGGTCAGGTTGGAGTCGAGGGCCTCTATCAGGCTGTCCCGGCAGTCCACCTCGTCCACGAGCGGCGAGGCCCCCAGAGCCTTGGTGACGAGACTCAGGCTGTCCGGCACGACATATTCGGCCTTGAGGGTGACATCTGCCGAGATCGGCACGGGAGAGGCCTCGAAGACGCTGAGAAAGTCCTCCCCGAGCATCTTTTTCAGCTCCTCCGCACCCTCCTCCCTGGAGACGACGCGCACCCCGCGCACATAAGGGAGCGGAGCGACGGAAGCCGCATAGGAGTCGGCCTGCTTCTGCGTGACGTCGGGGTTGAAAAGCACGGAGACTTTCATATTCTCCTTGAGATAGCGCGACACGCTCCCGGCGTTGACCGCGAGCAGGGATGCAACCCCTATCAGCAGCAGCACGAGGCTGATGCTGATCACGCTCGACAGGTAGGCGTTCGCCAGACGCCGCCGCATTATCTTCCGTTCTTTCGCCGACTTCATTTCAATCCCCAAAGATAAGATTTTTCGCCGTATCGAAAAAATATATTATCTTTGTAATTATGAGTGCTTTCAAGCAGAAAATACTTTTCGTCAATTCCGAGATGTACCCGTATCTCCCGGAATCCGACATCGCAAACATAGGCAGATACCTGCCGCAGGGAGTGCAGGAGCGCAAGAGGGAAATCCGCTCGTTTATGCCGCGCTACGGCTGCATCAACGAGAGGAAGAACCAGCTCCACGAGGTCATCAGGCTCTCCGGGATGAACATCATCATCGGGGATATCGACAGGCCGCTCATCATCAAGGTGGCATCCATCTCCTCGGCGAGGATACAGGTGTATTTTATTGACAATGAGGACTATTTCCGCCGCAAGCAGACATTCTGCGACGCCGACGGGAAGTTCTTCGCCGACAACGACGAGCGTGCGATATTCTTCGCGCGCGGCGTGCTTGAGACCGTCAAGAAGCTCCGCTGGGCCCCGGACGTCATACACTGCCAGGGCTGGATTTCCCATCTCGTGCCGGTGTACCTCAAGAAAGCCTACCGGGACGACCCCATCTTCTCTTCGAGCAAGGTGGTCCTCTCCCTCTACGACGACACGCCGGAGTGCGGTTTCGACCCGGCATTCGCCCGGAAAGCCTGCACCGGAGGGGTCGGGCTTGAAGACCTCGCTCCGCTCAAGGAGGCCAATGGCATAAATCTTGCTCGAACCGCCGCACAGTACTCCGACGGCATCATCCTCGGCGCCAAGGATGTCAGGCAGGAGATCCGCTCCTGGTGCGAGGAGCTCGGCCTGCCTATGCTCCCGTACAACGAAGCATCGCTCAAGGACGGAAGCTACGTGGACGAGTACTGCAGATTTTATGATGAGCTTTAAGATGAAGACAGCACATATCCTCGCGGGGTTTGCGGCGGCGCTCTGCTGCCTCTCCTGCATCGAGAGCAGCACCGAGGTCGGAGGCAATCTCGTCCCGATCGGCCAGACATACAAGTTCTACACAGTCGATATACCTGTCCCGCAGATCTATGTGCGGATGGCGGACAGCCTCTCCGGCTTCAGCAGCACCCGCATCACCATCGGGGCGGTCAGGGACAAGGACTACGGCCTGACCACGCGGAGCAGCGCGGTGGCCCTGATTCCGCTCGTGGACGGGACGATGGACTTCGGCAAGGACCCGAAGTTCAAGAGCTTCCACTTCGCGGCGGCCAAGGACACGATTTCCGTTGCCGACGCAGGGCAGGCGAACATCCTGCAGGCGGTCAAGGTCTATGAGCTGGGGCGCGCCATCGAGATAGAGAAGGACTACGACTGCAACAAGCCTTTCCCTCACGGCAGCAAGACCATCACGCTGGGCACGCCGGTATTGAACGGCACGGACTCGCTCAGTTTCAACTTCACCGAGGAGTTCGGGAGCAGATATCTCACGATGACCGACGATGACCTCAAGAGCATAGACACCTATCTCGCCAAGTTCCCGGGCATCTATATCGAGACCGCCGCTCCGCAGACCGAGGGCGGGCGGATCGATCTGTTCAAGCTGCAGCTCGGCTACGACAGCGACTATAGCTACATCACGGGCAACTATGCCCAGCTCAACTTCTCCGCCGAATACGACGGGGAGCGCAAGGATACTTCCCTGCTCTTCTACTACGGCGCCGACAAGTTCTACGACCTCGACTCCCTCTTCACCAACAGCTCCTCCGGCAGCTACCCGCAGTACGCGCTCAACCTCACCTCGCAGGAGACTTCGGACCGCATCGGCTATGCGACGGACGAGATCTGCATCGAGGGCGGCGGCGGACTCAAGCCGGTGATCTCCGCGACGATGCTCAAGAAGCTGGCAGAGGATGCCATCGCCTCCAAGGGCGGCAACCCGAAACTGACCGTCATCAGCAAGGCTTCCCTGATATTCCCGTTCGAGGCTCCGGTCCGTATCGAAGACCTCGACGACTGGCCTGACGTGCTCTCGCCGACTTGCCGCATCAAGCAGGACGAGGTTACCAGATTTATGGGTCTGACGGACTCCGGCTCAAGCTACGAGGACCAGGGGGACATCAACCGCAGCATCCTTGAATACTCTCCCGACATCACTTTCCATCTTCAGGAGCTTCTCAAGATCAACGCCGACGACGCTTCCGACAGCAAGGCCAAGAGCCTCAAGGACGGCGACTACGACATCTGGCTGCTGATTATGGCAGACGAGGTGGTGGCCACCACGACCTCCGGCTCGTCCGACCTCAGCGAGATGTACCAGTATCTCGCCTACCAGAGTTACTACAACAGTATGTACGGAGGCTACGGCAGCTACGGAGGGTATTCCAACTACTACTCCAACTACTACAACTACGCTATGATGGCGGCCTACGCCAGCCAGTCTTCGACCAGCTACAGCGTCTCCACCCAGCTGGACAAGGACCGTTTCTACAAGGCGACGCTCAACGGCCCGTCGGCCTCCGGCGGAAGAGTCCCGCATCTGGAGCTGACTTTCGCCATACCTAACGAATAGAAAAGAGGAGCTGACTAAAAAGTATTTAGTCAGCTCCTCTTGGCTTTCTTAACCCCCGCAGACGACAGTCTGCGACCCCTATCAGGGGTATTTCGCTCCTACGTCGCGGTCCCTGCGGGAC
>CAVILJ010000037.1:0-18840 GCA_963643555.1 Acetatifactor sp.
GCAGACGGCAGTCTGCGGGGGTTAAGGCAACGAAGGAGGCTGGCTAAAAAGTCCCTGTGGGACTTTTTAGCCAGCCTCCTTTTGACGCTTATCCGCGTGCCTACTCCGTCAGGCCCTACTCCGGGATGACGAGCGCGTCCTCCTGGACCTTGTCCTGCCGGAGGAACATCACATAGTAGACGGGCAGGTAGCTTATGCCGTGCTCCTCATAGACGCGCTGTTCGTTACTCAGGACCATCGCTTCCTTTATGTGGTAGTCCGGCGTGGACAGAAAGCTGTCAAGTGCGCTGTGGATCTTGTAGTCTTTGCCGGACTTCACCTCAATCGGCAGGACGGCAAGGTTGTCATAATCATCTATAAGAAAATCAACTTCTCCACGCTGCTTGTTGTCGTAGTAATGCAGGGAGAAACCGTGGGCGTGAAGCTCCTGCACCACTGCGGACTCGTAGACCGAACCGAGATTGACACTGCGCTCGTCCCCCAGCACGGCGTTGATGTTCAGACGATAAAGAAGATTTGTCAGAATCCCGACATCGCTAAGATAAAGCTTGACCAGGTTTTTGCTTTCCGACTCCTTAAGAGGGAATTTCGGGTTGCTGATGGCCTGTACGGAGAGCGCGACCCCGGAGCTGATCAGGTATTCGAATTCGTCCGAGTAGTCGTTGAACTGCTTGTGACCTGATGTCTTCTCGATATCCTTCACGACGACTCTCTTCTTTCTGTTCTCCATATTGGAAGGGATCATATCGTATATTCTACGGATGACAAGTTTCTTCTCGTCGTCGTACTGCGATGCGTCAAGACGGTACAGGGCGTGGATGTCGCGCTGGATTCTGCGGACCCGGGCAATGTTCCGGCCCTCAAGGAACTTATTGACAGCGTCGGGCATCCCTCCCACAAGAAGGTAAATCTTGAACTGCCGGAGCATATAATTGTGCAGCGAATCGTTCAACGGCTCTCTCCTTTCGAATCGCTCCCTCATCCCGTCAATGGTGTCCTGTGCGCATCCCGTAGCAATCAGAAATTCTTCGAAGTCCAGAGGATACATCTGTTCGAGGGCTATGCTGCCTATCGGGACGGACGGGGTTTGTGCCAAAGATACCCCAAGCTCAGACCCGCTTGCGATATATCTGTATCTTCCGTCTTCATTCAGGAATTTGAGCACAGTCATAAGCTGCGGATAGCTCTGGATTTCGTCAAGAAAGATGATGGTGTTGCCGCTGTCTCCCAATCTGTCGCCTGCAATCGCCCCCAACTGGAGATAGAAGTCCTCCTTGCTGTGGACGGCGGCGAATATGCCTTGTCCCTCCTTGTCGGCTTTCAGGTTGATTTCTACATAATTCTTGAAAAGTCTGCCGCAGACATATCGGATCAGGTATGACTTGCCCACCTGTCTGGCTCCGTTGACCAGCAGGATTTTGCGTGGTTCGTTCAAAAGGAAATCTTCCAGACGGGAGGTAAATTTTCTGTACAGCATAGCGTAATTATCTACTTTGTGCCAAAGATACGATAAATCAATCGGATATCAAGTACGGTCGGGACTTTTTCCTATTTTTTCGCCTGCATTATCGGGAATTATTCCGAGTTTTAATATGGTTAAATCGGGAATTATTCCAAGTTCTCGCGGAAGAAGTCAATGATGGTTTGCTGCTCGGTTTTGCCGCAGTGGTGAGGCCCGTCGAAGAATTCGGTGCGGAGCTTCCCGCGAGCGCCTTTCTCATCGTAGATGGCGTTCATCCTGCGGAAACTCTCCTCCACCGCATAGACCGGGAAGAGTTTGTCCTTGCGCCCGTTGAGGAAGAGGAACGGCTTGGGGGCGAGTTTCAGCGCGATGTCGGGGAAGTCGTACTTCTCCCGCAGTTCCGGGATGAGCATAGCGTAGTCGGAGGCCTTGTACGGGGTGCGGCAGGTCTCCTTGAGCGTCATCCAGCAGAGCGCGACTCCGGCGCATATGTCATCGCAATATGCTCCGAGAAGCCAGCTGCGGTGCGCTCCCATCGACCAGCCGAAGCAGCCTATGCGCTCCGCGTCCACGCAGTCGAGCCCCCCTACGAGAGCGGCGGCGAGGGCGTCCTCCCTCAGGGTCTGCTCCGCCCATACTATACCCTTGCGCTGCAGGCTGTCGTAGACCGTCTTCTGCCCCTCATATACCCGGGTCTTGATAGCGTCGATGTCGCCCTCCTCGCCGCAGAACCTCATCCGCGACCACTTCTGGCAGAGTTCGGTGCTTCTCGAACCCCAGTAGAGCATATCCGGGACTATCACCACATAGCCGAGCTGCGCGAGGCTGTCGGCGAAGTAGACCCCGTCGAAGCCGCTGTCGCTCCACTCCTGCGAAGACAGCCTGATGTTGAGCGGAGCGCTCGGGAGCGGGCGCACCAGCTTCTCCTTGCCGATGTCGAAGCGTGCGCCGTGGTCGTGCAGCAGCACCAGAGCGGGGCGCGGACTCTTCGCTGAAGCCCCGTCCGGGATGAGCAGGTAGGACTGCACCCTTTCCTCCGGGGAGACGTTGTATTCCACCAGCTTGCAGACATAGCCGTCCCGCTGCTCCTCTTCTATCACTGTGAACGCCTCCTGCTTCTGTCCGCAGGAGACCGCCGCCAACAATAGGGCGGCAAGAATAAATCTCTTGAACATAATTCGAAAATGCTTTCCTGTGCCGAAGGCCGGTCTACGGCATAAGTATGTGGTTTATTGTGCGATGAACTCGTAGATGATATATCCGCTCTGTCTGGCGGGGGCGGAGGTGCTGATGTTGAATCTGGACAGCCGGGCTGCGCGGATGGCGAACGAGCGCAGGCAGGAGTCGGTGGAGGAGCCGCTCTCGTCAATCTTGGCGGCGACCACGCCTCCTTGAGTGTTGACGCTGATGTTGACCTTGACTTGACCCGCCCCCATACAGCGGTAGGCCGGTATCGGCAGACTGCTCGCCTTGCGGCCCTCCAGCTCGTAGGCTACAACGGACGGGCCGCTATAGTTTTGGGCGGACTCGGTTTTCTTCCCCGTCTTGCCGTCCGGGGCGGGGGAGTTGAGTGCGGCGTGGTCCTCGTCAGGGATTTCGTAGCCGCCGTTGAGTTCTTTCTGCAGGCGCTCCGCGTCCTTGTAGAGTTGCTCCGCATCGGTGCCGCGGTCGTCCTTGAGCGCCCCCCGGTCCACTGCCACGTTCTTGATTCCGGACTCGGTAGGGCTCACACCGTTCTCGGCGAGAATTCTCTGCAGCCGCTCGCTCACGCCCTGCTTGAATGCCGCCTCTTCCTGAAGACGCGCGATCTCCTGCCGCATCTTCTCAATCTCGTCGTAGCGGCTATAGTCCAGGACGAAGCTGTTCTCGCGGCTCAGCGAATACCCCAGACCCGAGGCAAGCAGGACAATCAGCACCGCAAGATGAACTATCACGGTGAGGTACAGTCCTGCCTTGTCTTCGTCCGGGATGCGTTTCACTATTTCGCCAGTTTCTCTTTGAGGGACTTCTCGATGGTGTTGATGATGATGTCGACGGCAACCTTGTTGTGGCCGCCCTGCGGGATGATGATGTCGGCGTAGCGCTTGCTCGGCTCGATGAACTGGAGGAACATCGGCTTCACGGTGCGAGAGTAGCGCTCGATTACCCAGCGCACGTCCTTGCCGCGCTCGGTGATGTCGCGCGCCATCACCCTCATCAGTCGGTCGTCGTCATCGGCATCGACGAATATCTTGACGTCCATCTGCTTGCGCAGCTCCTCGCAGGTGAAGATGAGGATGCCCTCGATGATGATCACGTCGGCGGGCTCCACCGTCACCGTCTCCGTCTTGGAGCGGGAGCAGGAGATGTAGGAATAGACGGGCTGCCTGATGGTCTTGCCCCTCTTGAGTTCGGCGAGCTGCCTGCAGAGCAGCTCCCAGTCTATCGCGTCCGGATGGTCGAAGTTGTGCGCCCGCTTCTCCTCGTCCGTGAGGTCGCTGGAGTCCTTGTAGTAGGAGTCCTGGGGGATGACGACCACCCTCTCGGCGTTGAGCCTCTCGGTGATTGCCTTGACCACCGTGGTCTTTCCTGAGCCGGATCCGCCGGCTATTCCGATGACTAGCATAAGTGTCTAGAATTCAGCGTTCTTCGGGGTGCGTGGGAATGGAATTACGTCACGGATGTTGGCCATCCCGGTGACGAAGAGCAGCAGCCGCTCGAATCCGAGTCCGAAGCCGCTGTGCGGGCAGCTTCCGAAGCGGCGCGTGTCGATGTACCACTCGAGGGTGCGGTGGCTCATCTTGAGTTCGTCGATGCGGCTTACCAGCTTGCCGTAGTCCGCCTCGCGCTCGGAGCCGCCAATGATTTCGCCTATCTTCGGGAAGAGCACGTCCATCGCGCGGACGGTCTTGCCGTCGTCGTTCTGCTTCATATAGAATGCCTTGATGTCCTTCGGATAGCCCGTGAGGATGACCGGGCGCTTGAAGTGCTTCTCCACGAGGAAGCGCTCGTGCTCGCTCTGCAGATCGACTCCCCAGTAGACCGGATATTCGAACTGCGCCCCGTCCCTTACTGCCTGCTCGAGAATGTGTATGCCCTCGGTGTATTCGAGGCGCACGAACTCGGTGTTCACCACGCCCCGGAGTCGCTCTATCAGTTCGTTGTCGTAGCGGTCGTTGAGGAACTGGATGTCATCCGCGCAGTTGTCGAGCGCATAGCGGACGAGGTGCTTGATGAAGTCCTCCGCGAGGTCCATATTGTCCTTGATGTCGTAGAAGGCCATCTCCGGCTCTATCATCCAGAACTCCGCGAGATGCCTCGGGGTGTTGGAGTTCTCGGCGCGGAACGTCGGGCCGAAGGTGTAGATCTCGCCGAGAGCGGTGGCCCCGAGCTCGCCTTCGAGCTGTCCGCTGACGGTCAGGCTGGTCTGCTTGCCGAAGAAGTCCTTGCTGTAGTCGGGAGCGCCCTTCTTGTCGCGCGGGATGTTGTTGAGGTCGAGCGTCGTGACCTGGAACATCTGTCCGGCGCCCTCCGCGTCAGCCGCAGTGATGAGCGGGGTGTTGAGGTAGACGAAGCCCTTGCTGTGGAAATACTCGTGTATAGCGAATGCCATCTGGCTGCGCAGGCGGAGCACCGCGCCGAAAGTGTTGGTGCGCGGACGCATATGAGCCACGGTCCTGAGGTATTCCAGAGAGGTGTCCTTCTTCTGGAGAGGGTAGCGCATAGGGTCGCACTCGCCGTAGACGGTGATGCTCCCGGCGTGTATCTCGACAGCCTGTCCGCTGCCGACCGACTCCACCAGACTGCCTTCCACGCCGATGCACGCCCCCGTGCTGATCCTGGCGAGGACAGGTTCCGTCTCGGCATTCTTGTCGACCACAATCTGGATGTTCTTGATCGTGGAGCCGTCGTTGAGCGCGATGAACGCTATCTCCTTGTTGCCTCTCTTTGTCCTGACCCATCCTTTCGCGAGGACTCTCTGACCCGCAGGCATATTGAGCAGGTCCTTTACTTTAGTGCGAAGTATTTCCATTACTTTCTTTTCTTATTTAAAAAGCAGCCCTCTCAAACTGTTCAAGGGGGCTGCTTCTATAAATTGCCGGGCGCTGTTACTGTGCCGGCTTTCTTGCCGAGTACATAATCTTGAGTGCGGAGCAGCGTCTGAGCTCCTGCTTCACATCAGTCACGATACCCATCCTGACGTCCTGGTCAGCCCTGATGCTGATGGTCATAAACTGACGGTCAGCCTCAGACTTGGAGTCGCGCTCCGCAGCAACGAAGTCGCGGATCTCCGCGGTTGTCCTGAACGAGTCGTTCAGCTGGATACGGGCCTCGGTGCCGTACTGGCTCTGGAGAGCCTTGATAGGCGGGCCGATATTGATGTATGAGTTGAGGTCCTTTCTCACGAGTTTGGAGACCTCGGAAGCCTCAGGAACGTTGACCATAACCTTGTTCTCGGTCTCACGCAGCTGTGTGGTCACCATAAAGAAGAACAGAAGCATAAACACGATATCGGAGAGCGAACTTGACGCGATCGCGGGCATTTCTTTCTTCCCGTCTTTCTTGAACATTGACATAGTTGAGTCCTCCTTTATCTTCTTCTGTTTCCGATATCCTTAGGCTCCGCCTCGGAAATATTCCCGGGTATAGCCTCCCTCACGAGTTTCTGCTGGTCGTCCTCGAGCGATGCGTACTTGCGTCCGTAGTGGCTCAGGGAGAAGTCGTCACGAAGTTCGTTGATCGCTTTCATCAGCTCGTTCTGAACTGCGATGTAGGCGCGGTAGCTGGTACCGCGGTCGTTCTGAAGCGAAATCACGCCCTTTGAGACTGCATATGGACCGATGCCCTCGATCACCTTGACTTCCTTTTCAGGGAGGTTAGGGTCGTTGAGCGGGTTGGTCAGGAAGTTCTTGATCTTATCCTTGACCTGACTTACATCAATTACATCCGTACCGGCAAAGATTCTATCCGCTGAGTTAATCCTCACAACGATGATGTTGCGGCGATTAACCTTCTGGTCCTCTGTCTTCTGATTCTCAGCCGGCATAGGAGGCAGACGACGTGACAGACCGGCCTGCGTCCCCATAGTGGTTGTCATAAGGAAGTAGCACAGGAGCAGGAATGCGATGTCGGCGGTAGAACTCGAGTTAATTGCAGGTGTTTTCTTGGACATAACGATTATTTCCTATTTTTGATACCCATACGGACCTCACCCACAATCACCGCCACGATGGCCGCGGCACCGGAGATGTATGCAAGGTTGAGTGTAGTGTCAGTAAGCTTGAGCGTGGACAGCGAGTCCATACCCTCCCGTCCGTAGGCGTAGTTCGCCGGAGAGAGGAAGTACACGGCAAGGCACAGCACCACGACGCCGACCAGCACGATGCCCAGCTTCAGCAGGGACTTCGGCTCGGCCTTCGCGCTGATGATACCGCCCACGACCACCCAGGAGATGATGGCGAGCGCGACCATCGCGTATGCCCAGTAGAACAGCACATCGACCGGCTTGGCATCATTGGTCGTGAAGCCCGTGATGAAGCCCCAGACCGTGATGGCGACGCCGATGACGAGCAGCGCCACCATGCACCATTTGATTATCTTGTTAAGTTTCATATCCTGTTTGATGAGAGTCAATTATTTCTTCTCGGCGTACTTTGAAAGCACATCCACGATTGAGATTGAGGAGTCCTCCATATCGATGGTGAGGGAGTCAATCTTGGCGAGGATATAGTTGTAGAATACCTGAAGAATCATAGCGACAATCAAACCGCCTACGGTGGTGATAAGGGCGACCTTCATACCTCCGGCGACGATGTTAGGCGAGATGTCGCCCGCAGCCTGGATGGCATCGAAGGCCTGGATCATTCCGACAACCGTTCCGAGGAATCCGAGAGACGGGGCGAGGGCGATGAAGAGGGCCACCCAGGAGAGTCCGTTCTCCATTTCGCTCATCTGCACGGAGCCGTAGGAAATGATGGTCTTCTCAACCACGTCGATGCCCTGGTCGTAGCGGAGCAGTCCCTGATAGAAGATGCTGGCTACAGGCCCGCGGGTGTCGCGGCACACGTTCTTGGCGGCCTCGACGCCTCCTTCCTTAAGAGCCTTCTCGACATCGGCGAGGAGCTTCTTGGTGTTGGTCTTGGAGAAGGAGAGATAGAGGATACGCTCGATTGAGAGCGCGAGACCGAGGATGAGGCAGAGTACGATGGTCGCCATAAATCCCGGACCGCCCTCGATGAACTTGGTCTTGAGAGCCTGGTGGAGAGGAACCTCAGGGGCTGCTGCTGTAAGGTCAGCGAGGCTGGTGGCCTGTGATGCCACAGGAGCGGCCTCCTCCTGAGCGGAAGCGACATTGGCAGAGAAGGCCATCAGGCCGGCAACTGCCAAAACCATAAAAAACTTTTTCATAATGAACTTTAATAATGTATTAGTTGTAATAATTATCAGCGTTTAAAATCGGTGCAATTTAGCAATTTTTTTTCAATCGTCAAGATTTATTTGGATATTTCGCCTTTCAGGTTCTCTTCGAGCAGCATTTTGACGCGGTCTGCGTCGGGGTGGTTGCCCATCAGGAAGAAGAGTTTGCCGAGTGCGCTCTCGGTGGTGATGTCGTGTCCGGAGATGACTCCGGCGTCCTTGAGCTTGCGCCCCGTGGCATAGATGTCCATATCGACGTCCCCGCTCAGGCACTGGGTCACGTTGAGCAGGATTTTCCCGGCCCTGCAGGCCTCCTCCACGATGCGGAGAAACCACGGCTTCGAGATGGCGTTGCCAGCCCCGTATGTCTCCAGGATCACGGCCCTGGTGCCGCTCCCGAGCAGAATATCCCTCACCGCCTGCTCCGTGATGCCGGGGTGGATCTTGAGAATGGAGACCCTGGTGTCGAGCGCGGTGTGTACGGAGAGGCCGTCTGCTCCGCCGTCCGGGTAGAGTATGGCGCCCCTGTTGTACTTTATGTTGATGCCCGCCGTCGCGAGGGGAGGGTAGTTGGGGGAGCTGAAGGCATCGAAGCCGGTGGCGTTGATCTTGGTGCTGCGGTTGCCCCTCAATAGGCTGGAGTTGAAGTAGATGCAGACTTCCGGCACAAGAGCGCACCCATCCGGGCCGGTCGCCGAGGCGATCTCCACCGCCGAGATGAGGTTCTCCTTGCCGTCGGTGCGGGGCCTGCCCACCGGCAGCTGGCTGCCCGTGAATATGACCGGCTTCGCGAGGCGGTCCAGCATAAAGCTCAGCGCCGAAGCGCTGTAGGCCATAGTGTCCGTGCCGTGCAGGATGACGAAGCCGCCGTAGTCGTCGTACTTCTCCCGGATCAGATGCGCGAGCGACTGCCAGAGGATCGGCTCCACGTCGGAGGAGTCGATCGGGGGCGAGAAGCTCCAGGTGTCGATGTGCGGGCCGAACTTGCGGAGCTCCGGCACTTCGTCCATCAGGCTGCTGAAGTCGAACGGCTTCAGAGTCCCGTCGGCGGGGTCTTCCTTCATTCCGATGGTGCCGCCGGTGTAGATGAGCAGTACTGCTTTCATATCGCAAATAATTTCCTGGCGTTGAGAGTGGTCACGCGGGCGACTTCTTCGACCGGGATGCCCTTGCGCTCCGCTATGAACGCGGCGATGAGGGGGATGTAGGCGCTCTCGTTGCGCTCGCCCCGGTGCGGGACCGGAGCGAGGTAGGGCGCGTCCGTCTCCAGAAGAATTCTCTCCAGGGGGATCCTGGAGATGTCCTCGCCGATCCTGGATTTCTTGAAAGTCACCACGCCTCCTATGCCCACCGACCAGTCGCCCAGCCGGCTGAGCCTCTCGTAGACTTCATAGCTGCCGCTGAACGCGTGCAGGTTGCCCCGCAGGTGGAGGTGGCGGCAGTCCCCGATGATGGCGAAGAAGTCCTCCGTTGCGTCGCGAAGGTGGATGTTGACGGGCAGGTCCCATTCGGAGGCGAGTTCCAGCTGGGTGCGGAAAGCCTCCTTCTGCTCCTCCTTGTACTCGACTCCGTAGTGGTAGTCCAGCCCGATTTCCCCGACGGCCACGATGCCGCGCTCCCGGTAGGGGAGCATCGCGTCGATTTCGTCCCGCCAGTCCGCGCGGACCGAGCCGGGATATAGCCCGAGCATATTGTAGAGCAGTCCGGGATGCCTTGCGCTGAGCGCGAACATACTCTCCCTCGTGAGGGAGTCGATGTCGGCCTGCAGCATCGCGACGACTCCGGCGGCCCCGGCCCTCGTTATCACCTCCTCCCCGCAGCCCGCGTAGGCCTCGTCGGAGTTGTGGCTATGCGTGTCTATGAATTCCATCAAGACGCAAAATTAAGCAAAATCGGCGTTAATGCTGCATCTCTGGAGAACATCCGTACGGATGATCCCCTCGCCCTCGAGCAGCCCCACCGTCCGGAGAGCCTCGGAATAGCTGAATCCCATCGCGGCGGAGAGCTCGCCGACGCTGATGTCCCGCCTGCTTCTGACGGCGGCGAAGACCATCTCCGCCCTGTGCAGGCTGTCCGCGTCGAGACTCCCCCCAAGGCGCTCCCGCAGCACAGCGAGCGGGTCGCGCTTCTCTTTGAGGACAGCGTGCCCGAGCCCCGCCGCTTCGGCCACTGCGGCTGCGCTGACGAGGGGTTCCGCAACCTTCTCCGCAATCAGGGAGTTGCAGCCGCCGGAGCGCGGGTCGTCCACCCGGCCGGGCAGCGCGAAGACGGAGCGCCCGTAGCCGAACGCGAGGCGGCTCGTCATCATCCCGCCGCCCCTGACTCGCGACTCGATGAGCACTGTGGCGGCGGAGAGGCCGGCGATGATGCGGTTGCGGCGCAGGAAGTTGTAGGGCAGAGGCTCTGTCCCGGGAGGGTAGTCGGTGACGAGAGCTCCGAGGTCGGAAGAGGCTATCTTGTCCGCCACGACAGAGTGCCTCCGGGGATAGACCTCGTCGATGCCCACCGGGATGACGGCTATCGTGGGCAGGCTGCAGCCGAGGGCGGCGAGGTGGGCCGTGATGTCCACTCCGAAGGCGAGGCCGCTCACTATCACGGGCTTGACGGGGTATTCGGAGAGGGTTTTCACCGTCCTTGCGCACCACTCCTTGCCGTAGACGCTCATATCGCGCGTCCCCACTATCGATACCATAGGGCCCCCGCGCAGTACGTCGCGGGGCTCCGCTCCGCAGCGCAGATAGAGCAGCAGCGGAGCGTCCGGACATTCCCTCAGGAGCGGGGGATAGACTCCGTCGTCGAAGATGCTGACGAACTTTACCCCGAGCGCGGAGAGCCGTCCGTATTCCGCCTCCGCCTCACGGAGCGCCCTCTGTCCGATCTCGGGGGTGAACTTCCCGCAAGGGCCGAAAAGCTCCCTGCACTCCCCCTCGGAGAGCGCGAACACGGATTCGGCGCTGCCGAACACTTCAACTATGTGCGTTGCAATTCTCGGCTCGTTGCCGAAGATGGCGTTGAGCGCTATCGCGCTGACCGCCGGAAGATGACCTTTGTCCATTTTTCATAATTTAAGCGCGGGACTTCCGCCCGCTCTCGGACAAAGGTAAGAAAAAATCAGATAATCAGCATCGCGTCGCCGTAAGGCCCGAAGCGGTATCCCTCCTCAAGGGCGCAGCGGTATGCGTCCATCACCTTGTCGTAGCCTCCGAACGCCGCCACGGTCATCAGCATCGTGGACTGCGGCAGGTGGAAGTTGGACACGATGGCGTCCGGGATCGAGAAGCTGTACGGCGGGAAGATGAACTTGTTGGTCCAGCTGTCGTTGGCCCGGACCTCGTTCTCCGTGGTGACATAGGCCTCCAGCGCCCGGATGACGGTGATGCCCACAGCGCATACCTTACCCCCGGAGCGCTTGGTGCGGTTGATCTCGTCCGCCGCCTGCTCGGTGATGATGAACCTCTCGCCGTCCATCTTATGCTTTGACAGGTCCTCCACATCGACCGTGCGGAAGTGTCCGATGCCCATATGCACGGTGATGAAAGTCTTGTCGATATCCTTGAGTATCATCCTGTTGAGGAGCTCGCGGCTGAAGTGCAGACCCGCTGCCGGGGCGGACACCGCTCCCTCGTGCTTCGCGAAGATGGTCTGGAACTCCTCGGCGTCCCTTTCGTCCGGGTTCTCCTTCACCCACTCCGGGACAGGAGTCTTACCGAGCGCGAAGAGGGCCTCCTTGAACTCGTCATACGGTCCGTCGTAGAGGAATCGCAGGGTGCGCCCGCGGGAGGTGGTGTTGTCGATGACCTCCGCCACCATACTGTCGTCCTCGCCGAAGTAGAGCTTGTTGCCGATGCGGATCTTGCGTGCCGGATCTACTATCACGTCCCAGAGCCTCTGCTCCCGGTTGAGTTCGCGCAGCAGGAACACCATAATGTCGGCCCCCGTCTTCTCCTTCTTGCCGAGGAGCTTCGCGGGGAACACCTTGGTGTCGTTGAGCACGAAGCGGTCGCCCTTGCCGAAGTAGTCGATGATGTCCTTGAACTTGCGGTGCTCGATCTCGCCGCTGTCCCGGTGCAGCACCATCAGCCGGCACTCATCCCTCCACTGGATGCGTCCGTCGACCGTCGGCATCAGTTCCGTGGCTATGCTTTCCTTGGGGAGTTCGAAGTTGAATTGTGAGAGTTTCATAACGGGTCCGTGATATAAATGCCATCAATATACGGGCGCGGCGTCGAAAAAGTTTCACTTCGCTTCGCGGAACACCTCCACTATCGAAGGGTAGCTGTTCTTGAGGAACGGAGGCAGGCTGGACTTGGCCACCCACGCCGCCTTGGTGATGTCCTCCTCGCGCTGCGGAGTCAGGTCAACGGGGTCGGTGTAGAGCATATTGTACCACCAGGTATGCTTCAGATGCCAGATGCCGCCGCGCAGGTAGCAGTGGTCGGTGACGCAGATCAGGCTTCCCAGCTCCAGAGCCTCCACCCCGGTCTCCTCGCGGACCTCGCGCAGGGCCGTCACTTCGATGTCCTCCCCGTCCTCCCGATGCCCCTTGGGGAGATCCCAGAGTCCGCTGCGGCTTATCAGCAGGTAGTCTCCCCTCCGGTTGGACACCAGCCCTCCGGCGGCGTCCACCTCGCGGAACTCGGCGCATACCCTGCGGTACATCCACTCCGTGTTGTCGGTCGGGATGTAGATCCTTGCGAGCGACTCGGAGGCCTCGAACATCGCCACCAGGCTGTGGATGCTGATGGTCTCGCCGAAGTGGAACTCTACCGAGTTGGGATCGGAGAGCGCCTGCTCTGACGGCCCGCAGATGATAATGCAGCGTTTCTCGAAGTATATTCTGTGCATTTTATTATCTTTGTGAGGTGCAAAAATAAGAAAAATTATGACAGCGCATTATACAAGCAAGCACGGCCAGGTGTCCAGAAGCCCCGAGGAGCTCTATATGGCGTTCTGCGATATGCGGAACTTCAGCTCCCTGATGCCGGAGCAGCAGAAGGCCGAGGTCCAGGCTGACTACGACAGCCTCCGCATCACCGTCCAGGGGTTCACCATCGGAGTCCGGGTGGACGACAGGCAGCCCTACCGCCTGATCCGGATAGGCAGCAGCGAGTCTCCTGTGGAGTTTGTGGGCGTGCTTCACTTCGAGCCGTCCGTCCTGCCGGGCAAGACCGATTTCAGTATCGAGCTCGACGCCAACCTCAACTTCATGATGAAGACGATGCTCGGCTCCAAGGTGCAGCAGGCGCTCGACAAGGCCGTCGACACCCTCGTGGACATCTCCGAGGGCAGGATGCCTGAGATGCCGGAAGGGATGCTCTGATGGGGGAGGCCTCCGTTTCCATAAGGCTCAACCCGTTCAAGGGCTCCGCAGGGCCGGAAGGTGCGCCGGTGCCGTGGTGCCGCTATGGACGCATACTTGCGGAGAGGCCGTCTTTTACCCTCGATCCGCTGCTCCACGCGGGCTGCTATTATGTGCAGGACTCCTCCGCTATGTATGTGGGGCACATATTCCGCCGTCTCGCGCTCACGGGGGACGGGCCGCTGAAGGTCCTGGACCTCTGCGCCGCGCCGGGAGGCAAGACCACAGACATCGCCGCTTCGTGCCGGGAGGCGCTGGGGGACGGTTTCCGTCTCGTAAGCAACGAGGTGATGAAGTCGCGTGCCGCAGTGCTCTCCGACAATGTCGCGCTCTGGGGCGATCCTAACGTCACGGTGACTTCAGCCGACCCTGCGGCGTTCGCCCGCTTCGAGGGCTGGTTCGACGTCATAGTCGCCGATGTGCCGTGCAGCGGCGAGGGGATGTTCCGCAAAGACCCCCGGGCCGAGAAGGAATGGAGTCCCGAGACGGTGCGCCTCTGCGAGGCGAGGCAGCGCCGCATACTTGCGGACGCGTGGCCCTCGCTCAGGGAGGGAGGTCTGCTGATATATTCCACCTGCACCTATGAGGATACGGAGAACGACGGCAACCTGCTCTGGGCTGCCCAGGAGCTCGGAGGGGAGATTGTGCCACCGGAAGACGAATTCCCGGAGTACGGGGTGGAGCTCACCCGCGCCGGCAGCCTGCTCCGCGCCGGAGTCGTGCCGGGCGAAGGACAGTGGGTCGGCGCACTCCGCAAGACCGCGGCGCAGCGCAGCATCAGTGCGGCGGACTTCTCCGCGCTTCACCCGCTCCGCAGCGGAGTCTGCAAGGGGGCGAGGAAGGGGACGGACTTCATTCCTGACCCGGACTATGCCCTGAGCCTCGCTTTCCGTCCGGAGGAATACCCCTCTGTGGAGCTGGATCTGCAGACGGCGCTCCGATACCTGCACCGCGACAGCCTCACACTGCCGGACGCCGCGCCGGGCTACAATGTGGTGCGCTACCTCGGACACCCGCTGGGCTTCGTCAAGAATGTCGGCGCGAGGTGCAACAACCTGCTACCGAAAGGCCGCAGAATAATGATGGATATATGAGAACAAAGATTACGATACTGGCCCTGCTCCTCCTCTGCCCGCAGCTTTTCGCCCAAGGCGTCGCGGAGCGCTACAAGGCAAATTACGACAGACAGGTCCGCTATGTGGGGGCCGCAGGCGCGGGCGTGGAGACCATCATCGACAGGTGGACGGCGGAGTGTCCCGATGACCCCGAGGCCTACGCCGCGAGGTTCAGCTACTGCTTCGCCAAGGCCCGGAGCACCGGGATAGTGCAGAAGGATGGCGCACGCTATCTGGGGGCGAAGCCTGTGCTTTCGCTCAAGGACTCGCTCGGGATGGATGTCAACTATTTCGAGGCTTCGACCTTCTCGGACTCGCTCTTCGCCGGAGGCATCCGCGCCATCGACAAGGCAATCTCCCTCAGCCCCAAGGAGTTCCGCTACCATTTCTACAAGATATCGGCCCTGATGGACTATGAGAAGGAGAGTCCGGACCTCGCCGCCGGGGAGATAGATGCCCTGATCGGCGAATACACTGAGGACAGGGACGGATGGACGCTCGACTCCGCCGTCGCCGATGAGGACATCTTCCTGCAGGCGGTGGGGGAATACTGCTACACGCTCTTCCAGACCGGTTCGCCGCTGAGCTACGAGTATTTCCGGGAAATATCCGAGCGGATGAGCAGGCTCTACCCGCGCAACACGGTGTTTATCGACAACCTTGGCTCCTACTGGCAGGTCGCGAAGAAAAACGAACGCAAGGCGCTGAAATACTATAAGAAAGCCCTGAAGATAGACCCGGAGGACTACGCCGCCACGAAGAATATCAGCCTGATGGAGCGCTCCAGGAAGAAGAAATAGTGTCTAGGCGGCCCTTACCGTCTGCGCCGGGTCGACTCTGGAAATGAAGAGGCACGGAATCAGCAGAAGCAGCATTATCGCGCAGAATGCCGCCGCGTCCGCAAGCAGTATGCGGGGGATGTCCACGCTCACCGGCACGAACGACACGAAGTAGTTGGCCGGGTCGAGCTTGAGCAGACGGGTGCTGCCCTGGACTGCGCAGAAAAGCAGGGCGGCGGCGTTGCCGATAAGCATCCCGACTGCGGTAATCCTTGCGCCGACCCTGAGGAAGACTCCAGCCACGCCCCGGTCCGTCATCCCGACGGACTTGAGCACGCCGATGGTGGAGATGTTGCGGAAGAGCAGGATGAGCAGTCCCGAAACCATATTGAAGCCCGCCACCACCGTCATCAGTATCAGAATCGCTATCACATTGTAGTCGATGAGGTCCAGCCAGTCGAAGAGCTGCGGGTAGCTGTCTGCGGATGAGACCGCTCCGAGGCCGTTCTCCTCAGCATCGGGACTCATCGAGACTCTCGCGCCTATGCGCTCCGTCATCTCCCGCATCGCTTTCCGTTCCCGGAGGGCGGGGTCGAGAGTGACCTCCAGCGCCGAGGCGTCGGCCTCCGTCCAGCCGTTGAGATGGCGCATATCCGAGGCGGGGACGCAGATGATGAGGCCCTCATCGCTGTCTATGAGGCTCTCGTAGATTTCCCCGACCGCGAAGCGGAGAGACTTTATCATCTCGCCGACGAACCAGGTGTCGAGACTGTCGCCCACCGCCACTCCGAGGCTCTCCGCGAGGCATTCAGGGATTCTTGCCCTGAGCGCGACGCTGTCGGAAGCCGTGCCTTTGAAGAGGGCTCCGCGTATCTGGTCGCCCTTGCGCACGATGCCTGTCCTGAGGACGACGGGGTTGGCTTCCCGCACGCCCTTGAGATTGAGGATGTCAGGCAGAAACGACGGCTCCGCCGGGATAGGCTCGCCCTCGCTGAAGAAGTTGCCGCCCCTGTCGCTGATGAGGATGTCGCCCGTGATTGCCGCGACCCCCGCGCGGATCTCCCGGCTGAATCCCGCCGAGACGGAGACTGCCACTATGATGACGAAGAAAGAGATGGCCGTCGCAGCGACGGCCACCCTTCCCTTGAATCGAAGTCGTCCGGCTATGAGGGCCGAGACGTCCATTACCAGATGATTACCCTTTCGCTTTCAGGCCTCCACATAGGCTCTCCCTCCTTGATGCCGAAGGCATCGAAGAAGCTGTCGAAGTTCCTGACCGCGACATTGACCCTGTTCTCCGCGAGGGAGTGCACGTCGAGCTTGGTGAGTCTCGCCTTCTCCTCGTCGGTGGCGTTCTGCGCCCAGAGGTGCGCGTAGCCGATGTAGAAACGCTGGTCTACGGTCAGACCGTCTATCGGGGCGGGGAGATTCTTGCCGAGCTTGTTGTGCAGGGCGGTGTAGGCGATGCTCAGTCCGCCGTGGTCGGCGATGTTCTCACCGAGGGAGAGCTCTCCGTTGGCGTGCAGACCGGGGAGGATTTCAACCTCGCTGTACTGGTCCACGAGCACGGCGGTCCTTTCCTTGAACGCGGCCTTGTCTTCCGGCGTCCACCAGTTGTTCATATTGCCGTCCTTGTCGAAGAGGCTGCCCTGGTCGTCGAATCCGTGGGTCATCTCGTGCCCGATCACCACTCCGATCGCGCCGTAGTTGACCGCATCGTCAGCGTCGGCGTTGAAGAAAGGCGGCTGGAGGATGGCCGCAGGGAAGCAGATTTCGTTGGTCGTAGGGTTGTAGTAGGCGTTGACGGTCTGCGGAGTCATCCCCCACTCGCTGCGGTCGGTCTCCTTGCCGAGCTTGCCGAGGTTGTCGCTCACATACCAGGCGGATGCCGCACGCAGGTTGTCGTAGTAGCTCAGCTCCGGGTCGATCTTGAGGCTGCCGTAGTCCTTCCACTTGTCGGGGTAGCCGATCTTGACGGTAAAGTTGGCAAGCTTCTCGCGGGCATAGGCCTTGGTCGTGTCGGACATCCAGCTGAGAGCGTCGATATGCTGCCCGAGGGAAATCTGAAGCTCGCGCACGAGGTCGAGGACCTTGTTCTTGTAGGACTCAGGGAAATACTTCTTGACGTACATCTGGCCCACGGCTTCTCCGAGGATGCTGTTAGGCACGCTCATAGCGCGCTTCCATCTCGGCTTCTGCTCGGTGACGCCGCTCATCTGCGTGCTAAAGAAGTCGAACTGGGCAGCGTAGTAGTCGTCGGACAGGGAGCCCGCCGCGCTCCCGAGCATCTGCGCCGCCAGGTAGTCCTTGAGGGAGTCGAGGCCGGTGGAGGTCCAGATCCGCGAAAATCCCTTGAAGTAGGAAGGCTGCTGGACGATGACATTGCCCGGGTCTGCGATGCCGAGAGCCTTGAAGAACGCCGCGAAGCCGAAGCCCGGGAACGCCGCGTCGATGGCGCTGACGCTCATAGGGTTGTACTGCTTGGTGTAGTCGCGGTTCTCCACGCTGCTCCAGGACACCTTGGCGATACGGTCCTCGACTGCGGCGGCTCTGGCCGCCCTCGACGGAGCGTCATCATAGCCGCTGAGCGCGAAGAGCTTGGAGAGCATCTGCTCGTAGCCCTTGCGGAGTTCCGCGTTGGAAGCGTCCACATAGTAGTCGCGGTCGCCCATCCCGAGGCCGCTCTGCGCGAGGTAGAGGACCTGTACGGAGCTGTTGGCGAGGTCCGCGCTCACTCCGAGACCGAAGAATCCGCCCTCGCCGTACTTGTTGAGGTCGGCGAGCACCGCAGCGAGTTCGGCCTTGTCGGAGGCCGCATAGATGGTGTCGAGATATTTCTTGACCGGAGCCCCTCCCTCCGCGTTGAGGCGGGTGGAGTCGAGGCCCTGCTTGTAGAGGTCAACTATCTTCTGGTCGACGCTGCCCTTGGCCGGAGATATTGTGGCCATCTCGGCGAAGAGGTCGTTGAGGCGCTTGACATTGTTTTCGCGGAGCACGTCGAAAGAGCCGAAACGCGCATACTCCGGCTTGAGCGGGTTCTTCTCGATCCACCCGCCGTTGGCATATCTGAAGAAATCCGTTCCCGGCGCGACGCTGAGGTCCATATCGCTCACGTCGATGCCCGGGACTTTCTCCCCCGTCGGCCGGCAGGATGCTGCCAGCATCATCACAGGAATCATAAACACTAATAACTTTTTCATAAAATATATGAATTAATGCCGCGAAGTTACTTAAAATCGGGACATATTCGCCTGAATTCCCCGTAAATGTCCATCACCCTCCGGACATAGGCTATGGTTTCCTTGCCCTTGAACGGGCCCAGCCTCACCGCTCCGCTGTCCCGGACCGACTCCCCGTTCATCTCCGGTATCACGCTGACGACACTGTCCCAGTGGGCGGTGTCCACTCCCCGGAGCTCCGCCAACCGGATGATGTCGTCGACCCTGCCGACTCCGGCGTTGTAGGCGGCGAGGGCGTATTTGTACCTTTCCCATTCGTCCGCCCCCACCGCATAATAGCGGCGGATCAGGGTCCCGAGCAGCTGCGCCCCGCCTCGGATATTCTCCTCCGGCGAGAGCGGGTCGCTCACCCCGTAACGCTCTGCGGTCTTGGGCATCATCTGCATCAGGCCGCTTGCGCCGCGTCCGGAGCGGGCCTCGATGTGGAAGCGGGACTCCTGATAGATGACGGCGGCAAGCAGCCTCCAGTCCCAGCCGAGCGAGTCGGCGT
>CAVILJ010000038.1:0-18682 GCA_963643555.1 Acetatifactor sp.
CAGTCTGCGGGGGTTAAGGCAACGAAGGAGGCTGACTAAAAAGTACCGCAGGGACCGCGACGTAGGAGCGAAATACCCCTGATAGGGGTCGCAGACGGCAGTCTGCGGGGGTTAAGGCAACGAAGGAGGCTGACTAAAAAGTACCGCAGGGACTTTTTAGTCAGCCTCCTTTTTCGTTGCCTCAGCTTCGCGGAACGGGAAAAAGCATTATATTAGTGGACATTTTTATGACACTATGACTAAGAACCGCACGAAGTCCTGCTTCCGCCTGCCGGGTGGGGTGGCCTGCCTTGTGATTGTATTCGGATTCTTCGCCTATCTCGGAGTCTCGATGGGGATGGCGAATATGCTCAACACCGTGATGAAGACGGCCCACGACCTGCTTCTCAACACCGTATTCTACCTGATGTCCATCTGCGTGCTGATGGGTGCGCTCAGCAGCCTCTTCGCCGAGTTCGGCGTGGTCTCTCTGCTCGAGAAGCTCCTCCGCCCGCTGATGAAGCCGCTCTTCAACCTGCCCGGAGTCGCGTCGCTGGGGGCCGTGATGACCTTCCTCTCCGACAACCCTGCCATCATCTCGCTCTCCAAAGACAAACGCTTCAGCCGCTACTTCAAGAAGTACCAGTTCATCTCCCTCACCAACTTCGGCACAGCCTTCGGTATGGGACTGATAGTCATAGTCTTTATGATGGGACAGGGATTCTTCAAGGAGCCGCTCGTCGGCCTCGCGGGGGCGGTGGCGGGCTGCATAGTGTCCACCCGTCTGATGCAGCGCTTCATACTCAAGTCATACCCGAACTTCAAGACCGAGGATGCCTGCGAGATTACCGAGGAGGATGTCGAGGAGGAGGCCAAGGAGGAGACCCGCTCGCGCTTCACGAGGATACTCGACTGTCTGCTTGACGGAGGCCGCAGCGGTGTGGAGGTGGGTATGTCCATCATCCCCGGCGTGCTTATCATCTCGACTTTCGTGATGATCCTGACTTTCGGCCCGGCGGCTGACGGGACATATACCGGCGCGGCCTACGAGGGAGTCGAGGTCCTGCCCTGGCTTGCGGACAAGATCGACTTCATCTTCAACGCGCTCTTCGGCTTCAAGGACCCGCATCTCGTGGCTTTCCCTATCACCTCGCTCGGAGCGGTGGGCGCGGCGCTCAGCCTTGTGCCCAACTTCGTCGCCAACGGCTGGGCGGACGGCAACGCCATCGCGGTGTTCACCGCCATCGGAATGTGCTGGAGCGGTTTCCTGAGCACCCACACGGCTATGCTCGACGCGCTCGGATACCGGCAGCTGACCCCGAAAGCCATCCTGGCCCACACCATAGGCGGTCTCGCGGCGGCTTTCGTCGCGCACTGGCTTTTCGTGCTGGTTTCGCTCTTCTGATATCTGATATTCCTTACATAATGCGGAAGCTGTTTTTGACAAAAAGCAAAGACAGCTTCTGTTTTTTTTCGTATATTTGCACCCCGATAGCACGGAACAAATTACCAACCATAACCAATTTTATAAGCTCTTATGATGAAAGTACATCTTAAAAGTGCTTTACTGTCAATGCTTTTCCTTGTAATGGGGGGGGCAGTGTATGCACAACAGAAGGTCTCGGGAACGGTTAAGGACATCAACGGCGAGCCTGTCATAGGCGTCGGCATCGTTGTCGAGGGCACCACCAACGGCGTGGTGACCGACATCGACGGCAACTGGTCTCTTTCAGTTCCTGCCAACTCAACCATCGTAGCATCCTGCATCGGCTACACCGATGTCAAGGTCAAGGTGACAGCCGGTCAGACTGTCTACAACATCACCCTCGAGGAGAGCTCCCTCTACCTCGACGACGTGGTGGTCATCGGCTACCAGACCGTCAAGAGGCGCGACCTCACCGGCTCGGTATCCTCAGTCAACGCCAAGCAGCTCTCTTCCAGCCCTGTGGCTAATGTGGCGCAGGCGCTCCAGGGCAAGCTCGCCGGCGTGAATGTGGTCTCACAGGACGGTCGTCCTGACGCCACCATCAACATCCGCGTGCGCGGTGGCGGCTCCATCAGCCAGTCCAACGACCCTCTCATCCTCATCGACGGCGTGTCCGGCACTCTGAGCGACATCCCTTCAGACCAGGTCGAGTCCATCGACGTCCTCAAGGACGCGTCTTCGACCGCCATCTACGGTGCGCGCGGAGCCAACGGAGTTATCCTCATCACCACCAAGGGTGCGAAGGAAGGCAAGGTGAGAGTCACCTACAGCGGCTACGCCAAGCTCAACACCCCTGTCAAGTACATCGAGGGGCTCGACCCTTATGACTATCTCTCCTATGTATGGGCGAACGCCGAGGCCAACGGAAGCTACTATGCCGAGCCTTTCACCAAGCTCTACGGCATCGGGGCCTACGGAGACATAAACCGCTACAAGAACGTGCAGAAGTATGATGTGCAGAAGCAGATCTACGGCAAGTCATTCTCCCACAACCACGACCTTTCCGTGTCCGGCGGCACAGATATGACCAAGGTGCTCTTCTCGCTCAACTACAACGACGAGGACGGTATGAAAATCAACTCTTTCAAGAAGAGAGCCAATGTTTCCCTCAAGGTCAACCAGAAGATAAGCGACAATCTCAAAGTGGGTCTTGACCTGCGTTATGTGGATGTCACTTCGATGGGTTACGAGGGCACTAGCAGCCGCAGCGGATCAACCCTTTCGTCCGCCTACAGATTCCGCCCTATCGCGACTTCAGATATACTCGGCGACGTTGCCGCTTTCCGCGAGGGCGCCGTGGAGCAGTACGGCAAGTCTTCGCTCTGGGACGCTTACGACCCTTACAAGCTGATCCTCGACTATGAGCCTCTGACCAACCGTCAGCACCTGCGCGGCACAGTCTCCCTCGACTGGAACATCATCAAGGGCCTCGCATACCACACCGACCTGTCCCTCTCCCGCACGTATCAGCAGAAGAAGACCTGGACCGGAGCTACCGCCAGCAGCTATCTCGACGACGCCACCGGAGAGAAGCTCTATGCGGGGCAGGCATCACTCTACAACGGCAACTCCTCGTATATGCGCTGGACCAACACCCTCAACTATCAGTTCTCCCTCGGCGAGGCGCACAGCTTCAATGTGCTCCTCGGACAGGAGATGACCGATTCTCAGGGCAGTTCTATGACCATCAAGGCGGACCGTTTCCCTGCCAACTACACCAAGGACAACGCCTTCGCGATGATCAACCAGTTCGACCAGACCGCGTCCACCCTCAAGATCACCGATATGATCTCCTCCGGCTACACCACTCCGACCAGGATTCTCTCCTTCTTCGGACGCGTGAACTACAGCCTCCTCGACCGTTACCTCTTCACCCTCACGATGCGTGCTGACGGTTCCAGCAAGTTCGCTCCGAGCCACCGCTGGGGTTACTTCCCTGCCGCAGCATTTGCCTGGCGTGTGAGCGACGAGCCGTTTATGGAGGAAGCCGGCTGGCTTGACGACCTCAAGCTCCGTCTCTCCTACGGTACGGTGGGCAACGACGGCATCACCGCCGACCTTTGGTCCCAGACCTGGACGAGCAGCACCACCAATTCCGTCATCGGGGGGCAGACTTACGGCTCCTATAACCTCGACTCCTCTATGGCCAATCCTGACCTCAAGTGGGAGACTACCATCACCCGCAACCTCGGTGTTGACTTCGGAGTACTCAAAGGACGCCTCTCCGGTAGCCTCGACCTTTACTGGAACACCACCAAGGACCTGCTGATGAACGTGACCATCCCGGGTATCACCGGATTCACCTCCACCTACGACAACGTGGGACAGACTTCCAACAAGGGTGTCGAACTCTCCCTCAACGGAACCATCGTCGAGACCCGCGACTGGGGACTCTCCGTAGGGGCCAACATCAACTTCAATAAGAACAACATCGACGCCCTAGCCGACAACATCTCCACGAGGTATGGTTCTTCCTGGTTCCATTCCGGCAACCCGGGCAATGACTATGGCTTCGAGGTCGGTAGGCCTGTCGGACTCGTGCGCGGTCTCACCTACGACGGGTTCTACACGGCTGACGACTTCACCTACGCCGACGGCGTCTACACCCTCAAGGCAGGCGTCCCTGACCTCAGCGCCAATATCACCGGCGTGTTCCACGGCGCGGAAGGCAGGACTCCGTCCGGGCAGAACGCATATCCGGGTATGGTCAAGTTCGTCGATACGGACGGCAGCGGCGCGGTGGACGAGAACGACTACACCTTCATCGGCGATATGAACCCTCTCTTCACGGGCGGTTTCAACATCAACGCCAACTGGCGCAACTGGGATCTCGGACTGTACTTCAACTACAGCGTGGGCAACGAGATTTACAACATCAGCAAACTCGTGTCGCTCAACGGATACAAGGAGTCCGGAGTATATGAGAACCACCTGGCGCTACTCAAGAATTCCTACAAGATCTACGATATCGACCAGAACGGCCAGCTCGTGCGTCTCGAGACTCCGGAGCAGCTCAATGCGGCCAACGCCAACGCTACTCTGCCTCTCTTCTACAACGAGAACGGTATCGTCTCCACCCTCGGTATCGAGGACGGCTCATACCTGCGTCTCAACACGATGACTCTGGGCTATACCCTCCCTTCCGGCTCCAAGTTCGCGAAGGCGCTGAGCATCAGCTCGCTCAGGGTATATGCGACCGTCTACAACGTGTTCACCCTCACCAAGTACTCCGGACTCGACCCTGAGGTCAGCACCAACAACAGTATGAACGCCAACTATCCTACCCCGGGTATCGACTATGGCGCATATCCTCGTGCCCGTTCATTTGTCCTCGGACTCAATCTGGGATTCTAAAACACTGAAAGAAAATGAAGAAGATATTATACTCATTGCTTGTCCTGGGCGCGTGCCTCAGCCTCACCCGGTGCAACAACTATCTGTCCGTAAGCTCTCCTAACAAGTCCGACGACAGCTTCGTCACCTCATCTGTCAGCGAGACTTACAAGACCCTGTCATATTGCTATGGCGTTTACCGCGGTGTGGCCGCCGGCGGCAACTACAACTGGAACGACTCCGCTTCAGACGCCGAGTACTATCCGGAGGCCAACTCCAACAACGGACGTATGGGTTATCTCCGTCCTGCCGAAGTCGGCGTGGACAACAAAAGCAGCCAGTTCAATAATCTCTACACGATTTTGGCAAGATGTGCCCGCGTGGCCAATATCATAGCCGAGAAGGATGAGTTCAAATCCGCAAACGGGGTCAACGACTGGACTCAGCTCTACGGCGAGGCCTGGACTATGTGGGGCTATTGCTATCTGGAGCTTGTAAAGCATTTCGGTGACGTGCCTTTCGGAATCGAAAACCAGATTGTCGAGAGCTATACCCTCGCTTCCCGTTTCGATATCCTCGATGCGGTCATCGCCAAGCTTAAGGAAGTCGAGCCGATGATGTATGACCTCGGAGAGGGCGGCATCACCGCGGAAAGGATGAGCCGCACCTTCGCCAACCAGGTCATCGCTGAAGCCAATCTCTTCGCCGGCGGATACCAGACCATACGCACTGATGTGGAGGGGCTCTACGGGGATGTGAAGTTCGACTCCAAGGGCTACACTTCCAACACCGATGCCGACTATGCCCGCCGCAGCGACTGGCAGAACTACTACAAGGAGGCCCAGACCTACCTTCGCAAGGTCCTCGGCGAGCGCAAGGGCACAAGCAGGCTGCTCACCGCCGATGACCGCAGCTATGCCGACAATCCTTTCCAGAGGGGATTCCAGTACATAATGGATATGGAGGTCTCTCCGGAGTCTCTCTATGAGGTCGGCCACAAGGCCGCCAACGGCAATGCCGAGCGCCCATACTCCCAGGGCCGCCCTTCAGACGGCGCGACCAAGAACGCCGCTCCTTGCAAGGTGTTCAGCGGCATCCGCGTCACCCCTACCTTCTATTACACAGGCTATGAAGACGGCGACAAGCGCTGGGACGCTTCCGCGGTTGTGACCGGCTCCGACGGCAAGGGCAACGAGAAGATGGTCACCCTCGCTTCCGGCTCCCGTCTCAACGGCGGCATCGCCATCAACAAGTGGGATATCAACAAGATGGCCAGCCCTTATGTCGTGGCCTGCCGCAACTCCGGTATGAACTACGCTTTCTTCCGCGTACCTATCACTATGCTTGAGCTCGCGGAGGTCGACGCCGCCCTCGGTGAGACCGCAGAGGCTCTGGATATGCTCAACCAGCTGCGCGACCGCGCATTCGGCGACACCGCCCACAGGCTCTCGGGACTCTCCGGAGAGGCTCTCGTGAAGGCCGTCCTCGCGGAGTACAGTCGCGAGACCCTCGGGGAGGGCAACATCAAGTTCTCCCAGATTCGCACCGGCTACTTCCCTGACTACTGCATCAAGGCTCGCGCCGACATCAAGAAGGTCATCGCGGGACTCGAAGCCGACGGCTACTATACTTTCGAGAACGGAAGGACCATCCCTGCCTATGTCTGGACCAAGCTTGTGGACGTGACCGGCAAGGGAGTCGCCACCAATACCTACGATGCTGCCGCTGGCGAGACCAACCCGGCCCTCACCCCGGGCTGGCGCGGAGGCTATGACTACACGACCATCTCGATAGTGGCCAGCCTCGTGACCGGCACCGAGCACAACCTCGCCATCGAGGGTCTCTTCGAGAATCTCTCCGATGCAAGGGTTGCGGAGCTTGAGGCCGACGGCTACACCAAGACCAACTGGGGAGTCGATATGGTGGCCGGCAAGGACGGTCTCTTCGACTACAACATCCTCTCCGGCATCGAACTCTCCAAGGTGCCTCTCTACTACCATCCGATTCCGCTCGAGACCATCCAGCAGTCCAAGGGTAACGTCACCAACGGCTACGGTCTTCCACAGCAGTAGTGGATTGATATAATTGAACTTCTTAAGGTGACCTGTGACTATCGCTGTTGCAGGCCACCTTTTGTAAAGCGTATTCAAATGAGATTAACCGCTACCATTACCGCACTTTCCCTGCTCTGCGCGGCGGCACTTTCCGCCCCGGCGCAGCAGAGCCTCACTCCGGAAGGCTTCAGGACCCCGTCTCCGGAGAACCACACCGCCGCCTGGTGGCACTGGATGGACGGCGACATCACCCGCGAAGGCATCACCAAGGACCTTGAGGCTATGAAGGCCCAGGGCATTACCAACGCGACCGTGCTCAACATCTATCGCCTGATCGGCGTGGAGGGCTGCCAGAACGTGAAGTTCAACAGTCCGGAGTGGTTCGCTATGTTCCGCCACGCAGTGGAGGAGGCCGACCGGCTCGGCATCGAAATAGGGGCTGCCAACTGCGACGGCTGGAGCGAGAGCGGCGGCCCGTGGATCAGTCCCGAGCTGTCGATGAAGCAGTACACCTGGCGCAAGACCTTCGTCAAGGGCAACGGACGCGAGCAGACAATAAGTCTCGCGAAGCCCTATTTCAAGGAGCGCTTCTACCGCGACGTCAAGGTGGTGGCGTACCGCGATGCGGCCCCCAACTCCTTCGTCCAGGCCGCGCCTAAGATCACGGCCAACGGCGGCTACCCGCTGGAGACGCTCATCAAGAGCCACAAGTACCACGACGAGACCCGCCATATCGACCTCTTCGACGAGTTCCCCGCCGACATCCTCATCGACGGCAACCCGACTACGGGGCTGACCCTCAGCGACGACAGGACGGTGCGGCTCGACTTCGCCAAGCCGTTCACCGCCGAGCAGCTCCAGATATATATTCTGGTCTCCGCCGCCAAGTTCCCGATTCCGGTCAAGATCGAGGTCTCCGACGACGCCCTGAACTACTCCGAAGTCGCGACCGTCTTCCCGACCGCGGCCAATTCCCTGCAAAAGCTCTCCTTCCCGAAGACTGCTTCCAGACACTGGAGGTTGACCGTCAACGAGAAGCTCTCCGCCACAACCCTGAGCGAGCTCTGCCTCCTGAAGGCGGGCGAGAGGGGAGTATGGGACAGCGCTCCCGGAGTCGCCGTCGCTTCGGCGGAAGATGTGATTGACCTCAGCGACAAAATGTCCCCGGACGGCACGCTCCGCTGGTCTGCACCAAAGGGCAACTGGACCATAATCCGCTTCGGCTACACTTCCAACGGCAAGTTCAACCACCCCGCCTCCCCGCAGGGAGTGGGGCTGGAGTGCGACAAGATGGACACCACCGCGCTCAACGTCCACTTCGCCGCCTATCCGCAGAAACTCATCGAGGCGGCGGGGGAGTACAGCGGCAGGACCTTCACCTACTTCCTCGTGGACAGCTGGGAGTGCGGACAGCAGAACTGGACTGCGGCTTTCCCGGAGGAGTTCCGCTCGCGGCGCGGCTACGACCTGACCCCTTACATCCCGGTGCTCTGCGGCGAGCGCATAGGCGGCAGGGAACTCTCCGACGCCTTTGTCCACGACTTCGACAAGACCCGGGGCGAGCTGGTGCTGGACAACTATTTCAAGCACCTCGCCGACCTCTGCCACAGGGCGGGGATGAAGCTCTACTCCGAGGGCATCTACGGCGGCTCCTCTATGCCTCCGGTGGACGTGCTGAAGTCCTACAAATACTGCGACGTGCCGATGACCGAGTTCTGGGCACAGGCCAGCGAGTACCGCGAATGGCCTATCACCCACACTCCCGGAAACTACACGGGCCACTCCATCCCCCACCACGTGCCGCTCATCTACGGCAAGCCTGTCATAGGCAGCGAGGCGTTCACCGGGATGGCGCTCTACAGCGACTCCCCGATTGACCTGAAACTCTATGGAGACCAGGTATATACGCTCGGAGTCAACAGGATGATCCTGCACAGCTATGTCCACCAGCCGACCGACCGCCGCCCGGGTGTGACTCTCGGCATCTACGGCCAGACATTCAACCGCAACAATCTCTGGTTTAACTACTCCGACGGCTTTTTCGCTACGGAGGCACGCATCCAGTATATGCTTCAGGCGGGCGACGTGCGCTGCGACGCCCTCGTCTATATGGGCGACAGTCTGCCCAACGCCGAGCTCAAAGAGTCCGAGCTGGACCGGCTTCTCCCGCCGAATACCAAGTTCCAGTACATCAATCAGGAGACTCTGCTGGAGCGCATCAGCGTGCGGGACGGCAGGCTCTATCTGGACGGGAAGCATCCGTTCAAATATATGATGCTCCGGGGCGACAAGATGGATATAGAGACCATACGCTGCATTGGGAAACTCGTCGACGGGGGCGCTGTCATATACGGGCAGAAGCCCGTCTCGACCCTGTCCCTCGTCAACTATGAGGCCGAGACAGCTGAACTCTGCGACATTGCAAGCCGTCTCTGGGACTCAGGCAAAGTCATCACTGACCTCAAGAGGCTCGAAAAGTCGTTCTCTCCAGACCTCATCGTGAGGGGCGTAGACATCGACGGCCTGCTCTATAACCACAAGGCGCAGGGGGAACTCGACTACTACTATGTGGTCAACAAGGACAACTCCTCCGCGGTCAACTTCGAGGCGAGCTTCGACATCGATAGTGGCCGCCCGGAGATTTGGGATCCGATGTCAGGCGAGACCCGCGAACAGATGATGTATATCAACAGTGACGGGCGTACCATAGTCCCTATGAGCCTCCAGCCGCGTCAGGGCGTGTTCGTCGTCTTCCGCAAGGGCGGCGACAGGCAGCAGCACATACGCCGGCTCATCGGCATAGACGGCGAGATACTCTTCCCAAACGAGAGCGGAGACTTCAGCCGCGCTCTGCCGGAAGCCTACCGGGGGCCGGACGGGGAGATACACCTGCGCGACCTCAAGGCCGGCTCCTATGTGCTCGGGTATTCGGACGTGCTTTCGAGCAGGGTGGACATCGCCGCCCCTTCCAGGGTGGTCCTCAACGGCACCGTCGGCACTATGACCTTCGAGGACGAGCCTGTGCTGGGCACAGTCAACATCGGCGGT
This sequence comes from Acetatifactor sp., assembly GCA_963643555.1. Lineage (GTDB taxonomy): Bacteria > Bacteroidota > Bacteroidia > Bacteroidales > UBA932 > Cryptobacteroides. Next base: position 9,901 of record CAVILJ010000038.1, read on the forward strand.
TTCCGCAACCTTACGGGGGCGCTCGACCCGATGGTGAAGTATTATTCCGGGGTTATCACCTACCGCACGGAAGCCATACTGCCTGAGGGCTTTGTCCGGGAGGGGAGCAGGGTGCTGATATCCATCCCGGCATTCGGCTCCACTGCGCGGCTCACCGTCAACGGCCACACCCTTGAGACCATCTGGGACCCGTATTACAAGGCTGACATAACGGAATATGTGAAGGCGGGCTGCAATGAGCTCACGATAGTCGTGACCAATCCTTGGAGAAACCGTCTGGTGGGGGACAAGGCGGGCGTGCCGTCCAGCCAGAAGCTCTGGACCACCTCTCCGCTGCAGCAGAAGCACATCCCTCCGCAGCAGATAATCCACGAATATACCTTGCTCTACCCGTCCGGCATCTCCTCCCCTATCACCATCTGGAGCGAGGGGGCTGAAAAGGTCGTGAATAATTAGTATATTTGAGCTATGCGTAAACTGTTGTTTTTAGTCATATCCGCCCTGGCTGTGCTGCCGCTGCACGCGCAGAGCGCCCGGGTGGAGAAGTGGGGCTGCTATGAGCTCTCGCTCAGCGCCTCCGTCGGGGGCAATCCTTTCGATGTGAAGTTCTCCGCCGTGTTTATGAATGATGCCGAGAAGCAGGAGGTGAGCGGCTTCTGCGACGGTGACGGGGTGTTCAAAGTCCGCTTTATGCCCCGGACCGAGGGACATTGGACCTATGTCACGAAGAGCTCCGTTCCCGCCCTCAGGGGGAAGAGGGGTTCTTTCGACTGCGTCACCCCGTCGGAGGGCAACCGCGGCCCGGTACACGCCGACGGCACCGCATTCCGCTATGCCGACGGCACCCTCTACTTCCCCGTTGGCACCACCTCCTACGACTGGATGCACGTGCCCGGGGACTTCCCGCAGAGGACCGTCTCTTCGCTGAAGGAGTCCGGGTTCAACAAGATCAGGATGCTCTTCTTCCTGCACAATCTGGACATCGAATACCCCGAGGTCTATCCTTTCGAGAAGCTCGCCGACGGCGGCTGGGACTACTCCCGCTTCAACCCCGCCTACTTCCGTTATGTGGAGGAGCGCATAGCCGCGCTGCGGGAGATAGGGGTCGAGGCCGACCTCATACTCTTCCACCCCTACGACGGGGGGCGCTGGGGATTCGACAGGATGCCGCTAGAGGCCAATCTGCGCTATCTCAGATATGTCACGGCCCGCTTCTCCGCCTTCCGCAACATCTGGTGGTCGCTCGCCAACGAGTTCGACGGGGTGAAGGGGATTCCGCTCGGGGACTGGAACAAGTTCGCCGAGACGCTAAGCTCCTCCGACCCTTACGGGCATCTGCTCTCAATCCACGGATACACCGCTACTTACGCCGACTATTGGGACTCGTGGTACACGCACGCGAGCATCCAGGACCACGCTCCCGTGATGGAGCGCGGCAGGGCTGCCATCGTGAAGCACATCTACCGCAAGCCGGTGATATTCGACGAAGTCTGCTACGAGGGCAATGTCGCCAGCCGCTGGGGCAATCTCAGCGGGGAGGAGGAGCTCCGCAGGATGTACAACGGCATTATGAGCGGCACCTATGTCACTCACGCCGAGTGCTATAACCTCAGCGAGGGCACCGACGGGGAGTCGATGACCAACTTCCTCGCCTACGGCGGCGAGTTCCGCGGCGAATGCTGGAAGAGGATAAAGTTCCTGCGCGGCATACTGGAAGACCTGCCTGGACCGCTCGAACTCGCCGACCTCAGCTGGGACGAGAGGACTTCCTCTCCCGGCGACGGCTACTATCTGATATATTTCGGGCGCGAGATGCCGTCCGAGTGGGCTTTCAACCTTCCGGTCAAGAACCGGCTCGGCACTGTCCGGCTCGGCGAGGGCGTGCGCTTCAAGGTGGAGATACTCGACACCTGGAATATGACCGTCACCGAGTGGCCGACCGTCTTCGAGACCGGCAAGCCGGGGACATACCGCGTCGCCGACAGGGAGGGACGCGGCATACGCCTGCCTGAGAGACCGTATCTTATGCTCAGAATCAAGAAAATCCAATAGATGAATATGAAACCGATTACCACACTGCTTGCCTGCGCCCTGCTCATCTCCGCCTGCAGCGGAGGCGTCAAGGCGCCTTACGGCACCTACACCAATCCTATTCTCGGAGGAGATTATCCCGATCCTACCATTCTCAGGGACGGGAATGACTACTATATGACACACTCCTCCTTTGACTACAACCCGGGCCTTATCGTCTGGCACTCCACCGACCTGGTGAACTGGGAGCCGATCAGCTACGCTCTCCAGACCTACCTGGGCAGCGTCTGGGCTCCGGACATCTCCAAGGTGGACGGGACCTACCGCATCTATTTCACCGTCCACGGACGGGGCAACTGGGTGGTCACCGCCGATAGCCCCTACGGACCGTGGAGCGAGCCTATAGACCTGCATATAGGGCAGATAGACCCTTGCATCGCGGTCGCCGAGGACGGGGTCAAGTGGCTCTATGTGAGCGGCGGCTGGCGCAAGAGGCTCACCCCGGACGGTCTCGATACCGTGGAGGGGACTCTCGAACACGTCTATGACGGCTGGGTGTTCCCGGACGAGTGGGTGACCGAGGGTATGTGCCTCGAAGGCCCTAAGCTCAAGAAGATAGGCGACTGGTGGTACTACCTCAGCGCCGAGGGCGGCACCGCCGGCCCTCCTACCAGCCATATGGTGGTCGTGGCTCGCAGCAGAAGCCTCGACGGACCGTGGGAGAATTCTCCTTACAACCCGCTCGTGCGCACCTGGGACGCCTCCGACCGCTGGTGGTCAAGGGGACACGGCTCGCTGGTCGACACTCCTGACGGACGCTGGTATGTGGTGTACCATTCGTACGAGAACGGATTTACCGGCCTTGGCCGGCAAACCCTGCTGGAGCCCGTGGAGCTGGGCGAGGACGGCTGGTTCAGGTCCACCGGCGTCGATGTGGCGAAGCCGATCGCGGCCCCGCTCCCTCTCGTGCCGACCGACCGCAAGGCGCATCTGGGCGAGTTCCGCGTGGGTCTTGACTGGAAATACTACAAGGACTTCGACCCGTCCCGCGCTGCCGTCTCCGACGGAGTGCTGACTCTTCAGGCCACCGGTGGCAGCCCTGCCGACTCCGCTCCGCTGATGTTCGTCGCGGGCGACCACGCCTACGAGTTCGAGGTGGAGATAGAGCGCAGTCCGGAGGCCACCGCAGGTCTGGTGATCTACTACGACTCCCGCTTCTATGTGGGCCAGGGCATCAACAGCCGTGGCACGCTCCGCTTCCGCCGTGACAAGGGAGGCGTGCGCACCAAGCTCCCTGACGTGGAGCATATCTGGCTTCGCGTCCGCAATGAGGACCAGGTGATCACGGGCTACTACAGCCTCGACGGACAGAACTGGGTCAAGGAGAGCTGGGGTATGGAGATTTCGGGCTTCAACCACAACACCTTCCACGACTTCCAGAGTATGCTCCCGGGCCTTATGGCCGCCGGCAAGGGGGAAGTCAAGTTCAGCAACTTCAAGTATAGAGTCCTCTGATATGAAAAGAGTCATCATCGCAGCGCTGATGCTGCTCGCCTCACTCTCTCTCGCCGCCCAGAGCAAGGTGGAGAAATGGGGTCGCTACGAATACAGCTGCACCGCCTCCGTCAAGGGCAATCCTTTCGAGGTGAAGTTCTCCGCCGTGTTCACCAACGGCAGCGAGAAGCAGGAAGTCAGGGGATTCTACGACGGCGACGGAATGTATAGAGTCCGCTTTATGCCTCAGAGCGAGGGTGCCTGGACCTTTGTCACGAAGAGTTCGGTATCCGCCCTCAAGGGGAAGAAAGGCTCCTTCGAGTGCGTCGCCCCGTCCGGGGGCAACCACGGCCCGGTGAGAGTGAGTCCGGACAATGCTCACGGCTTCAGCTATGCCGACGGCACGGTCTTCCACCCGCTCGGCACCACTGCCTACAGCTGGATGCACCAGAGCGCCGAGCGTCAGGAGAACACCCTCCTCTCGCTGGAATCCGCCCGCTTCAACAAGGTGAGAATGTGCGTGTTCCCTAAATACTACCCGCTCTGCCACGAGATTCCGGAGCTGCTCCCGTTCGAGAAGAGCGGCGAAGGTTTTGACCTCAGCCGTCCTGACCCTGAATATTACAGGCACATAGAGTCCCTGCTCGACCGTATGGCGGCGCTCGGCATCGAGGCCGACCTCATACTCTTCCACCCTTACGACAAGGGTTTCTGGGGCTTCGACCAGATGCCGCAGAGCGCCAATCTCGCCTATCTCGACTATTTCGAGGCGAGGGTGGCGTCGTTCCGCAACGTATGGTGGTCGCTTGCCAACGAGTACGACTACTGCAAGGCGAAGAGCGCGGCTGACTGGACGGAGCTGATCGCCCGCGTGGGCGAGAACGACCCTTACGGACACCTCTGCTCCATCCACGGCAGCACCGCCAGATACTATCCGCTCTGGGAAGGCGGGCTCACGCACGCCAGCATACAGGACGAGGCTCCGGTGGAGGACTTCGGCAGGGCCGCCACGGTGCGCAACATCTATCCCGTGCCGGTGGTCTTCGACGAGGTCTGCTATGAGGGCAATCTCCCTTCGCGCTGGGGTCGGCTCAGCGGGCAGGAGATGCTCCACAGGATCTGGCAGGGCCTGCTTGTCGGCACTTACGTGACCCACGGAGAGTGCTACCAATATGAGGAGGGGGATTATGACGACATCTTCTGGGCCAAGGGCGGCAACTGGAGAGGCGAGAGCTGGAAGCGGGTCGGGTTCACCCTCGATATTCTCTCGGGGGTCAAGCGCCCGCTTGAACTCGCCGACACCAGCCGCGACCATCAGACCGCGACCGACGGCGATGGCAACTACTATGTCTACTTCGGCGAGCAGATGCCCGCTTCGTGGAGCTTCAACCTTCCTGCCAAGTGCGCAGGCTACGCGAAGCCGCAGGCCGGCAATCGCTACCGGGTGGAAATAATCGACACCTGGGGGATGACCGTCACTCCGGTCGCCGGTGTGTTTGAGCTTTCCGGAGCCGTTGATTACAGACTTTACGACAAGGAGCTCAAGAAGATATGGCTGCCCAAGACCCCGTATCTCCTGCTCCGTATAACTGCTGTCAAATGAAAAGGTTAATTATATTTCCGCTGCTGCTCGCGACCCTTTCCCTCGGAGCGCAGACTATCGATTATAAGGGAACTATGGTTGAGCTCGGACCTCACGCCCTCTATGTGGACGGGTCTTTGAGCGAGGGGGAGCTCTCCGTGTCGCCGTATATGTTCCGCGACTTCAACGAGGCGATGCGGCATCTCACGGACGGCACGCCGGCCGACCCTATGAGGGTGTATATAGCCCCGTGGGTATATTGGATCGATGACCCGGACGACCCCGGGATCCGCAGCCCGAAGCCGGGGCAGGGCGCTCCGATAGGGCTTGAAATCCGCTGCGAATCCCTCCAGCTGCTCGGCATCTGCACCGACCCGCGCGACGTGTTGCTGGCGTCCGCAAGGGGGCAGACCCAGGGGGCGAGGGGCAATTTCACGATGTTCGACTTCTACGGCAACGACCTGGTGGTCAAGGACCTGACGATGGGCAATTATTGCAATATAGATTTGGTCTATCCGCGCAATCCGGAGCTTGGCCGCGCCAAACGCAACTCCGCCGTCACTCAGGCGCAGCTCGCGTTTTGCCACGGCGACCGCATCTATGCCGAGAACGTGCGCTTCGACTCCCGGCTCAATCTCACTCCGCTCAGCGGTTCGAAGAGGACTCTCTTCGTGGGCTGCCACTTCGAGAGCACCGATGACTCGCTCAACGGCGCCGCCGTCCACCTCGGCTGCGACTTCGACTTCTGGGGCAGACAGCCTTTCGGCGGAGTGGACCGCTACGGCAGCGTGTTTATGGACTGCGACTTCAGCGTCCGTCACGGCGAGGCCGTGCAGGCTCTGAGCAAAAACGTTGGCCGGCACTCCATCGTGGACGTGCGCTACCACGCCGGCAGATCCGTGCAGCTCGCCTGGACTTTCCGCCCGGAGGAGTGGCTGCGCTGCTATCAGTACAATGTCACCCTCGACGGCAATCCGGCATTCGTCGGCGCAGCCAAGCCGTACAATACCGTGTGTCTCGACCAGAAGAGCCAGCTCTCCGCCTATAGGCTCGTAAGGGACGACGGCTCGGTGCTTTACAACAGCTACAACCTGCTGCGCGGCGACGACGGCTGGGATCCGCAGGGCATAAAGGCCGAAGTGGAGGCGCTGGGACGCCGCGACGGAGCGGACTATGCCAATATCCCGACCTGCCTCGATATGAATCTCCGCGAGGCCTGGATTCAGACCGGAGGGGAGTCCCTGAGGCTCACGGCCACTCCGATGCGTCAGCTCGGATATCCTCTGCACAATCAGATGGTCCGCTGGAGAGTCCAGCCAGGCTACGAGCGCTTCGTCAGCCTCTCCGCCACGGAGGGGGAGGAGTGCGTCGTCACTGCCGTCAACAGAGATGACAGGACCCGCGTGTTCGACATCATCGCCTACACGGAGGAGGGGCTTGAAGTGGCAGTGCAGCTGACGGTCGCCCCTGATTTCATCGAAGCGCCGGAGTTCACCGCCAAACCTGTCCTCAAGATCGGAGGTTCCGAGGCCAGGGTGGAGTATCAGCTCGACCTTCAGGGCCGCGAGGACGAGTCGCTCGTGACCTGGTACCGCTGCGACGACCGCCGGGGCGGCGGGGCCGTGCCGGTGAGCGTGTCGCGCTTCGGCAAGCCGCAGAGGAGCTACACCCTCACCCGCGAGGATGCGGGCCACTATCTGATGGTCGGAGTGAGTCCGAAGCACCTGCGCTGCGAGGCGGGCGAGGAGGTCCGCGCCATCAGCCGCAGCGCCGTTAAGGCCTCCGGACTGCCTCAGACCAAGGACTACGAGACCGATTTTGTCAATTTCCCGACTGCCAATCAGACGGAAGTGAAGCCGGGCTACTGGACGGTGGACGGCTATATGCCGGAGGATACCAGGGCGTATTACTCTTCGCAGCCCGACTTGAGTCAGCCGTGCTGGATCTATGGCACGGGCATCAACGGGGCCAAGGGCTACGGCATCCAGCCGGTGCAGCAGGGGGCGCGTCTGCGCTACACCCCGCTCAAGGGTAAGTACGGCGATATGTCCGTGACCTGGCAGATTGACCCCGCAAAGGACGGAGGGCAGGGATTCGGCAGCGCGAGGCAGCAGTATCTCGACCTCTTCGTCAAGTTCGATGTGGAGAGTCTGAGCGGCTACGCGCTCCGCGTGATCCGCACCACGAAGTACGCCAATGCGGTGGACGTATTGCTTGTCCGCTATGACGGCGGCATTGTCAGTCCGGTTTCGGAGAGCGTCACCGTGGACTGCTTCCTCACCGGCTGCGTGCTCAACGTGAAGTACTGCGCGGGAGTGCTCAGCGCCTCCGTCAGTGGCCCGAGGCACGTCGCGGAGCTCGCGGATGACCCTGCGGTGCAGCGCTCCGCCGAGATTTCCGCCGCCGTGGAGTCCAACGGTTTCGGCGGCTTCGGCCTCCAGCACACCAGCACGGTCGGCACCGAGAGCCGCATCCTCGTCCACTCGGTCAAGGCCGAGTGGGAGCAGGTCGTCAAAAAAACTATTTCTCCTTCGCGATGAAGTTGTCCCTCATAGGGTTGAAGCAGTCGATGAGGATACCGTCCTCCAGACATACGCATCCGTGCTCGATGTTCGGCTGCTTGTAGAGCGCGTCGCCCGCCTCGACTATCTTGGTTACGCCGCCGATGGTGAACTCGAATTTGCCCGAAGCCACATAGGTCACCTGTGAGTGAGGATGGCTGTGCATAGCGCCCACGTCGCCCTTCTCGAACTTGACCTTGACCATCATAAGATTGTCGTTGTAGCCGAGCACCTGACGCTCGGCGCCGCCGCCCGCATCCTGCCAAGGGATATCGGACGCGAAGAGGAAATTACCGCTCTGGTTCATAATCGTTTCACTTGCATTCTTGTCGCTCTGACCGTTGTTGCAGCACGCACCCAGTATGGCGCAGACTGCCGTAATTGTAATGATTTTGACTAATTTTGTCATAATACTTGTGGTAAAATTTTATCAAAGGTAGTGAGAAAATCCGTATATTTGAAAGATTATTTACCGCAAAAAATATGAACACCAAAACCAAGTTTATCATCCTGGCGGCAGTATGCCTGCCGCTTACTCTCTCCGCCAAACCCAAGAGCCTTGAAGATAAGGCATTGGAGACGATGAAGGCAGCCACGCAATATATGATGGACGTCGTCAGCTACAACGGCGGCTTCGTCTGGAACTACCTCCCGGACCTCTCCCGGGAGTGGGGCGAGATGGAGGCCAGGCGCACTATGGTGTGGACTCAGGCCCCGAGCACCCCTCAAGTGGGTCACGTGCTGCTCGACGCCTACCACGCCACCGGCGATGAGTATTACTACAAGGCCGCCAAGAAAGTCGCCGCCGCGCTGATCTGGGGCCAGCTCGACTGCGGCGGCTGGAACTACTGCTTCGACTTCGCCGGCGAGGCCTCTCTCAAGGACTGGTACGCCACCGTCGGACAGAGCGGCTGGAGGCTTGAGGAGTTCCGCCACTACTACGGCAACGCCACCTTCGACGACTCCGCCACCACCGACTGCGCCAAGTTCCTGCTCCGCGTCTATGTGGAGAAGTACGACCCGACCTTCCGCCCGGCCCTGGAGAAAGCCATCAAGTTCGTGCTCGACAGCCAGTACCCCGTCGGCGGCTGGCCGCAGAGATATCCGCTGATGT
>CAVILJ010000039.1:0-18491 GCA_963643555.1 Acetatifactor sp.
AGCGAAGGGAGGACGCGGAGGACCTCGCGCAGGACACTTTCGTCCAGCTGCTCTGCACCGGTGCCGAACTCGACAGGGAGCGGCTTCCGCGCCTTGTCTATACCGTCGCGCGCAATAAGGCCATAGACTATCTTCGCCGGCATAGCGGCATCCGTGCCGCAAGGGAATACTTTTCCCTCCGGGGCGGGGGGCTCTCCGAGACGACGGAGGAGCAGGTGGCCGTGCGGGAAATCGCACGCGCGGAGGAGCGCTGCCTTCAGAATATGCCGGAGCGTATGGCCGAAGTGTTCATCCTCTATGTGCATCACGGCTTCTCGGTCAAGGACATCTCGGAGCGCTGCGACATCAGCCCGCGTACCGTGGAGAACCATATCTTCCGCGCCCGCCGCGACATCCGTCAGTCATTCACAGAACAGTTCAGTTAGACACATCTATGAGGAGAACTCTATTATTCTTGGTTAGTATTGTTGGTTGTTTCGCCGCCGCACAGGGGTGTTCTTCCCCTGTGCAGACGGCAATCGATTATTGCGCCTCCCAGGCCCGGAAGACTCTCCGGACCATAAAGTCGCCCGAGATGATCCCCAATTCCGTGGACTCGGGTTCCGCCGAGTGGCGCTACACCCGCCCCGGCGGCTGGACCTGCGGGTTCTGGCCGGGACAGCTCTGGTATCTCTATCAGGGCACGGGCGACGAATTCTGGAAAGAGCAGGCGCTCCGGGTGTCCGACGCCATCCTCCCGATTGCGTATCAGACCCCGCACAGCCACGACATCGGATTTATGATTATGCCGAGCCTCGGCAATGCCTACGAATATACCGGAGAAAAGAAATATCTCGACGCTCTTCAGAGCGCAGCCGACTCCCTCGCCACCCTCTACAATCCTGCGGTGGGAAGCATCCTCTCCTGGCCTAATATGGTGGAGAAGATGGGCTGGAGGCACAACACCATCATCGACAATATGCTCAACCTCGAGCTGCTCTTCCGCGTGGCGGAGCTCTGCGGACGTCCTGACCTCCGCGAGATAGCGTCCCGGCACGCCGAGACCACGATGAAATACCAGTTCCGCGAAGACTGGAGCACATATCACGTGATGGTATTCGACCCCGACAGCGGGGAGTTCCTCGCCGGACACACCCATCAGGGCTGGAAAGACGACACGATGTGGGCGCGCGGGCAGGCCTGGGCCATTTACGGCTTCACGATGGCATACCGCTTCACCCGTGACTCACGCTTTCTCGACACCGCCGTCAAGGCATTCGAGACATATTATTCCCGCTTGCCGGAGGACGGCATCCCTTACTGGGACTTCGACGCCGGAGAGCAGCTTGCGGACCAGCCGAGGGACTGCTCAGCCGCAGCGATAGTGGCATCTGCCCTCATCGAGCTGCAGGGCTATCTGCCGCAGCAGGAAGCGTCCCGCTACCTCAATGAGGCCAAGCGTACCCTTAAGACCCTCTCCGCAGCACCGTACAGGGCGGGGGAGAAGTGTTCGGCGTTCCTTCTCCACGCCACTGGACATCTCCCCAACGGCTACGAAATCGACGCTTCGATAAGCTATGCCGACTACTATTATATCGAGGCCTTAGTGCGGCTCAAAAATTTGAAACACAATAAATAACACTTCAAAAAATCAGCAAGATGAAGATTTTAATCAAGAAAAGCCTGACGGCGCTGTTCTATGCGGCGCTGCTGCTTCTCTGCACGGAAGCGTTTGCACAGCGCAGCGTGTCCGGCAGGGTTGTGGACTCACAGGGCAGTCCCGTTCCCGGAGCGGCGGTGATCGAGACCGGCACCACCAACGGAGTGTCCACGGGGATGGACGGCACTTTCACCATCTCCGTCAATGAAGGCGCAAGCCTCTCCGTATCCTGCATCGGCTATGTCGACCAGACCGTTAAGGCCATTGCCGGCAAAACCCTCAACATCATCCTCGTCGAGGACTCGACCCTCCTCGAAGAGACGGTAGTGATCGGCTACGGCTCGGTCAAGAAGATTGACCTCACCGGTTCCGTGGGTTCAGTCTCCAACGACAATCTCGTGCGCGGCGGCGTCACCGATGCGGTGGGTGCAATCCAGGGCGTGCTGCCCGGCGTGCAGATCCAGCGCTCCAACAGCAAGCCGGGCGGAGAGTACAATATCCTCATCAGGGGTCTGAACACCATCAGCGGCAGCACTTCTCCGCTCGTGGTGGTGGACGGAGTGCAGGGAGCGTCGCTCTCCAGCATCAACCCTGACGACATCGAGCGCATCGACATCCTCAAGGACGCATCCTCCACCGCCATCTACGGCTCCCGCGCCACCAACGGCGTGGTGCTCGTCACCACCAAGCGCGGCAAGGCGGGGGACGTCAAGATCGACTACAGCGGCTATGTCGGAGTCCGTCAGTACACGAATATGCCGGAGATGATGTCGGGCAGCGAGTATGTGCAGATAGCCCGCGAGGCGAAGCGCAACAAGACCACCAACGAATATGCTCCTGACAGCCAGATATTTACGGCTTCCGAACTCAAGGCCATAGCCGACAACAACTATTACGACTGGGTCGGGGCCATCTCCCATCCGGCTATGATGACCAACCACACCGTGTCCGCGTCCGGCGGAAGCGACAAGGCCACCTACTCGCTCTCCACGGGCTACTATTTCGAGGACGGAATGGTCGATCCTCAGGACTACTCCCGCTACAATGTCAGGGCTGCGGTCGACGTGAAGCCGGTGGACTTCGTCAAGTTCGGAGTCAATATGTATGGCACCTATTCCGACCGCAACACCGGTAACTCCGACCTTCTGCAGGACGCCATCCGTCTGCGTCCTACCTACCATCCGACCAACCTCGTCACCGGCGAGGAGGAGTGGGCGTACTCCAACGGCCAGTACAACGCCCTCGTGACCCAGAAGAACGAGTTCAACGAGACCAAAACCTACAACGTCTTCGGCAACGCCTATCTGGAAATACTCCCTTTCGATGGGCTTTCCGTCAAGACTATGTTCTCACCGAACATCAAGATAGCCGAGGTCGGCCAGTACAGAGGCCGCTACACCAAGGCCAACAAGGGCACCAATGACGCCACCAGCAGCTACGCCAAGAACTCCACCGTGGACTGGGTATGGGACAACCAGCTGACATACCGCCGCGAAATCGGCGCACACCGCTTCGACGTCACCGGCATCTTCTCTATGGCGCAGACCGAATACGAGGCCCTCAGGGGAGTCGGCAACGGACTGAGCTACAACTCTCTCTGGTACAATCTCCAGGGCGGTGCCAAATCCAACTCCTCTACTTCCGGCTACTCCAAGTACAGCCTTATGTCCTATATGATGAGGGCGAACTACATCTACGCCGACAAGTACTACATCTCCGCCAGCGTGCGCTACGACGGCTCTTCCAAACTCGCCGAGGGCCACAAGTGGGCCGCATTCCCGTCAGTCGCCCTCGCGTGGAGAGTGACGCAGGAAGACTTTATGAAAGACCTCTCCTGGCTCAACAACCTCAAGCTCCGCGTCAGCTATGGTCAGACCGGAAACGACAATGTCTCCCCTTACCAGACAGAAGGGTCCATCAGCGGCGTGAAGTACTACTCGTTCGGCAGCACCACCTACACGGCCTATGTTCCTAACAACCTGCGCAATATGGACCTCGGCTGGGAGCGCACGGGAGAAATCAACGCCGGCGTCGACTTCGGCTTCCTCAAAGACAGAATCTCCGGAAGCATAGACTACTACAACCGTCTCACCACCGACCTTATTATGAGCAAGGCCATCCCTTCCACTACTGGATACACTTCGGTCAAGGCCAATGTGGGTTCAGTGCGCAACTCCGGCGTCGAGGTGCTGCTCAACACCGAGAACATCCGCACGCGCGACTTCTCCTGGACTACCCAGATCAACTTCGCCTACAACCGCAACCGCATCGTGGACCTGCAGTACAAGGAGGACCTCTCCGTCTACGGCGAGTCTCTCGCGGGTATGCAGGGTGACTATAAGAACCTTTGGATCATCGGCCAGCCGATTGATATCAATTACAACCTTGAGACCATCGGCATCTGGCAGCTCGATGAGAAGGAGGAGGCCGCCAAGTACGGCTGCACTCCGGGCCAGTACAAGCCGTATGACCGCAACGGCGACGGCAAGATCACCGACGCTGACCGTTTCATCGACGGCAAGAAGACTCCTGACTGGACGGGAGGTATGACCAACACGTTCAGATACAAGAACTTCGACCTCTCCGTGCAGATGTCGTTCCAGAGCGGGGCGAGAATGAGAAACCAGTTCTATATCTCCTACGCCCTCGAAGGCAACACCCAGAACTTCAACAACCTCCGGGGCGACTACTATACACCTGAAAACCCGTCCAACGAGCGTCACCAGCCGAGCAACGCGGGAGGCTACTCCAACTACCGCAGCGCCACCTGGAGCAACAACGAGGCCAAGGCCACTTCGTCCCACCGTCTGTCCAATACCGATTTCGTGAAGTTCAACTACGCGTCTCTCGGATACACTTTCGACAAGAAGCTGCTCGACAAGGTGAAGCTCGCCAACCTCAGGGTCTATGCCACCGTGCAGAACCCTTACATCTGGTGCAACAAATACTGCTTCAACCCTGAACAGATGAACACGGGCATCAATTCCACCGACTTTATGACGATGAACATCCTGTTCGGAGTCAATGTAGGATTTTAAACATCTATGAATATGAAGACAAGACACATCCTGATCAGCGCCCTTCTCATCCTGGCGGCGGCCAGCTCCTGCTCGTCCTTCCTCGATGAAAAGAACATCTCATCCCAGTCGGCGGAGGCGTATTTCGCCACCGCGACAGGATACGAGAACCTCGTGAACGGGGCGTACAACAGTCTCGCAACCATATACAATTCCACCACCTGGTACTCTCTCACCCAGCTGGGGACCGACATCTCCACGCAGAACAACGGCAACGCCACCAACCAGCTCAACCAGTATGTCACCTACTACAACGACAACGCTACCGTAAGCTCATATTGGAACGCCCTCTATTCCGCGCTGAAGAATGCCAATGCGGCCATAGACCGCTCCGCTTCGGTCATCACCACCGAGACCGACACCCGCGAGGGAATGGACCCGGCACTGCTCGACAAGAGGGTGGCCGAGGTCAAGTACCTCCGTGCGCTCTTCCTCTTCGAGATCGTCAAGAATTTCGGACAGGGCCCGCTTGTCCTTTCCGAGCCGACATCCGCCTCCACGACCTCGCAGCTCGACGGTCCGGAACTCTTCTACGACCAGATACTCAAGGACCTTCAGGACGTGCTGGACTCCGCGCTGCCGATGAAGCAGCCTGCATCCGAGCACGGAAGAGTGTCCAAGGCGGCCGCCCTGCACCTCCGCTCGCTGGTCTACCTCACGCGCGGCTATCAGAGCTACGGCAAGGGTGAGGCCGACTTCCGCGCCGCCCTCGCCGACGCCGAGAACGTCATCAAGAATTCCGGCCACAAGCTGCTGGACGACTACGCGATGGTTCACCGCCAGAGCAACGAAGTCAACGACGAGGTCATCTTCTGCCTCAACTTCAACAACGCCGCCGGCGCGTACACCAACATCTGGAGCGAGTTCTACCTCTTCGTCTACCGCGAGGGATGGCAGGACATGGCGTTCTCCTCAATCTACTGCAACGACTGGGCGTCCGTGATGCCGAGCAAATATGCCTACCTCCTCTTCGACTGGAAGAAGGACCACAGGGCCGAGGTGACGTTTATGTCCCCTTACAACGGCGACGCGGCAACCTCCATCGACGGCAGGACATATGGAGTCAACTACTTCCAGAGCACCAATAAGAAAGGCACCGTGCCAGAGGGCGATCCCGTGCTCCTCTTCCCTGTGCCTCAGGACGGCAAGACATACTCCAAGCTTGCCGGCTCGACCGTAAGCTTCGACAACAACCATACTTACACTGCCGCCGAGAAGAACGCTGCCATCGCCGAGGGGCGCTACATCTACAACTACCCGACCGGTTCGCTCGCCGAGAAGTCCTACAAGGACGCCGGAAGCGATGACTACTACATCACGGGCTACCAGAGCGGCAACTCTTCTTCCCGCGCGTGGATTCCGGTATGGAAGTTCAAGGATTCCAACACCCAGTACAACTCTTCCGGCACAGTCTCCTATGGCTGCAGGGACATATATCTCGCGCGTCTTGCCGAGACACATCTCATCGCGGCGGAAGCCTGCGTCAAGCTCGGGGACAACTCCGGTGCGCTCAGCTACATCAATGCTGTCCGGCAGAGGGCCGCAAACAACGCCCCGGAGGCTGGCCTGAAGCTCTATGAGGGTACCGTCACGCTCGACGACATCCTCGACGAGAGGGCTCTCGAACTCTTCGGCGAGGCCCCGCGCTGGAACGACCTGACCCGCACCGGCAAGCTTGCCGAGAGGGTGCTCGAGTATAACTGGGACGTCAACAACATCTACGGCGGCTCCATCAAGACCGACCTCAGCGCCGCCACCGACGCCAAGTACAGTCTCCGCCCTATCCCTCTGTCCTGGATCAACTCCCTGACCAACGGGAAGGAACTCAAGAACAACCCCGGCTGGGACTAGAACGGATACCGATTACCCCCGACAGGGAGCAGTCTGCGGGGGTTAAGAAAGCTGAACAGGGGCTGGCGAAAATGCTTTTTCGCCAGCCCCTCTTCTATTGCCCATCCGTAATTCTGACTGTTTTATTGCTTATTCTAGCAGAAAAATCAAATGGATATGGAAGTTGGACGTTCTGATTGCATCGCAAGGCAAGGCTATATCCAACAACACGTTGACCCCCGCAGAATGGCATCTGCGACCCGCGCCTACAGCTCCTGCCGGCGGTAGTTCCTGACGGATTTGTCGGCTGGGGGCTCCGGTACGAGGCGGATAGCGGCGCCGCCGCTGTCGCGCAGATTGAGCCGCAACACATCCTTGGATGAGACGCGGTACTTGGAGACACGGACCTTGGTGCGGGTAGGGATGGAGGCGTCGCCGTCGGTGTAGATTTCGGCGACATATTTGCCCTCGGGCAGGAAGCCGAGCGAAATTTCCGTCCGTCTGGCGGCATTGGCAATCGAGCCGATGAACCATTCCCCGCCGTGCCGGCGTGCCATCGTGATATATTCCCCAGGTTCTCCCTCAAGCACTTTGCTCTCGTCCCAGACCGTATAGACGTCGTCGAAGAACTTCAGCTCCGGCTCGTCCTCGCAGTCGGATGGTTTGTCGTACCAGTATAGCAGCTGAAGAGGGCTGTAATAGACTGCGGCGAGTGCCAGCTGGTGCGCAGGAGTCGTCTTGATGGTCCTTGAGCGCGGCACTCCGTACGCGTCCTGCTGCCTGTCGGCGAGCCTTCCGAAATCCTGCCTGTAGTAGCAGATGGTGTAGTCAGCCGGTCCGGCAACGAAGCGCGTGAACGGCAGCACCGTGTTGTTGAACGCGTCCGGGAACTCCTCGTTGCCCCTCACTCCCTCCTGCGTCATAAGGTTGGGCCAGGTCCGGCTGACTCCGGTTGGCCTGTACTCGTCGTGTATGTCCACCATCAGACCGTACTTCGCGCACTTGCGCACGGCCTCGTGCATCCATCGGGTCCACATCTGCGAGCCGACCTGCACGAAGCCGAACTTGACGCCTGCCACTCCCCAGGACTTGTAGAGAGGCAGAATCTCGTCAAGCTGCTGCTGGAGCGCACGCTGGTTGACATAGAGTATGACCCCTATGCCCTTGGAGCGGGCATAGTCGATGACCCGACGCAGGTCAAGCGCATTCGGGTCAGGGTTGCGGCGCGGGTCGAGGGTGACGGTCGTGGCATCTGACGCCTTGTCGGCTTCAAATCCGTACCAGCCGGTGTCGAAGAGGATGTACTGCAGATTGCGCTTCACAGCGAAGTCCACGAGGCCCAGACCTCCCTCGGTCGTGAGGGTCACTTCGCGCATCACCTTGCCCGGCCTTATCCAGGAGACGTCATCGATTGCGCACGGCGGATTGAGGTTATAGAAGAGATAGTTGTGTTCAAGGATGTCCCCGGCCTTCTCGCCGAACATCACCATCCTCCACGGGGTGTCGTACGGGGCGATGTCTTCCACGGGGCCGTACATCGCAGCCCTGATGGTGTCCGGCCTGTCGCCGAGACGGTATTTGGTACGCACATAATCCACCACTTCCGCTTCCGCAAGGCAGGCATAGCCCCCCTCGGGAAGCTTCAGCAGCAGCGGACGGTCGGACTCCCCGTCGCCGGGCCAGTCCTTGAGCGGAAGCAGCGAATACTCCGTCTGCGCCTTCGGGGTGAAGTAGGCCAGAGTCCCCTCAGGGAGGGTGTACTCGGTATATTCGTCAGTGATTTTTATATACGCTCCGCCCGGGATGCGGTAGCGGAACGCTATGCCCTCGTCGTAGGCACGGATAATGAGCGTAAACGCCTTCCCCCGCTCCCCGACGGCATCGACCTCCGCGAGCCTGTAGCGGTCGGGAATCTCCGCCCTCTCGCCGTAGACCGGCTTCCAGCTCTGAGAGACTTCACCGAGCTCTCTCACTTCTCCTATCCGCAGCCCTTCCAGCAGCGGCTTCCCGACTTCCAGCCCAAGCTGCGATGCCCTGATGATTGTCCGCCCGTCCCGGCAGATACTGTATTCTATCCGCCCGCGGCTGTCGTCCAGAGTCATCACACCCCTTCCGTCGGGGCTGCTTATCGTAAATGTTTCCGCCTGTGCTGTCAGGCCGAGCGCCAGCGCGGCGCAGATGCTCAATGTTCTTCTCATATCATTTCATATCATTTGGTGAATGTTTCCGCGCCCCATTTCCTGTTAGGACGCGCGTTCATATCCAGTATCAGTCTTCCTCCGCCGACCAGCGTGCTGTGCGGGATGCTGCAGTCGTTCCACACCTTCCCGTTGAGGGTGGCGCTGCGGATATACATATTCTTCTCCGAATTGTGGCGGGTGACGATCTCGAACTTCCCGCCCGGATAGTAGTCGGGGTTGAGGCTGACCGTAACCCTGTCGAAGAGGGGAGAACTCAGCTCGTAGGCGGGAGCGGTGCCGCAGCCGCCGTCCACCTCGAAGAGACCTATTGCCATCAGCACGCCCAGCGCCCCCATCTGCCCCTGGTCCTCGTCGTCGCGGTAGCCTCCGTAGGGAGTGATGTCGCCGTAGGCCGCCTTGACCTTGCGTACCCACTTCTGGGTGAGCCACGGAGCGCCGGCGCGGTTGAAGAGATGAGCCATTCCCGTGCCGGGCTGGTTGCCGTAGTCGGTCCAGTTGTACTGCTTGAGAGCGGGGTCAGAGGAGCGGAAGAAGCCGTTCGGCTCGCTCAGGCGGAACTGCCTGTCGAGGCGGCGCACATACTCCTCCCGTCCGCCGAAGAGCTCCATCAGCCCCGGGATGTCGTGCGGCACGAAGTGGGAATAGATCGCGGAGTTGCTCTCGCAGAAGCCGTCATTCTCGGAGATTTCCAGCGGGTCGAAGTCCGCGAGGAAGCGCCCGGAAGTGTCGCGGGCGTGCATATAGCCGACAGCCGGGTCCCAGACATTGCGGTAATTCTGCGAGCGCTTCATAAAGAAGTCATAATCGTCAGTCTTGCCGAGCGCCGAGGCGAACTGTGCGAGGCACCAGTCCTGGTAGGCGTATTCCAGAGTCATAGACGCACCGGTGGTGTGCATCGCCTTGAGTCCGGGGCGACCGTCAGGCACATAGCCCCTGTCTTCATACCAGCTCATCCCTCCGGAGACGGCATCGGCGGCGTGGTCGTAGCCGGCGTGGTCACGTATGCCGCCCCGGAACGCGTTTTTGCGCAGCCCCTCGTAG
This sequence comes from Acetatifactor sp., assembly GCA_963643555.1. Taxonomy (GTDB): domain Bacteria; phylum Bacteroidota; class Bacteroidia; order Bacteroidales; family UBA932; genus Cryptobacteroides. The sequence continues at coordinate 9,789 of CAVILJ010000039.1, forward strand.
GCGAGGAGCGCGTCGTAGCCCCGGATGCCCTTATTGTAGGCGGCGGCAAAGAAGCTGACCGCCGGATCGCCTAGCATCACATAGGTATAATTGCCGCCGGACGGTCCGCGCGGAATCAGGCCCCCGTTGCGGTAATAGTCTAGCATCGTGTTGCAGAAATCGTCCACGACCTCCGGATACACGAGCGTCCAGAGTATGTCCAGCGACCAGTGGCTGCCCCACCACGCGTCGAAGTTGTGGTGATTGTATAGCGGCCTGCCGTCCGGACCGCAAGGAATCCGCCGCACCGTCGGGTACGCCCCTGTCATATCCATATAATGTCCGTCGGCATCGCTCACGATGTGCCGTCCGAGCAGGGCGTGCCAGAGGTCGGTATAGAATTTCACCTGCTGCTCCGGGGAGCCTCCCTCCACGTCGATGCGTCCCAGCATCCCGTTCCATCTGTCGTACGCCGCCTGCCTCGTGGAGTCGAAGTCCCAGCCGGGGAGTTCCGCAAGCATATTGGCGCGGGCGTTCTCTATGTTCGTGTAGGATATCGCCACTTTCATCAGCACCTGCTCCCCTTCGGAGGTGGCGAAGCGGAGCCCGAGTCCGGCATCTTTGCCGGAAACCCTTGCCGGATTGCCTCCGGCCACGATCTTCCCCTCCCGCCAGCAGACGACCTCCCTCACCGGCTTGGAGAGTTCCGCCCAGAAATAGACCGGTGTGTCCTTGGGACGGCGGCCCGTCGCCGCCATAATCTCCCATCCCGCCACTGTCCGTTCGTCCACCTGCCAGACTTCCGAATACGAGGTCGGTCCGTGGGCGAGGAAAGCCCCGCTGTCGAATAGGATGCAGCTCCCCTCGTCCTCGGGATAGCTGTAGCGGTGGAAGCCCACGCGCGTCGTGGCGGTCAGTTCGGCGGAGACCCCGTAGTCGTCCAGATATATGCGGTGGTAACCCGGCTTCGCGATTTCGCCCTCGTGGCTGAACGCGGAGCGGTATGCGTCCATCCCCAGATGCCCCTTGAACTCTCCTGTGGTCGGCATCACGGCGACTCCCGACATCTGCCAGTTGTGAATGTGGCTGAAACAGCGGACATGCAGTGAATCATAAAGGTAGCCTGACCCCCAGGAATGTGCCGTGCCGGTGTCCGGACTCAGGCTCACCATCCCGAACGGGAGGGAGGCCGAGTCGAAGAAGAACCAGCGCGAGCGGTGGCTGTCGACGAACGGGTTGACCTTGTCGACATAGTTCTCGCCTGCCCCCAGCGTGAGCGGGAGGGCGAAGACTGCAAGGAATACGAGTGCTGCTTTGCGCATATTATTTCACTATGAATTTGCCTCTCAGACGGATGTCCGCCGACGACGCCCCGACCATCACCTCGAAACTTCCCGGCTCGACCCTGAAGCGCATATCCTTGTCCCATAGGCCGAGGTCCTGCGGGGTCAGGCTGAAGCTGACGCGGCGGCTCTCGCCGCTCCCGAGGCGCACGCGCTCGAATCCCCGGAGCACCTTGGTGTAGGTGGTGACGCTGCTCACCTCGTCGTTGAGGTAGAGCTGCACGACCTCGTCGCCGGCGCGGCTGCCGCTGTTGGTGACGGTGCAGCTGACGCTGACGCTTCCGTCCGCAGTCTGCTCCTCCGGCGAAATATCAAGCTCGGAATAGTCGAATGTGGTATAGCTCAGGCCGTGGCCGAAAGGGTAGAGCGCTCCCCAGACGGAGGTCGCGCAGGACTCGTCCGAGCCCGGCTTGAAAGGGAAGGCGAAAGGAATTTGCCCGATGCTCTTCGGGAACGTGACGCTCAGCCTGCCTCCCGGGTTGTTGTCGCCGAAGATGGTCTCCGCCACCGCCTGTCCGCAGAATTCTCCCGGAAACCAGCCGTGCAGGATGGCCGGGACATATCTGTCGGCCCAGTTGACCGTGGCGGCCCTGCCGTCCAGCAGCACCAGCACCACAGGCTTGCCCGTGGCCACGACCCTCTCCATCAGCTCCTGCTGCCTGCCGGGCAGGTCGAGACTGGTGCGTGAGCGCTCCTCGCGGACCGTCTGTTCGCTGCCTCCCAGCACGAGGATTACGGCATCCGCCGCCTTGGCGGTACGGACGGCCTCGCGGAGCAGCCGCTCCTCTTCCGGGGTCTTCTCGAAGTCCATAAGCTCGCTCTCCGGGAAGTGCGGGTCCACTGTCTCGCAGCCCTTGGCGTAGCTCACCCTGCTGTCAGGAAGCAGTTCCCTCACTCCCTCCAGCACGGTCTTGACCGGAGCCGCGCCAGGTCCGTAGCGGGAGATGAGCTGCTCGCGTTCGTCGGCGTTGGGGCCGATGACTGCGATGCGCTTCGTGGATTTGGGGAGCGGAAGCAGGCCTCCGTCGTTCTTGAGCAGGACCATCGACTCCCTCGCCGCACGTAGGGAGAGAGCCTGGTTTTCAGCGCTGTGCACCCGCCGCAGAGCCTCCTCGGCATCGCCCCGGTACGGGCTGTCGAAGAGTCCCAGACGGAACTTCACGCGGAGTATGTCGGCGACCCGCTCGTCGATAGTCTTGAGGGATATCTTCCCGTCCCGCACGGCATTCCTCAGCGGAATTACGAACGACTCCGGAGTGCGGAAAGTGGTGCGGATGTTGAGGCCGGCATTAACGCACTGCGCCACCGCGTCCTCATAGCTCTCCGCCACTTTGTGCTTGTCGGAGAGATACTCCACCGCCTCGCTGTCGGACACCACATAACCCTCGAAGCCCCATTCCTTGCGCAGCAGGTCGGTGAGAAACCACCTGCTGCCGCTGACCGGGACTCCGTCGTAGTCGTTGTAGGAGCTCATCGTTCCGAGAGCCTTGGCCTCGGTGAAGGCGACGCGGAAAGGCTCAAGATAGAGCGTGCGCATCTCGCGCGGGGCCACCTTGGGGTCGGTGCGGGTCTTGCCGTCCCGGCCTCCCACCGGGATGCTGTAGACCGCGAAATGCTTTGGGGTGGAGACGACCCCTCCCTTCTGGAGGGCGGCTATCATCTCCTTGCCGAGTTGCCCGACGAGATAGGGGTCTTCGCCGTAGGTCCCCACGCAGCGCCCCCAGCGCGGGTCCTGTGCGAGGTCAAGTATGGGGGAATAAATATTGGTATATCCGAGCAGGACCGCCTCCTCGGCCTCCACTTCGCCTATCCGCCGCACCAGCTCCCTGTCCCAGGTAGCTCCCTGGCCGCACTGGGCCGGGAAATATGTCGCGCCCACGCTGCACAGTCCGCGTATGCCCTCGTTGGTGAAGTCCACGGGGATGCCGAGCCGCGTCTCCTCCACGAACCAGCGCTGTATGTCCTGCAGCGCGGCGATATGCTTGCGGAAGTCGACGGCGTATTCTGAAGTCTCGTTGTGCACTCCGTTGTGCTCCTCGTCGATGTTGCCCACCCCGTCTTTCCATATCTCGTTGTACCAGCCCGGGACGGGGAGGCTGTCCTTGAGGACCCGTCCCGTGCCGTAGAGGGTCACCATCTGGCAGGTCTTCTCGTCCAGAGTCATCCGGGAGAGAAGATCTCTGATCCTCGCCTGCTCGGCTGCGGTCGGGTCCTCATATATATCCTTGCGCCCGTTCTTGTTGAAGTCGATCCATCCGCTATGGTAGATCTCCTTGCCGCCCCTCCAGAAGAGCAGCGAGCCGAAGCCCGGGTGGTCGCAGGTCCAGCCCTTGCCCTCCGGACGGATCTTCTCCAGCACCTTGGCGGTGTACGGCATACTGAGGTGCATCCTTCCCACATAGTGGGCGTAGGCTATCTCGAACACGGAGCGGAACTGCCCCCGTGCCTTGCTGCTGATCCTGGTCCAGCCGCTGTATTTCCCGGTCTTGTCCTTCCAGGTGAAGAAAGGGACATCGTCGTCGCCCAGATTGTAGCGGGAGAGATACTCGTAGGCGGTCATCAGACGGTTGTCCAGAGCCGAATACAGGTCCTCGCCCTGATGCCAGGCGACCTCGCAGATTTCGGCCATACAGCCGAGTCCCAGCATACAGTGAGCCTGGTCGCGCCCGCTCTCCTGAAGCTGCCCGGACGCTGCGGTGTAGTTGGGGAGCGAGCCGTTGTCGTATCCCTCCTCAAGATAACGGCTGACCGCCTCCCTGTACATAGTGCCGTCGTCGAGGAATACCGCCATCCCCATCATCCCTTTGAGCACCGAGAGCCCCCAGTTGCCGTTGGTGTAGGCCGGAGTGTTGTGGAATTCCGTGAACACCGGGATGAACGCCTCCCGCAGCATAGTCTCGGCGGAGCGCGTGTCGTCGTCCGTCCAGCCGCCGCTGAAACTCTCCGCCGGGTAGGTCCATCGCATCAGCTCTGCGGCGTTGACTATGATGAAGCCCTGCAGCCCCGCGCAGAGGGGATCGTCGCGCGGAGTGATCTTGCGCAGCACGGCGGAATATTTCCGGATTATCTCCATCGCCTTGTCTGCGTGCGCGATCTCGCCCGTGATCGTCCACATCAGGGCGTTGTAGTATGCGGCGTTGAAGTCGTCTTCGCACGGTTTCTTCGTCCAGCCGTATTCGTCGGCCCTGGAGATGATTTCGAACGGCCCCTGTATCTCGTAGTCCGCCGACGCCTTCGGATCGGAACTCAGAAGCCCGTATGAGCCGTATGCCGGCTCTACCTCATTGTCCACCAGGGACTTGATGCGGACAAGGTCCTCCGCCGTATGGAGGATGCCCGGGTGTACGAAGATCCGGTCCGGCGCGGCGGGGGCGTCGGCGGACTTCCGGGATTCGCAGGAGAGTGCGAGGCACAGCAGTCCCGCGAGGATGACAGCACGCTTCATTAGTATCGGTTTTATATCGGCTTTTACGATCGAGCCGAAGTTTCTACTCATAAAAATACGAGAAATTGAGTATTTTTACGCCTGTAGCCGTAAAACGGATAAAATAATAATTCAGGATGAAAAGAACGATACTCCTACTCTTGACCTCCGCGCTGTGCCTGCTTCCTGCCGGCGCCCAGCGCAGCTCGTTCCGTCCCGGTGAACTCTGGCCGGACAACAACGGCGTACACATCAACGCCCACGGTGGCGGGATGCTTCTGCACGACGGGGTCTATTATTGGTTCGGCGAGCACAAAACCGGGGGACGCGCCGGCAATCAGGCGCACGTGGGTGTGCACTGCTATTCTTCGACCGACCTCTACAACTGGAAAGACGAGGGTATAGCGCTCCGAGTCAGCACCGACCCCGACTCGCCGATAGCCGACGGCTGCATACTGGAGAGGCCGAAAGTGATATACAACGCCCGCACTGGCAAGTTCGTGATGTGGTTCCACCTGGAGCCAAAGGGTCAGGGCTACGGCGGAGCGATGGTGGGGATTGCCGACGCCGACAGCGTGACCGGGCCGTACGAGTTCATCCGTGCCACACGCACCGTCGTCAAGACCTGGCCGGTCAATGTCCTTCCGCTGCACAGGACGCGCCCCGAGGGGGCTGACTGGAGGGAGCGCTCCAACCTCGCCAAAGGGGAGCATCCGGACTCGGTCAACACGCTCGGACGCGACTTCGAGAGGGGGCAGCACTCCCGGGATATGACCCTCTTCGTCGACGATGACCTCAAGGCCTACCACATCTGCTCCTCCGAGTCCAACAGCGTCATCCACATAGCCGAACTGACCGATGACTACCTCGACTTCAGCGGCAAATATGTCCGCGCGTTCATAGGCGACAGGATGGAAGCCCCGGCAATCTTCAAGAAAGACGGACTCTACTACTTTATGGGTTCGGAGTGCACTGGCTGGAGACCGAATCCGGCGCACTCCGCAGTATCCCCTTCAATCTGGGGACCGTGGACCGAGCTCGGCAACCCTTGCGTCGACGCGGAGAGCGAGACCACCTACCGCTCGCAGAGCACCTTCTTCATCCCGGTCGCGGGCAGGAAGGATGCCTTCATCTATATGGGAGACCGCTGGACTCCCGACAACGCCATCGACGGACGCTATGTCTGGCTGCCGGTGGAGTTCGAGGACGGTAGGTTCGTCCTCCGCTGGCGCGACGAGTGGGACCTCTCGGTATTTGACGAATGATGAGATTGCGGACGCTCATAACGGGGCTTCTCGCCGCACTCTGCACGATTGCCGCAGGGGCGGAGGGTTCGTCGTACCAGTTCCGTATGCTCGACGCCTCGCAGGGACTTCCGGAGAACAATGTGCGCGACGTGCTGATGCTCCCGGACGGGCTCGTCTGCATCCAGACCTCCTCCTGGCTCAGCCTCTACAACGGGGCGGATTTCCGCAACTACCGCTGGGACCCGGTCAAGGTCCCGTACACCGAGTACACCGTCCAGGACCGGATGGAATATGAAGCCGAGACCGGCCGCGTGCTGCTCTACGCGAGGGACAGGCGCTGGGCGTTCGAGCTCGGGAGCAGGGAGTTCGTCTATGACGTCCCCCAGAACTTCCGCCACGGCTCCGACAGTCTGGACCGCTTCCTCGGCGCGGGGAGCTACAGCCGCTCCGAGACCGCGCAGTCTTCGCTGGGGGTGCGCTGGTTTATGTCGGACAAGCATCTCGTCCGCTTTGACCCGTTCAGCGGGGAGTTCAAGGAAGTGGAGAGCATCCCCGCAGGGAGCGATGACCTCTTCACCTCCATCGCGGTGGACAGGGACGACAATCTCTGGGTCGGGACGGCCCGCTCCGGAGTCAGGATCCACTACCGCGACGGCACCGTATACCGCTTCCCTTATCTTGAGCGCATCGGCGGCAAGCCCCTCTATCCGCACCTCGACATCTCCCGCATATATGCCGACCCTCGGGGCGGAGTCTGGATAGCCACCCAGCAGGAAGGTCTGCTCTACTGGCATCCCGACATCATCCGCATCCGCACGGTCAACTCCTCCTCCATCGTGGGAGGCAGAATGAACGACGAGAGCGTGAAATGCCTTGCCGAAGCGCCCGACGGCAAGGTGCTTGTCGGGACCATCCACGGTCTGCTGCGTTTCGACCCGGAGACTCAGAAGATGGACACCCCCTGGCGGGAGCTCAAGGACGAGCTGGTGATAGGGCTCTTCGTCGATTCGTGCGGGCGGATATGGGCGGGGACCTTCTACAACGGCCTATACTGCATAGACGGCGGGCGGGTCCGCCACTACTCCTATCCCCAGAAGTTCGGAGTCGACGTGTCGTACCAGTTCGCGACCCCCAATCTCAACTGCGTGCGCGGCCTGACCGAAGACGGCGAAGGCCGCTACTGGATATCCGTCTACGGGGGAGCGGGCAGCTTCGACCCCGGGAGCGGAGAGATACATCTGCTGCGCGACAAGTCGCCGCAGCTTGAGAGATATATGATAGTCAGGGACATACTGACTCTGCGCAGCGGAGAGCTCATCGTCTCCGGCGACAACGGACGCTTCAGCTACAATCCCTCGGACGACTCTTTCCGGCTGCCGTCCGATACCGACGCATATATCTTCACCTCCCAGACGCTGGAGGACTCGCAGGGCCGGCTCTGGCTCGCCGAGTCCGGCGGCCTCAAGCTGCGCGACAGCTCCGGGACGACTCGTCAGATTATCGAGTCCGCCGCCGTCATCGGACTCGTGGAGGACGCGTCCGGTACGATATGGGCTATGTCCACCAACAAGCTCTCCGGCATCAGGATACTCTCCGACGGGACGGTGTCCCGGACCGACTACGGCCGCGAGGACGGTCTGGATTGCGGCTCGTTCTTCCCCAAATCCTCGCTCAGGCACTCCGACGGGCATCTCTACTTCGGCGGTTCTTCCGGATTCTGCATCATAGACCCTCAGGCTATGCGGCTTGCCGACCGGGGCATTCCGCCGATGATCTCCTCGTTCACGGTCAACGGGGCCGAGCGTCCCGCCTCCGACGTGGTGCTACGGTACAACGAGACCGCCATACGCTTCTCGTTCACCAACCTCAACTACGCCAACCCGAGCCACAGCCGCTACCGTTATCGTCTGTCCGGCTTCGACCGTGACTGGCATCTGCTGACTTCTTCCCCTCTCGGCACCGCGGCCTACACCTTCCTTGAGCCGGGCAGGTACAGCTTCGATGTGGCGGCCTCCGACAACGGGACCGACTGGAGCCCGGTGACGTCCGTCCCGATGGAGGTCAAACCTCCGTACTGGCGCACCCGATGGGCATATGCCATCTACTTTATGCTGGTGCTTGCAGTCGCGGTGCTTGCCGTGACGGCGTTCTACCGCAGAGAGAAGCGCAGGATGGCCGAGCGGGCCGCAGAGGAGCAGCGCCGTCAGGAAGAGGAGCTCAATCAGATGAAGTTCCGCTTCTTCACCAACATCTCCCACGAGCTGCGCACGCCGCTGTCCCTCATCATCCTCCCGCTCGAAAGCCTGATGAAGGAGAAGCGGGAGGGGAGCGGGGAATATGCCCGGCTGGACACTATGCACCGCAACGCCAAGGCTCTGCTGGATATGGTCAACCACCTGCTCGACTTCCGCAAACTGGAGATGGGCGGGGAGAAGCTGCAGCTGCGCGGGGGGAATTTCTCTGAATTCGTCGCCGGCATCGTCGGCACCTTCCGCGATGCGGCGGCCAAGAAGAACCTCAGGCTCTCGTTCGCCGACGGCACGGGCAACTGTCTGATGCAGTTCGACAGCACGATGATGCAGAAGGTCATCAACAACCTGCTGTCCAACGCCCTGAAATTCACGCCGGAGGGAGGCTTCATCGAACTGAGGCTCTCCGAGACCGGGGACTCCAGGATCAGACTGGACGTCTGCGACAGCGGCGTCGGCAT
>CAVILJ010000040.1:0-16618 GCA_963643555.1 Acetatifactor sp.
CCACGAACATATATGCGAAGAACATCATCAGGGCGATGAGTATCAGCACGCCCCATCTTGCTGCCGGATAGTCGTTGAGCAGCTTTCTGGTCTTTTCTGCCATATCGATAGGTTTTAGAATCTGCTTTGAAAGGATTGAAGCGATCAGGCAACCTCAAAGCAGCATATATGTTTTCAGAACGGGAGGTCGTCGGCAGGCGCATCGTCCAAGTCCGCGGCAGGGGCTGCGGCAGGGGCCGGCTTCGGCGCTGCGGCCTGGACAGGCTTCTGGTAGGCCGGCTGCTGGTAAGACGGCTGCTGCGGAGCGTATCCTCCCTCCGCAGGAGCTCCCTCCCTGCGCCCGAGCAGCTGCAGGTTGTCCACATTGATCTCGGTGGTGTATCGCTTGGCTCCGCTCTGGTCGGTCCAGGACCTGGTCCTCAGACGCCCTTCGACATAGAGCTGCGTACCCTTCTTGATATATTTCTCCGCGATGTCGGCAGGCTGTCCCCAGGCCACTATATTGTGCCATTCGGTGCTTTCCTTGGACTCTCCGCTGCGGTCCCTGTATCTCTCCGTAGTCGCCAGAGTGAAAGTGGCGACCTTCCTTCCCTGCCCTCCCGGGGCGTTGGCGTCGAGGTAGCGGACCTCCGGGTCCCTCCCCACATTGCCGATAAGCATTACTTTGTTCAGTGACATAACTACATATATTTTTACTCTGCAAGATACGGTTTTTTTGCTAAAAGCGATGAAAAAACCGCTATCTTTATAATGTGAAAAAGACAGTCATCACGCTGACCGGATTTATGGGATGCGGCAAGAGCAGCGTCGGGATGGAGCTTGCAGCCCTGCTGGACGCGCACTACGCCGACCTTGACTGCCTCGTGACCCGCGCCGAGCACAGGAGCATCCCGAGGATCTTCGAGGGAGGGGAGAGCGCATTCCGCCAGGCGGAGCTCAAGGCCCTGAGGCGCTTTCTTGACAGCGCGGAGACCATCTGGAAGCCCTCGGTGCTCTCGCTCGGAGGCGGCACATTCTGCAATCCGGCAGCCCGTGCAGAGATTCTCTCCCGCACGAGAAGCGTCTATCTGCGCACTCCGCTGGAGACCATACGCGGGCGTCTCGGGGTGGAAGACGCGTCCCGGCCTCTGTTCCGTGATGCGGACAGACTCTACGCGGAGCGCGAGCCGCTCTACAGTCAAGCGTCCCTCATCATCGACACCGAAGGCCTGACGGTGAGGGAGATAGCCGAGATGATCAAAGATAAATCCGCCGCATAGCCTCCACGTCCGGTTCGTCCCCGCTCATAATCTTATAGCCGAGGACCGCCTGCTGCAGATGCCAGGCCGTACCGGGGATGTAGCCCGGGTGCGAGGAGAGGCAGGGGTTCTTGTAGTTCGCTTCGATAAGGACCTCGCAGTCAAGAGAATCTATCCCTTCCACGGCGGAAGGCAGGGTGTAGATGATGACGTCCGCCTTGACGCCCCGGGCGATGCCGTCGTGGCGGTAGAGGACGGTGCGGAATCCGAGGTCCTCGGCTGCGGCAAGGGCTGCTTTGCCCGCGCCGCCGAAGCCTATCACCGCCGCAGTGCCTCTGTCGAGCGGCTCAAGCAGGGCGCGGACTCCGATATAGTCCGAGTTCCAGGCCTTCACTCCGTCATCAGTGTTGAGGCAAAGGTTGGTCGCGCCGACCCTCTCGCACTCCGGACTCTTCCAGTCCGCGCGTCCGAATGCGTCGCACTTGAACGGGGAGGTGACGTTGATGGCCCTGTAGCCTTTCAGGAATGTGGTCCAGGCCAGCTCGAAGTCGGGGGTTTCGATGAGTTCGTAGGCGTATCTGCCGTGGAACGCGGCTTCGAAGAGCCTTGGGCTCAACGAGTGGGCTATAGGGTAGCCGATCAGTCCGAACTTATCCATTATTGCGTTGTCTTACGGATTCGTAGAGGAGTATCGCTGCGGAGACGGAGACATTGAGCGAGTCGAGCCGCCCCAGCATAGGTATCATTATGTGCGCGTCCGCAGCCTCCCGCCAGATGCCGCTGAGTCCGGTGGATTCGGTCCCCAGCGCGATGGCGACCCCGCCCCGCATATCGCAGTCGTAGTAGAGGGAGGAGTCCTGAAGCTGTGCTGTGAGGATCCGTATCCCTTTGTCTTTTAGATACTTGATGGCTTCTTCGCTCTTGCAGACAGCGGTCTGCACCGTAAACACCGCGCCGAGCGACGCCCTGATGAGGTTAGGGTTGTAGAGGTCGGCCTTCGGGTCGCAGACTATCAGCGCATCGGCTCCCGCCGCGTCGCAGGTCCTCAGCACCGCGCCTATGTTGCCCGGCTTCTCCACGCTCTCCAGCACCGCGACGAGCGGATCCTCCTTGAGCCTCAGTCCCTCCAGACCGTGCTCGCGCGCCTTGACTTCGGCTATGATGCCCTCCGTCCCCTCGCGGCAGGCGACCTTGGCGTAGAGTTCGCGACTGAGCAGGCAGACCCGGCAACCGGGAATATTCACTTCGCCCGCGATCTCGGGGCAGACGAATACCGTGTCCGGCTCGTATCCCGCTTCCAGACAGCGCTCCAGCTCACGCCGCCCCTCCACCGTGAACAGCGAACTTTCGCGCCGCTCGGATGCTTTCTGCCGCAGCGCGAGGAGTTTCCTTATCTTGGGATTGGATGCGGATGTGAGCGTCTCCGTCACTGCTTCTCTTCTTTCTTGAGCTTCTTCTCGGGCTTCATCTGAGGGAAGAAGAGCACATCCTGGATGGTGGTCTGGCCGGTCATAAACATTGTGAGGCGGTCAATCCCCATCCCCAGTCCGGAGGTCGGCGGCATACCGTATTCGAGCGCGCGCACGAAGTCCATATCGATGTACATCGCCTCGTCGTCGCCCTTGCTCTTGAGCCTTGCCTGCTCCTCAAATCTCTGGAGCTGGTCTATCGGGTCATTGAGTTCGGAATATGCGTTGGCGAGCTCCTTGCCGCAGACGAAGAGCTCGAAGCGTTCGGTCAGCTGCGGGTTGTCGCGGTGGCGCTTGGTCAGCGGGGACATCTCCACCGGGTAGTCGGTGACGAAGGTCGGCTGGATGAGCTTGTCCTCGCAGTATCCGCCGAAGATGGCGTCGATGAGCTTGCCCTTGCCCATAGACGGTTCAATTTTGACTCCCAATGCGCCGCAGGTCTTGCGGAGCTCGTCCTCGTCCATCCCGCTGACATCGACTCCGGCGTATTCCCTGATGGCGTCGAGTATCGGCAGGCGGCGGTATTCTCCGCCGAAGTCCACTTCGTTGTCGCCGATCCTGACCCGGGTTGTGCCGTTGACGGCAAGTGACACCTCGGCGAGCATCTTCTCGATGAACTTCATCATCCAGTTGTAGTCCTTGTAGGCCACATAGATCTCCATACAGGTGAACTCCGGGTTGTGGGTCTTGTCCATCCCCTCGTTGCGGAAGTCCTTGGCGAACTCATATACCCCGTTATATCCGCCCACTATCAATCTCTTGAGATAGAGTTCGTTGGCAATCCTCAGATAGAGAGGGATGTCCAGCGCGTTGTGGTGGGTGACGAACGGGCGGGCGGTCGCGCCTCCCGGGATGCTCTGCAGGATGGGCGTCTCCACCTCCAGGCAGCCGGCCTCGTCGAAGTAGCGGCGCATCGTGGCTATTATCTTCGCCCTCTTGACGAACACTTCCTTGACATGGGGGTTGACTATCAGGTCCACATATCTCTGGCGGTAGCGGAGTTCGGGGTCGGTGACCGCGTCGAAGAGCTGGCCGTCCATCTCCTTGACTATCGGGAGAACCTTGAGCGACTTGCTCAACAGGGTGAGCTCCTTGGCGTGGATGCTGAGCTGCCCGGTCTGGGTGATGAAGGCGAATCCCCTGATGCCTATGATGTCCCCGATGTCGAGGAGTTTCTTCCACACCGTGTTGTACATCGTCTTGTCCTCGCCGGGGCAGATTTCGTCGCGCTTGACATAGATCTGTATCCGTCCCGTGCTGTCCTGCAGCTCTCCGAACGAGGCCGCGCCCATAATCCGCCGGCTCATCAGCCTGCCCGCTATGCATACCTGCTGGAAATTCCCCTTTTCCGCGTCGTATCCGGCGGCTATCTCCGCTGCCGTGGCGTTGACGGGGTATTCCGCTGCGGGATAGGGCTCTATCCCCAGCTCCCTCAGCTTCGAGAGAGACTCCCTGCGTAAAAGTTCCTGTTCACTATATTCCATAGCGCAAAAATACGACAAATATTCCGAAATAAACGCTATCTTTGTTGAGATATGGCTAAGGACTGCAAGTGGATCATCAGGGAGTCTGCGGACAGCGCGACGGTCGAGAGGCTCGCCGCCGAAGTGGGTATCGACAGGGTGCTCGCCGACCTGCTGGTGCAGCGCGGAGTCAGCACTTTCGAGGAGGCCCGCTCGTTCTTCAGGCCGAGCCTTGACAAGCTGCACGACCCGTTCCTGATGCGGGATATGGACGCCGCCGTGGAGAGGCTGCGCCGCGCCATCGTCTCCGGAGAGAAGATACTCGTCTATGGGGACTACGACGTGGACGGCACCACCGCCGTGGCTCTGGTCTATTCTTTCATCCGCCGCTTCACCGCCGCCGTCGATTTCTACATCCCCGACCGCTACGACGAGGGCTACGGGGTCTCTTTCAAGGGGATAGACTGGGCCTCGGACAACGGTTTCAGCCTGCTCCTCACCCTCGACTGCGGCATCAAGGCCAGGGATAAGGTGGACTATGCCGCCGGCAAGGGGGTGGATGTGATCATCTGCGACCACCATCTCCCTGAGGACGAACTTCCGCAGGCCGTGGCCGTGCTCGACCCCAAGCGCGAGGATTGCCGTTATCCCTTCGACGACCTCTCCGGCTGCGGGGTGGGATTCAAGCTGGTGCAGGCATATTCGCAGCGCTACGGCATCCCCTTCGAGAGCCTGATCCCGCTGCTCGACCTGCTGGTGGTGAGCATCGCCTCCGACCTGGTGACGATGGTGGGGGAGAACCGCATCCTCGCCCATTTCGGACTCAAGCAGCTCAACGAAAATCCGTGTCAGGGACTGCTGGCGATGATTACGCTCTCCAATCTGGAGCCGGGGCATATAACCGTGGACGACATAGTCTTCAAGATAGGCCCGCGCATCAACGCCGCCGGGCGTATGGAGTCCGGGCGTATGGCGGTGGAGCTGCTTACCGCCGCAGATTCCTCCGTCGCGATGGCGATAGGGGAGAAGATCAACGAGAGCAACAACGAACGCAAGAACATAGACCGCGAGATCACCCAGGAGGCATTGGAGATGGTGCAGTCGGGCAACTGCCTGTGCAGCGCCAACGCCACCATAGTATATAATCCGAAGTGGAACAAGGGCGTGGTCGGAATCGTGGCCTCAAGGCTCGTGGAGGCATACTACAGGCCGACCGTGGTGCTGACCAAGTCCAACGGCTTCGTGACCGGCTCGGCACGCAGCATCGCGGGCTTCGACCTCTATGAGGCCATCGAGAGCTGTGCCGACCTGCTCGAAAACTTCGGCGGGCATATGTACGCCGCAGGTCTCACCCTCAGGGAAGAGAAGCTGGAGGAGTTCGCCGCGAGGATGGATTCGTTCATCGCGGGGCACGTGACCGCGGAGATGCTGACCCCGGTGGTGGAGGTGGACTCGAAGCTCGACTTCGCCCAGATCACCCCGAAGTTCTTCCGCATACTCAAGCAGTTCCAGCCTTTCGGCCCGGGCAACGGCAACCCCGTCTTCGTGACGGAGAATGTCTATGACTCCGGCACCGGACGCAAGGTGGGCGCGGGCGGGGTGCATATGAAGCTGGACCTCATCCAGGAGTCGCAGCCGTATCACCAGATTCCGTCCATCGCGTTCAATATGGCCGACCGTTTCGACTATATACGGCAGGGCAACCCGTTCGACGTGTGCTATGCGATAGTGGAGAACTACTACCGGGGCAACTCCTCTATACAGCTGCGTATCAGGGACTTGCGCGAAAGAGACGACATCTGTAAAATCTGACGCATATATGACGCTGAAATCAATCTTTGCACTTTCCGCTTCGGCAGCCCTTATGCTGTGCGCGGCGGAGACGGAGGCCAAAATCACCCTCCCCGAACTCCTCGGCGACCATTGCATACTCCAGCAGCAGACCCGCGCCAATCTCTGGGGCGAGGCGGCTGCCGGGTCCAAGGTAAGCGTGAAGGTGTCGTGGAGCGGGGGCAAATATACTGCGGTGGCGGGTCCGGACGGCAAATGGCTAATCGCCGTCGACACTCCTGCGGGGAGCTATGAGCCGCAGACCATCACCATCTCCGACCGCGACGGGAGTGTGACCCTCAGCGACGTGCTCATCGGTGAAGTATGGCTTGCCGGCGGGCAGTCCAATATGGAGATGCCTCTGGGCGGGTTCGACTGCTGCCCGATAGAGGGTTCGCTTGAGGCGATACTCGGTGCCGGACAGTGGAGAGACAAGGTCCGCGAGGTGAAGATTCCGAAGACCGGAGCCACGGAGCCTCAGGACTATGTGCAGGGCAGGTGGGTGGAGACAAATCCTGAGACGGCGCGGGACTTCACCGCCGCCGGCTGGTTTTTCGCGACCGCCGTCAATGCCGCGCTTGACGTGCCGGTGGGTATCATTGCCTGCAACTGGGGCGGCTCCGCGGTGGAGAGCTGGATACCGGAGGAGGTGGTCCGTTCCTATCCGGAGAACACCATCCCGTCCCTGAGGCACGAGCCGTTCTTCGACGAGGGAGGCTGGTATAACTGCACTTCCAACTATGTGATGTACAACGGGATGCTTTACCCGGTACACAACTATACCATCAAGGGGTTCATCTGGTATCAGGGCGAGACCAACGCCTGGCTGCACCGGTACTACCCTGAGCGCCTTTCGCGTATGGTCGGCATCTGGAGGGAACTCTGGGGGCTGGGCGAGCTTCCGTTCTATGAAGTTGAACTCGCGCCTTACGTCTATGGCGGCGACGGTACTCTTGGCGCGCGCATCCGCGAGGCGCAGAGGGCGGCTGCGGACATCATCCCTAACAGCGGCATAGTCTGCACCAACGACCTGGCATATCCTTACGAGTACGACCAGATCCACCCTTGCAGGAAGAGGCAGATAGGTCAGCGGCTCGCGCTTATGGCCCTCAACAGGACTTACGGGATGACCGCTCTGCCGTGCGAAGGGCCTGTCTATGAGGGCTTTGAGGTGAACGGCGGCGAAGTGAGGGTGCGGTTTAAGAATACCCTCTACTACGGACTCAGCCCTTGGCGCGATTTGACCGGCTTCGAACTGGCCGGCCCGGACAGGGTCTTCCATCCTGCCTCAGCCCGCTGCGACGGGGGCAGTGTGGTCGTCACGAGCGAGGCTGTCCCTGCCCCCGTCGCCGTGAGGTACTGCTTCCGCGACTTCCAGGTCGGCAACCTCACCGGCGTCTTCAACCTCCCCGCCGCCCCGTTCCGCTCGGACGACTGGTAGGCCTCTTACCTTCCCATATTGAGGAACATCACGTCGCCCTCGCGGAGCACTGTGCTGCCGTTGGGGATGATGCTCGACTGGCCGCGCTTTATCAGCACGACCTGATTCTTCTCCGTGGCGCTGTATTCCCGGAGGGTCTTCCCCGCCAGACGGCTGCCCTTAGGCACTTCCTGCTCCACGAGCCGGAACGAAGTGTCGCTGCGGAACGCCTTGGTGCACATTATCACACTGTCGCCCTCGTGCAGCACAGTATTGCCCTTGGGTACCACGGAAGTCCCGTCAGGCTGCATCAGCATACAGAAGAGTATATTCTTCGGTAGGCCTATATCCTTGATCATCCGGCTTCTCCACGGGTTGTCCTCCCCGATGACTATCTTGCTGAAATGCAGGTCCGTCTCGTCGGAGAAGTCGTTGAATGTCTTCATCACGTCGGCATCGTCGTCTATCTGGCCGAGCCTGCGCGCCAGCCGCGGCAGGAAGAAGCCCTGCAGCGAGATGGACAGCAACACCAGGCAGAAGACCACGTTGAGGATGTCGTTCTGCAGCGCATCGTTGCCCACCGTGGCAAAAATCGCGAACACGATGGACGCGGCCCCTCTCAGGCCGACAAACGAGATGAGTGTCTGCTGCTTGAGTCCGAATTTGCGGAACGGGGTCAGGATGGCTCCGACAGAGAGCGGACGCGCGACGAGCAGCATAAAGAGGAATATCCCGATGGAAGGAAGTATCACCTTATGCATCATCGCCGGGCGGGCGAGCAGACCGAGCATAAAGAAGATGAGCACCTGCATCAGCCCGGTCAGACCGTCGAAGAAACCCACGAGGTTGCGCTTGCCGGGGAACTCGGAGTTGCCGAGCAGAATGCCGACCAGATACGCGCTCAGATAGCCGTTGCCGCCTACCGCAGACGGCAGGGCATAGGAGAAGATGGCTACCGCGAACATAAAGAGCGAGTCGAAACCGGAGGTGGAGAACTTTATGCGCTTGAACGCGAAGATGCTGACCTGGGCGATCAGCAGGCCAAGTCCCACTCCGAAGACAATCTGCGCGAAGAACATCCACGACACGCTCCCCACGCTGAAGTCCCCCTTCATCATCGAGAGCATAATGATCGTGAGCATATAGGAGAACGGGTCATTGGAGCCGCTCTCGATCTCCAGCAGCGGAGCGGAGTTGTTCTTGAGGCCGAGCTTGCGCGAACGCAGGATGGAGAATACCGAAGCCGCATCCGTGGAGCTGACCACAGAACCCATCAGAAAACTCTCTATCCAGCCCCACTTCAGAACGAAATGGCAGAAGAGGCCGGTCAGCCCGGCAGTCAGCACGACCCCGAGGCTCGCCAGGATGCCCGCCGGAAGCGCCACGCACTTGGCGGACTCCCACCTCGTGCCGAAGCCGCCATAGAACATAATGAATATGAGGGCGACGGTACAGAAGTCAGAAGCGAAGGAATAATCCTCAAACTTGAGGGGGAAGAGTCCGTTGTTGCCGAAGACGATACCGAGCAGGATGAAGGCCAGCAGGACCGGCATCCCGACTTTGTTGGACGCGTTGTTGAGCAGCACGCAGATGATGACGACCACGGCTATGAGGCAGAGGAACAATGCCATAGAGTTCTATCGTTTTTAAGTGAAGTCCGGTAAATATAGCCAAATATCTCCGCAAAATCAATGCCGCATAGCTTCCTTGAAGGTCGTATCCGTCTGGAGGAAAAGATGGTAGTAGGCGTTGTCGCCGAGCTTGGAATAGCGCCCTACGAGAGCGCGGACCTGAGTCATCAGGTACTGCCGTTCCACCTCCCACTCCGTGCCTTTCGGGGCGAGGCCGTCCTTGGTGCGGGCGAAGTCGAGGAAGCTCTTCTCCGTCACGGCGCGGTCGAGGTAGGCGAGCAGACGGCCGTAGTCGTCTATGGCGGAGAGCTCCGCGCTGTGCGCGTCGAAGAATGCGGAGGCGAACCTCATCGCGGTGGCCTTGCGGCTGCAGGCGATGTAGAACGCTCCGGCCCGGGTAGTGTCCGCCGGCACGAAGACATCGGGGAGTATCCCGCCGTTCTCAACCTTCATACTGTCGGCGGTGACCATCTCGCCCTCGTCGTAGCGGCGGTAGATCTCGTAGTTGTAGTCCTCGCTGTAAGGCTTCTGGATGCAGCGTCCGGACGGGGTGTGGAACCTCGCCACGGTGATGCGCATCCCGGACCCGTCGGTGAAGTAGAACGGCTCCTGCACCAGTCCCTTGCCGAACGAGCGGCGGCCCACTATCGTCGCCCGACCGTTGTCCTGCAGAGCTCCTGCGAGGATTTCGCTCGACGAGGCAGTGCCTTCGTTGATGAGCACGGAGAGGGCGATGTCCTGCATCTTCCCGCGCCCGTCGGCCCTGAAGTCCTCCCTCTTGCGGTGCACTCCCTCCATATACACTATCTGCGCGTCCTTCGGCAGGAACATATTGGAGAGGCTCAGCGCCTGGTCGAGAAATCCGCCCGTGTTGTCCCTGAGGTCCAGGATCATACGCTTCATCCCGGAGGAGAGCAGCTTGGCGGAGGCTTCGCTGACTTCCCGGTCGGAGGTGCGAGAGAACTTGGAGAGGCGCAGATAGGCGGTGGTGTCGTCCACCATAAACGAAGCGTCCACGGAGTAGGTCGGAATCTTGCCGCGGGTTATCTCGAAGGGTATCTCCTCCCGCCCGCGCAGCACGGTCACGGTGACCTTGGTCCCGGCCTTGCCCTTCATCCTGCGCACCATACTGTCCTGAGGGAACTTGACCCCGGCTATGGAGGTCGTGTCCACCTTGAGCAGCCGGTCTCCGGGACGCAGGCCTATCTTCTCGGACGGGCCGCCGGGGATGACTTCGATGACCACCGCCGTGTCGTTGGGCACGTTGAACTGTATCCCGATGCCGTCGAAGTTGCCCGCAAGGCTCTCCTCGGTGGATTCGAGGGTCTGCGGGAGCATATACGTCGAGTGTGGGTCGAGGGCCTGGAGAGCGGCTTCGGCCACTGCGTCCGTCACTTTCTTGTGGTCCACCGGCTCGACATAGTTCTCGTCTATGCACTTGAGGATGAGATTGACCTTCTGCCAGTCGGCGCCGCCGGCTCTAAGCCGGTGCGAACCCCTGCCGCTCACGGCCTGCACCGCCAGCACGCCCAGCACACCTATTGCCACGCCCAAGAGGGCGACCGTTACAGATGATGATAATTTCTTCATTGTCAGTCCACTTTTTCGACTTCAATCCCCGCCCGGCGCAGCAGATCCACCCCATCGGTGAGACGGTACTCGTCCCGGTAAACCACGCGCTTGATGCCGGCCTGGATGATGAGCTTGCTGCACTCGATGCACGGGGACGCCGTCACATAGAGGGTCGCGCCGTCGGAGCTGTTGCCGGACTTCGCCACCTTGGATATCGCATTCGCCTCGGCGTGAAGCACATACGGCTTCGTGACCCCGTTCTCGTCTTCGCAGACGTTCTCGAATCCCGACGGAGTTCCGTTGTAGCCGTCGGAGATGATCATCCTCTCCTTTACGAGCAGAGCTCCGACCTGGCGGCGCTTACAGTAGGAGTTGCCGGCCCAGATGGCGGCCATCGCTATATATTTCTCGTCAAATTTGTTCATCAGTCTACTTATTGGACGCGGGAAGCGACCGTTTCAGGACAGCTTCTTACTTGTTTCGTTGATATAGATACCGTTTGATGCTTCTCTTCGGGGTGCGCTCGAAGTCCTCCGGCATAAACTCCATCTTGCGGATCTGGGCGTAAGCCGGCAGCAGCTTGTTTATCTCCGGCAGACCGTCGGTGAGGCGCTGCTCCAGCTCCTCGCCGCTCATCCCGTCCATCTCCGCCTGATGGTAGTCCGGATATATCAGGGCGGTAAGCCCCACCTTGTCCTCGACCACCAGGGACTCGACCACATAGGTGACATTGTTGATGACGGCCTCCAGTTCCTCCGGGTAGATGTTCTGCCCCGACGGGCCGAGCACCATACACTTCGAGCGTCCGCGCAGGTAGATGTAGCCGTCGTTGTCCATCACTCCTATATCGCCCGTCTTGAACCAGTTGTCGTTGGTGAACGCGGCCCGGGTCGCCTCCTTGTTCTTATAGTATCCGAGGAACACGTTGCCGCCCTTGACCTGGACTTCGCCCGGCTCCTTGTGCGGGTTCTTGGAGTCGATGCGCACCTCGCAGCCAGGGATCGGGACGCCGCAGGAGCCCTTGCGCGCCTTCCACCATTTGACATAGGAGATGAGCGGGGCGCATTCGGTCATACCGTAGCCCACGGTGAACGGGAAGTGTATCTTGCGCAGAAACTTCTCCACCTCCGGGTTGAACGCCGCGCCGCCGAGGATGATCTCTTCGAAGCGTCCGCCGAACGCCTCGATCATCGCGTTGCGTATCTTCTTGAGCACGAACTGGTCCACTATCGGGATACGCATAAAGGCCTTGTTGCGGTCCACGGCGGGCTTGATCATATTCTTGTAAACCTTCTCGATGATCAGCGGCACTGCGATTATGATGTCCGGATGGATGTCGGAGAAGGCTTTCATTATCACCTTCGGACTCGGGGTGCGGGTCAGGAAGTGCACGTGCGCACCGATCGTCATCTCGTAGAGAAACTCGAACATCATCCCGTACATATGCGCCGAAGGCAGCATCGCGACCACCTCGGACTCGCAGTTCATCTGCGGCTCGGCCACCTCGTGGGCACAGTAGATATTTGTCCAGAGGGCTCTGTATGGGATCATCACGCCCTTGGAGAAGCCGGAGGTGCCGGAGGTGTAGTTGATGAGCGCCAGCTCTTCGGGCCGGTCTTCCACATAGCAGACGTCCTCGGGGCTGAAGCCGTCCGGGTACTGCCTGTTGAAGGTGTCGGTGAGATTGGCCCTGACCTCCACGCAGTTGGCGTTGCGCGAGTAGATGAAATTGAGGGTGTTCATCTGTACGATGACCTCCAGCGCGGGCATCTCCGCCTCGGAGAGCCCCTCCCATATCACCTCGTCCACGAAGAACACCTTGGCCTCCGAATGGTTGACGAGGTAGTGGATGTTCTCCGCCTTGAATTCGTGGAGAATCGGTACCGGCACGGCGCCGTATGTCATCGACGCAAGGAAACATACGCCCCAGTTCGCCTGATTGCGCGAACAGAGGGCGACCTTGTCCCCCTTCTTCAGCCCGCACAGCTCGAAGGCTATGTGCAGGTAGCGGATGCGCTCCGCCACGTCCTTATATCTTAGGGTCGCGCCCTGGTAGTTGGACAGCGCCTCGCGCTCCCAGTTCTCCTTGACGCTCTTCTCTATCAGTTTGTTTACAGACTTGAATTCCATCACTCAAGTTTCGCAAGTAATAAAATTTATTGTTAAATGGGCATTGTGCAGGTACTTGCAAAACTTTTCCCTCCCGCACAAGCTTCGCTTATTATGTTACCCTTTCCCTAAATCCCTTTCCTCGGGAAAGGGACTTACTTTCGGCCCTACGGGCCTCTAAAACCGTGTTTCGCACTTACGAAACCTATATTCCATAATCTTATAGCTTTTCTGTCCCAGACCATCGTCTTTCCGGAACTGTACAATACGAAATGGCAGGACTTCCCCGGCCAGATAGAGTCCGTGCGCTTCTCCTTGACGGAGAGAAGTTCTGCGACATCCTCCCGACCCCCGATGATGTACCAGCCGAGCACCGTCCCCCGGTATGCGTCGTCCCTGAGCGAGAACGCCTCGCCGTAGAGCGCCGGGATGAAGCCCCGGTAGGGGTTGTCCTCCACCGCGCTGTCGGGCAGAGGCCTGGACGGCCGCAGCAGTACGGCGCTGCGCCCGCCCCAGCGGATCAGCGCAACTTCGCGGACTCCGAGCTCCTTCTCCCAGTCCAGCGGGGCCTTGCCGGACTCGGCCTTGAGGGTGGAGAGCCGTTTGCGGTAGCGGGTCATACTGACGGAAGCGTCGATGTAGCGCTCGTAGGCTTCGCGCCAAGCCTCCCCGGGGAGGGGCAGGGAGAGCGCGAAATCGGTGGTGTCGGGCATAATCTCCCCCAGACGGCTGTCCGCCGGAGGGAGCGATGCGAGAATATTCACGAAATATGTATCTTCCTTGCCCTGAGAGGTTTGCACTTCAATCTCATCATCTCCGCCGGGCTGAAGCACAGTCCAGTCAGCAGCCCTGTGCAGGAAAGAGGCGAGGGCGCGGCGCGGGAACATATCGCCGAGGAAAGCCTTGGGCATCAGGTGCGAAGCGCCGGAGTTACGGATGATGGCGAAGTCGTCCCCTTTGGTGAGGGCCGCCGCCTCGGGGAAGCCGGGAGCGTCGAATATCGAGCGTCCCTCGGAGATGTGCCTTGTGAGTGCGACCATCTGGGATTCGGAGGCGGTGATGGCGAGTATGCCCTGCCTCCCGGAGACGGGGTCGGGAGGGAAGAATTTGACCTGTACTCCCCTGCGGGCCGGGAAGCCGGGGACTTCGGCGGCGCTTCCCGTGCCTATGGCGAGTACTGAGGCTAGCGAGCCGTTGTAGCTCATCGAGAGTACGGCGGGCGAAGTCCTGAATGCGGCGAGATTGAGGCCGCGCAGCACATCGGCGGAGTCGAGGGGCCGGAGCGCTCCCTCCGGAGAGGATGAGCAGAACAGGGCCAGAGCGTCCGAAGGCACCGCCGCGAGCAGGTCGGGGAGGTCTTCCCGCTCACGCTGCCCTCCGCCGCTCCCGCAGGAGCAGAGCAGGGCGAGAGCCGAGATGAACGCTATGAGGCCGTGTTTGCACATAACTGACAAAGATAAGAATTATTTGGATTATGTTTTTTTCAGGAAATCCGTAACTTTGCGCGATTATTACGGAAGTGGCGCGCCTACTTGGGGCCGCAATCGCACCGGATTGCCGTCCGTCCGCCTGCCGCTTCCCGGAGGTATTGCCGAATTATGCAGGAAATCAGAAATATAGCGATCATCGCGCACGTCGACCACGGCAAGACGACCCTCGTCGACAGAATGATCTATCAGGCCAATCTCGTGCGCCAGCCCGAAAACCTCGGGCAGCTGATACTGGACAGCAACGACCTTGAGAGGGAGAGAGGCATCACCATCCTCGCCAAGAATGTGTCAGTAACCTATAAAGATGTCAAAATCAATATCATAGACACTCCGGGCCACAGTGACTTCGGAGGCGAGGTTGAGAGGGTGCTGAATATGTCGGACGGCGTGCTGCTGCTCGTGGACGCGTTCGAGGGCTGTATGCCGCAGACCCGATTCGTACTCCAGAAAGCTCTCCAGCTCGGGAAGAAGCCTATAGTGGTGATAAACAAGGTGGACAAGCCGAACTGCCGCCCGGACGAGGTGCAGGAGGAGGTGTTCGACCTGATGTGCAACCTCAACGCCACCGAGGAACAGCTGGATTTCGCCACGGTCTACGGCTCGGCGAAGCAGGGCTGGATGTCCCTCGACTGGAAGCAGCCGACCGGTGACATCACTCCGCTTCTCGACACGATACTAAAGGAAATTCCCGCGCCGGCGGTGGTGGAGGGCACGCCTCAGATGCTCGTCACCTCGCTAGAATATTCCCCTTACGTGGGCCGTATCGCAGTCGGAAGAATCTCACGCGGAAGCCTGCGCACCGGTCAGCAGATCAGCCTCTGCAAGAGATACGACATAGTCCAGAAGCAGAAGATCAAGCAGCTGATGGTCTTCGAGGGTCTCGGCAAGACCAATGTCGACGAGGTCCACTGCGGCGACATCTGCGCCGTCGTGGGCATAGACGGATTCGAGATCGGGGACACCATCGCAGACTACGACAGGCCGGAGGCGCTCGCGCCTATCGCGATAGACGAGCCTACGATGAGTATGCTCTTCACCATCAACAACTCCCCTTTCTTCGGCAAGGACGGCAAGTATGTGACTTCACGCCATATCAAGGAGAGGCTGGAGAAGGAGTTGGAGAAGAACCTCGCGCTCCGCGTGAAGCCGGGTTTGGGCGCGGACTCGTTCGTGGTCTACGGACGCGGAGTGCTGCATCTGTCCGTACTCATCGAGACAATGCGCCGCGAGGGCTTCGAGCTCCAGGTCGGGCAGCCGAAGGTGCTGGACAAGACAATCGGCGGACAGCGCTGCGAACCTGTCGAGGAACTCTCCATCGAGGTCCCGGAGGCGTTCGTGGGTGCGGCCATCGAGATTTCCACCCGCCGCAAGGGGGCTCTCATCCATATGGAGCCGCGCGGAGACCGCACCCTGCTTGAGTTCGAGATTCCGACCCGGGGGCTGATGGGACTGCGCTCCAACCTGCTCACGGCGAGCCAGGGCGAGGCAGTCGTGGCGCACCGCTTCAAGGAATATCAGCCGTACAAGGGCGAGATCGAGCATCGCAACAACGGTTCGCTCGTCTCCCTCGAGACCGGACAGGCCATCGCCTACTCGATGAACAAGCTGCTCGACCGGGGGCGCTTCTTCGTGGAGCCGGGCGAGGAGATATATGCCGGGCAGGTCATAGGCGAGCACACCCGCGAGAAGGACCTCAATATCAATGTCTGCAAGACCAAGAAGCTCACCAACGTGCGTGCGGCGGGCTCGGACGAGAAGATAGTCCTGCCGCCGGCCATCAAGTTCTCCCTTGAGGAGGCGCTCGAGTACATCCAGGAGGACGAGCTCGTGGAAGTGACCCCTCGCCATATGAGAATACGCAAGATATTGCTCGATCCGCTGGCAAGAAAAAGAAATAGCGACAACGAAGATTGACAATAGCAAAAATTTTTACTACCTTTGCAACCCTTTGTAGTCAGACTGATTGACCTGGGGCCCGGGGCGAAGCGATTTGAGTGGAAGGCCGGGCGCGAGTTCTTTGAATCCTTCGGCAACACCGAAATCCTCGATGCGGACATCGCGGTGGCCGCATCCGTCCTCAACAAGGGACTGACGGCACAGGCTTCCTGCGAGATAGGCGGGACCGTGACGGTCGCCTGCGACAGGTGTCTGGAGGATCTGGTGCTGGAGGTGGAGACCTCCTTTGAGGAGAGCTACACCCCGGAGGGCGCGGAGCTGGATCTGAGCCAGGACATATACGACTATGTCTGCCTCTCTCTCCCGCTCCGGAGAGTCCACCCCGACGGAGGATGCAACGGCGAGACTACCAAGTATTTAAGTAAATAATATTTAAAAGATAAAGAAATGGCACATCCGAAACACAAACTTTCAAAGCAGCGCAGGGACAAGCGTCGTAC
>CAVILJ010000041.1:0-15965 GCA_963643555.1 Acetatifactor sp.
TCAGTCGCTTTACATCCGCCGCCCCTCAGAGGGGGACGGACGGAACAAATATAGCGAAAATCCGCAGATTGTACACCCGGAGGCGAAAAAATCCCGACAATCACTTCAGCTGATACTCGGTGACATTCTTCAGCCCCGGTATGCCGTAATAGGAGGACACGATATCTCCTTTTATGCAGACCTGTCTGCGGTGCAGCGAGGGGTTGCTGAGGAGGTTGAGCGCGGAGCGTATGCTCTCTTTCTTCAGCTCCACGCTGAGGCAGTAGTCGCCGTCGGAGGTGCCTGAGCGCAGCCCGAGCAGGATGTTGGTCTCCTTGGAGAAGGGGGATTCGAACTCGAACTTGCCGACGCTTTTGGCGCAGCCGGCCACATAGCCCCGCACCCATACCCCGCAGTCTCCGATATGGTCTCTGGCTTCCAGCACGTCCAGTGCGTCTTCTGCGTCGCCGCTCCCGCCTCCTCCATATATATAGTTGTCAGACATCCACTGCCGGCTGGTGTCGAGCTGGATGGAGAGTCCGCCTGAGTCTCCGGACACCGTTGCGGATATCTTGACCGAGAGCATCTGGGAGGCTTGGATCGTCCGCGAGAAGAGGGTTTGCCGCATCCCGTCTTCGCTCATCGAGACGCTCAGCTTGCCGGGGTTGAAGAATGCCGTGCGGCTCTCGCCGTATTCGTAGACCAGGCAGCCGTCGTCTCCGCTGATGTAGAGTATCCCGCCCGGGAACGCGTCTATGAAGCTCCCGTCAGGGACGAGCCGGATGCCGGCGTTGGTCTGGGCGCAGAGCAGCTCGGCGCATACCCGCTCGCCGGACTTCACGATGACTTCCTGCCTGTCGCCGTATTGCGGGCTGTCGAATGCCGCCTCGTCGAACGCTTCCGAGACGGCGATGACCGTGTAGCTGCCCTTCGCCACCGGAATCTCCTCCGGCGCGTCTCCGAAGCGGCCGCTGTAGATGACGGTCCCGTCCGAGCCGGTGATGTCCAGCAGGAAGTCATCCGTGTCGGGGATGCCCGCCGGGGCGGATGCCTTGTTGCTCAAAAATCTGACGCTGATGCTGCCTTCCTGTCCCGATTCGAGACTCCGGCAGGAGATGAGTCCGGCGCAGAGCAGCGCTGCCGCCGCCGGAAAAGTAAAAATTGAAGTTCTCATAATTACATAAAGTTTGCACAAATATAATAAAAAATTCACACCTCTCTTGCATCACTGCGAGAGAGGTGTTACTTAACCTAAACTTAAACTATGAAAAACTTCACCGCTAAATTAGATATTTTTCCTGAATTGCAAAAATTTTCATTAAAAAATTCTTACTTTTAGCGGAAAATCATCCCCTGCAGGGCCGGGAAACGCCTGCCGGAGCAACTGCGGCCGGCCCGGGGGAGCGAAACGATTAGAGGTGGAAATCAATGCAAAAATGATATCACTATGAGGAAAGTTCTATTATTTGCGGCCGCATCGGCGGCCCTGCTCTCCCTCGCTTCCTGCGGACACAGATACGAAACCGTCGCAGGCGACCCTCTGGAGACCAAAATCTACACCCTGGACAACGGACTCAAGGTATTTATGTCCGTCAACAAGGAGACCCCGCGCATCCAGACCTACATCGCCGTGAGGGTCGGAAGCAAGAACGACCCTTCGGAGACCACCGGTCTCGCGCACTATTTCGAGCACCTGATGTTCAAGGGCACGCAGCAGTTCGGGACCACCGACTACGCTGCGGAGAAGCCTATGCTCGACGAGATAGAGTCGCTCTTCGAGGTCTACCGCAACACGACCGGCGAGGCCGAGCGCAAGGCGATCTACCATAAGATTGACTCCGTGAGCTACGAGGCTTCCAAGCTCGCGATCCCCAACGAGTACGACAAGCTGATGTCCATCATCGGCGCGGACGGGACCAACGCCTGGACCTCCTCCGACGAGACCGTCTATACCGAGGACATACCGTCCAACCAGATCGACAACTGGGCGCGTATCCAGGCTGACCGCTTCCGCAACGTGGTGATCCGGGGCTTCCATACCGAACTTGAGACCATATACGAGGAGAAGAATATGTCCCTCACCCAGGACAACCGCAAGGTATGGGAGGCTCTCGACAAGGCCCTCTACCCTAACCATCCTTACGGCAGGCAGACCACCCTCGGCAGTCAGGAGCACCTCAAGAACCCTTCCATCACCAACGTGAAGAAGTATCACGATGTGTATTATGTGCCGAACAATATCGCCATCTGCGTGTCGGGCGACTTCAATCCCGACGAGATGGTCGCCGCCATCGAGAAGTATTTCGGCGACTGGCAGCCGACGGAGTCCGTGCCGGCGCTCCAATACGGCAAGGAAGCTCCGATCGAGTCTCCGGTCGTGATGGACGTATACGGTCAGGAGGCCGAGATGCTCGCGATGGGATGGAGGCTTCCTGGCGCATCGGAACTGGAGGAATCGGCTGTCGCGGAGATTGCGGGCCACATCCTCTCCAACGGGCAGGCGGGCCTCATCGATATGGACGTCAACCAGCAGCAGAAGGCACTCTACCTTGCGGCAGGCACCAATCCGCGTCCCGACTACGGCCAGTTTATCATTATGGGCCGCCCTAAGGACGGGCAGAGCCTGGAGCAGCTCAAGGACCTCGCCCTCGAGGAGATGGCCAAACTCCGCGGCGGCGACTTCGACGAGTCGCTGATAGAAGCCACCATCAACAATCTCAAACTCGCAAAGATGCGCGAGCTTGAGCACAACTCCTCCCGTGCGCAGTGCTATGTGGACGCTTTCATCAACGGAGTCGACTGGAAAGACGCCGCCCGTGAGATAGACCGCTATCAGGCCGTGACCAAGGAGGACATCGTGGCATTCGCGGGCAAATATCTCACCGACAACTCCTGCGCCATCATCTACAAGCGTCAGGGCGAGGACAGGAGCGTGCAGAAGATAGCCGCCCCGAAGATTACCCCTATCGTCACCAACCGCGACAATCAGAGCGAGTTCCTCAAGGAGATCCAGGCTGCCGAGGTGAAGCCGATCGCTCCTGTGTTCGTGGACTTCTCCAAGGATATGTCCGCGTTCGGCCTCACCGGCGGGGTGGACGTGCTCTACAAGCGCAACGCGCAGAACGACATCTTCAACCTGCAGTTCATATTCAACTACGGCACCGAGAACTGCCCGGCGCTTTCCGTGGCGAGCGACTATCTGAGCTATCTCGGAACCCCGACCAGAAGCGCGGAGGAGATTGCCTCTCAGATGTATTCCCTTGCCTGCAGCTTCAACGCATATTCCGGGGCCAACCAGAGCGTCGTGTCCGTGACGGGACTGAGCGAGAATATGGGCGCGGCCCTCGAGATCGTCGAGGACCTCATCCTCAACGCTCAGCCTGACGAGAACATCCTCGCCAACGTCAAGTCCGATGTCCTCAAGTCCCGCCTCAACGTCAAGAAGGCGCAGCGCAGCTGCTACAACGCCCTCGCAAGATACGTCTACTACGGCGGGGACTTCATCAGGCGCACGACCCTCAGCAACGAGGCCGTGGCCGCCCTCACTTCCGACGAGCTGCTCTCGAAGCTGCGCGAAGTCTTCGGCTATGGCCACGAGGTGCTGTATTACGGACCGATGTCCAAGACGGCTCTCAAGGACTGCCTCGCGGCTCACCACAAGGTGGGCGAGGGCGCTGTCGCTCTCCCGGAGACTTATACAAGGATGGCCTCCACCGAGGGCAGCAATGTGGTCATAGCGCCATACGATGCCGCCCAGATATACTACTTCCAGTATTCCAACAGGGGAGAGAAGTTCGACGCTTCCGCAGCTCCGGGACTCGGCCTCTACAACGAGTACTTCGGCGGCGGGATGAACACCGTAGTCTTCCAGGAGATGCGTGAGGCCCGCGGTCTGGCCTATTCGGCCTGGGCCCGTCTCTACTCTCCGTCCTATGCCGACGCATCCTATTATTATACAGCGTTCATCGCCACCCAGAACGACAAGATGCGCCAGGCCATAGAGGCGTTCGACGAGATCATCAACAATATGCCGCAGTCCGAGGCCGCGTTCGCAGTAGCCAAGGACGCCCTCATCAGCCGTATGCGCACCCAGCGCACCGTCGGGATGCAGGTGCTCAGCTCCTACCGCGCCTGCCGCCGCCTGGGCATAGCCGAACCGCTCGACAGGCTCATCTTCACCAAGGTGCAGGATATGACGCTCGACGATGTGGTCGCAACCCAGCAGAAGTGGGTGAAGGACCGCGACTACACCTATGCCATCCTCGGACGCAAGAGCGACCTGGACGTCAAGTTCCTCTCCGGTCTCGGTACGGTGAAGACTGTCAGCCTTGAGGACATCTTCGGGTATTAGGTGAGTTGACCCATAAATATGCCGGAAGAATATAGAAGCCGTCAGCCGCGCACGGATACCCGGAGTGCGGCGAAGACGGTGACAAAAGAGAAAGAAGCCGTCGGCGTGTGCCCCCACTGCGGCGCTCCCGTCTGCTCCGGGATGGAGATATGCCCCGTGTGCGGATGGAAGCTGGTCGCCCGCTGCACATTCTGCGGCGCACAGATGCGTCCGGACGATATCGATTGTCCGGAATGCGGTATGCCCGCTGACGGCGTGATGTGCCCCAAGTGCAAGATCCGCAACTTCAGGGCGTTTTGCCGGGGATGCGGGCAGCCGCTCTCCAGAGCGGCGAGGGTGGCGGTCGAAAAGGCCGTGAACGACCCTCGGGTGCAGGAGACCGCGGGACTGCTCGTGAAAATATCTGAATTGGAGGCGGAGCTGGACGGGGCGGACGGAGAGGACTCCGGGGGAGAGAGTGAGGCCCGGCAACCCACCGAAGGGGAACTCCGGCTTCGGGAGCTGATGTCAAAGGCGGGCTTCTCTCCCGCAGGGAAGCCGAAGGCGGCGCAACGCCGGATTGGCCGCAGCAGGGAGCAGGTGATGGCGGAATATCAGAAAGCCGTCGAAGACGCCAACAGGGCTATGGAGGAGATGCTGCCTCCCGCCGGCGTCACACCGCAGGAGCAGCGTAACTTCTATACCGCGCGCAAGGTGGCCGTGACGGAAATCATAGAGAAGAAATGGTATGGGAAGCCCCTCCGGAGAACCCTGGGGTGGGAGTGCAACGAATGCCACGTGCTGCACGACACTCCATCGCAATGCGCCTTCGAGAAGTTTGGAGGGAAATGGATCACCTGTACCGAGACAGTTGTCGTGGATGCGGGGACCGAAGGTGCGGTGGAATATTCTGCCGCGGAGGAGAGAACAGTTTATAAAAGGGAATAGACAGGTATATGGCCGATAATGACGATAAGCCACATAGCGGGCAGGCTGACCCGGGCAGAATGCTCGGGGAGATATTCAAAGAAGGATTTTTTGCAGAGACGTCTCAGCGAACTGCAGTAGCACCCCAGCGAACTGCAGTCGCGTCCCAGGGCACCGCAGTCGCGCCTCAGGGTACTGCTGTCGCAGCTCAGCGAACTGCTGTTGCGCCTCAGGACACCTCACGGGGAGGAGCTGCGGCTCCGGGTGGGGATGCTCCGGGGAGCGGACGGTATTCTGAGGGCGCAGGCATCAGCCTTGGAGGGAAGAGCTACACGGTGGAAAAACTGCTCGGCAGCGGCACAGAGGGGGATCTGTATATAGTGAGCGACAAGTCGCGCCGTTACGCCTTGAAGCTCTGCCACCGCGGTTTCCACCCCAACGCCAAAGTCTTTCCCGCCCTTGACAAACTGAAAGGGAAGGGCTATATCGCGGACATAGTGAGCTACGGGGACGACTTCGAATTGATGGAGTATTTCCCCGAAGGGAACGCAGCCTCGGCGGGACTCAAAGGGCAGAAGGACGCCATACTGGCCATAGCCGCGAAAACCGCGATGGCCCTTGATGAGATGCACCGTGCCGGAGTGATACACAAGGATGTCAAACCCGCCAATATCCTCATCAGGGACAGAGAAAACTGGGACAGCGTGTTGTGCGACTTCGGCATTGCCGACCTTTTGGGAGAGGACGGGAAATGCACCACCGCCCAGGTGCGCACTCCCATTTATGCCGCCCCCGAGGTATATGCTTCCGGCAACACCGTCGTCATTGACGGATACACCTACTGTGAGCTTGGCGCAAAGGCGGACTTCTACTCCCTCGGAATGACCATACTCTCGCTCTGGATGGGCGAAGGGGCGTTCCTGGCAAAAGAAAGCGAACTTGCCATTGCGAAAAACAAAGGGGGGATCGCGGTCCTGGCCGATATGCCGGAGCCGCTCTCGAGGATTGTGAAGGGACTGCTTATCAGCGACGCCGGGAAACGCTGGGACTGGGGCGAGATTTTGCGTACCATCAACGGAGAGGATGTCCCCGTGGAGGCGGACGAGATAATCGCGGACCTCGGCATAGTCTATAATGCTTCCAAGCACCAGATCGCCAATACGCCGGAAGAGCTGGCAGCCTTTATGGTGGACGATATCGAGCTTGCGAAGAAATATCTGTACCGCGGGCAGATAGAGCGTTGGCTGAGGCCATATCCCGAACTTGCGCTTGAGATCCAGGAGATTGTGGAGAAACGCTGCCCGAAAGATCAGGACACAGGCGTTTTCGCCGCCATATATCAGCTCGACCCGTCATATCCGTTCGTGCTGAGGGGCACTTCGAGGAGCACGGGGGAGGCCACAGGCGCCAATGCGAGAAGTCTCAAGGATGTCAGCGATTTCTGTAATGCCGCCATCCCCGACGAGCTCACGGCACACTGCCTGAACGGTGACATCTTCAAAGAGTGGGTCAGGGTGCGCAACCCCGCCCTCGCTGATTCGCTGGTTCCCTCCGACAACAGTTTCGGGGTATTCACCCTCAGGGTTTCAGCGATAGACCCGCTTTCCGACCCCTGTCTCATAAACGACCCTTCAAACCACGGCTATGCGATGACTCAGGAGGGGATCGGACGGCTTCTGAACGAGATGTACAATATCTGGTGGAACCGTTACGGAGGTGATGTCAATAAGCTGAAAGAGGATTGGCCAAAGCCGGAGAATGCCCCTCTCAATCTGCGTATTCCGCTTTTTGCGATAATCAATATGGCGGTGTTTTTCGCTGCGCCGGCCTCCTACCCCTGGCTTGAGCAGTTCTTTGACACGAAGGGGGCGAGGTTCGGCTCTCAAAAGTCCTGGGTCAAGTACTGTACTGACTATCAAAGCGTCGACGCCAAGAAGAAATGCGGACCGAAGGACGACAGGACAGTCGAGCAGATCGCCTGGATGAAGGTCATCAAGGGATTCGGCGTAGAGCCTGAATACGAATTCGCCGACACCGGTGCCAAGGCCGTCACCCCGGAAGAGCTTTTCTCTCACAAAAGGCGCGAACTCAAGAAGGAGTATCTCGAAAGGGGGCTTGCCGGATGGCTCGCGGTCCATCATCAGGATGACCCCGGGGCGGATCTGAGTCCGCGCTTCGCCTACGAGCGACGGCTTGCGGACTATCTTGAAGACCTCAGGAAGATAGATGACGGCCTGATTCCGGTTAGCCGCTTCGACTCCGCAAGAAGAGATGCCGACACCATAGCGGCTGCGGGACGCTCGCAGATACGGGGGCTCGGCACACGGGACATACTCCAGCAGATCTTCACCGTCGTTTTTGCGATACTTCCGGCCCTTGCGCTCCTTACGGTGCTGGTGTTCTCCATCATCGAGAATCCTGTCATTGACCTGAGCGGCTTGCGTCTGGAGAGATTTACCTGGGTGGCGGGCATCATAATCGCGGGGGTCATTTTCTTCGATACTGACTGTGAGGGCTGCGGCGTCCCCATTATCAGCGGAGTGATCGGGGCTTTTCTGCTGGGGGTGCTGGTGGCGTTCCTCGGCAAATTCATTCTCTATATCTATGCCGCCATTGTCCTGGCGCTTCTCATCTGGTTCAGCATCAAGACAATGTTCTTCCATAGCAGATACGCCCGCGACGCGCGGAAATTCACCAGTCCGGGCTTCGACGAGAAGGTGCTGGAACCCCTTTATTTTGCGTTCAGCAATGACGCTTTCTTCGATTCTTCCCTTAACGGGGCCTTCGACCGGGAGAAGCTCGGCCGGTGGAAAGATGACCTGAAAACCCGCCGCAGGCGGATACTCATATTCATCGCCGCAGTCTGGGCGCTTTGCGCCTTCGGGCTGCTCATCCCCAAGAGCGAGCGGTTCCGGGAGTACTCCACCATCGTCAAGGAAAAGGTAATGCCCGGCAAGTCGGCCCAAAATGAAGAGTAATGAACTGTAAACACTGCGGGAAAGAGAACCGTCCGGAGGCGAAGTATTGCCGCTTCTGCGGCGAGGCCCTTGAAGCGGCCTCCCTGGTCTCCGACCTTATCGGAAAGGCCTCCATCGCCCCCCTGCTGGACGAATTGGACAAAAAGCTGCAGGTCGCCAGAACATTCGCCCAGGGCGGCGCCCGGATAGGTCTGGATTGTCTCATACTGGGGGATTCGGGCAGCGGGAAGACATTCACGGCCCATCTGATAGCCGGGAGGATGTCGGCATCGGGGGTGGTCAGACAGGCTCCCAGGGAGGTCGACGCCGCCGACTGGGATGAATTCTCGAAGGATTTCGACAAGAACATATCTTCGCTGAAAGACGGCATATTGCTGATTACCAACGCCCAGAAGCTCCTCCCCACCTCAAGGGCATCGGAGGTGAACCAGCTCGACAAGCTTTTCACCCGGATGCGGAATACGGAGGGAGCTCCGATCGTGCTGCTCTGCGGCTCGCTCAACGACCTTTCGGGCTTTCTGGAGAACAACAAGGACGTGCATCGGCTTTTCGAGTTCGATTTCCGTCTGGACGCATTCCGGATAGAGGACCTGACCTCTCTCACCCTCTTGCTTCTGAAGGACAGATACGGGGCGGAGGCCGCCTCCGGGGTGAAAACTAAACTGGACTCTCACTTCGCCTGGTTTATGCGGCAGCAGGATCTCGGGCACGCCAACGGGCATCTGGCCGAGAAAGTCGCCGAGGACATCTATGTCAGGGCGGCGCTCCGTAGAGGCAGAATCGTTGAGAGTGAGGATATTGACGATGCCGAGTGCTTCATCCCCAAGAGCGAGGCGGAGATCCTGGCGGAACTCGACAACTACGTCGGGCTTCAGAGCGTCAAGGACGAAATCAAGGCCACGATACGTAACATCAAGGCCAAAAAAGAGAAGGGCGTGGCGGGCAAGCTGCTTAAAGACCACTATCTCTTCACCGGCAACCCGGGAACGGGCAAGACCACCTTCGCCCGGAAGTTCGGGGAAATGCTGGGCGCCATAGGGGCTCTGCCTACCGGGCAGTTCGTGGAAGTGGCGGGAAAGGATTTCATCGGGCGTTTCGTCGGAGATACCGAGGACAACGTGAAGAACTACGTGGCCAAGGCTATGGGCGGCGTGCTGTTCATCGACGAGGCATACGCCCTTAACGGAGGGGACAACGGCGGCTTCGGCGCGGATGCGGTGAATACGCTCCTGACCCTTCTCGAAAACCGCAAGGGGGAGTTCGTCTGCATTATGGCGGGCTACACCAGGGAAATGGGCGAATTCGTGAGGATGAATCCCGGAATACCGTCCCGCTGCAATGTCACCATAGAGTTCCCCGACTACAGCGCCCGGGAACTGGAGCAGCTGTTCAGGATGAAGCTTTCCCGCAACGACGAGAACACCGTCTTCACCCTCGACCCCAAGGCGGAGGAAATGCTGCCCAAGGTCTTTGACAGGATGTTCCTCAGGCGCGGCGAGACTTTCGGCAACGCCCGCGAGGTGCGCAATCTCTTCGACGAGGCCGTGAAGCGTCACCGTATGAGGGGTGCGGAGGATGATGTGTTGGACTACGCCGACATAGTGGGGGAGAACGGCACGAAGGAGATCTCCGTGGAGGAAGTGCTGAAGGAGCTGGACGGATTTGTCGGGATGCGGAGTGTCAAAGATGCCGTCAGGCGGATAGCGCAGGAGATCTCGGTGCAGAAGCAGCTTGTGGAGATGGGTGAGGCGCAGGAGGGGCTGACCAAGTTCAATTTCATCCTTACCGGCAATCCCGGCACCGGCAAGAGCACCGTGGCCCGCACTTTCGGCAGAATCTTCAAGTCCCTCGGCGTGACATCCACTGACCGTGTGGTGGAGAAAGTGCCCAAGGACATTATTTCCAAATATGTGAACGAGTCCGACAAGAATATGGACGCGGCCATCAATGAGGCTATGGGCGGGGTGCTGTTTCTGGACGAGGCATACGACCTGGAACCTATGGACTCCGCAGGGCGCAGCACCAGTCCGGAGGGCAAGAAAGCCGTCCAGACGCTGATGACCCGTATGGAGAACGAAGCCGGGAAATTCGTCGTGATCTGCGCCGGATATCCCAAGGAGATGTCCGCGTTCCTCGGCTCCAACCCGGGTCTGAAGCGGCGGTTCTCGCACACGATTCACATAGATGATTATTCCGCGGAGGAGCTGCTTCAGATCTATGAGAATGCAGCCAAGGCCAAGAAATACAATTTCACCCTTGCCGACGGGAATGTGCGCTTGAAAGCGCTCGCGATGTTCCGCAATATGGTGGCGATGAAGGACGGGAAGTTCGGCAATGCGGGGGAGGCCATAAAAAAGGTGGCGGAGACCAAGACCAATATCAACAACCGTATAGCCTCCGCGCCTTACGACAAGTGGACTCCGGAATTCCTGCATACGGCTTACAGTGAGGACATTCCTTACGTGGAGCCGAAGAAGGTCTCATTGGAGGATTCCCTCGCCGAACTCAACGGACTTATCGGGCTGGACGGGGTCAAGACCTCGCTGACGAAGCTGGCCCATACCATCAACAACGAAATCGAGAACGCCCGGGCCGAAAACCGCCGCCCGGAGATTCCGCTTGGGCATTATCTCTTCCTCGGCAATCCCGGCACGGGCAAAACCACCGTCGCGAGGCTTATGGGGCGGATACTCTACTCTATGGGAGCTCTTCCTACCCCGAATGTGGTGGAGGTGGGCAAGAGCCAGCTGGTGGGCAGAGTCCTTGGGGATACGGAGGCTATCACTTCACACGTCATCGATACCGCGATGGGCGGCATTCTGTTCATCGATGAGGCCTATCAGCTCGCTTCCGACCAGTACGGGCGCAACGCACTCGGGGTGCTGGTGGCCCGGCTGGAGAATGACCGGGGCAAATTTGTCTGCATAGCGGCCGGGTATTCATTCGAGATGCAGTGCTTCCTCGATGAGAACAGCGGCTTCGAGTCGCGTTTCCCTAAGCGGAACCGCATCGTCTTCGAGGACTACAATCCCGACGAGCTTTTCCGGATATTCGAGCTCAGCGCCCGCAAGGGAGGCTACAGTCTGGATCCGATGGCGGAAAAAGCCGTGCGGGGCAAACTTACCATAATGTACAACAATCGGGGACGCAATTTCGGCAACGGGCGCGATGCCCGGAATCTTTTCGATGAAGTGAAGGGTAACCTTGCGGCGCGCCTCGCCGAGGAGGGCGGCGCCCACACCCCCGAGGAGCGTAAAACCATCAAAATGGAGGATGTGCTATGATACAGTGTCCGGATTGCAGAAGTATGATTCCCGACGGGAGCGCGTTCTGCGACCAGTGCGGGAAAGAGCTGAAATGGTGTCCGGAGTGCAGGCGTCCCAAGCGCGGCACGGAGTGCCCCGTCTGTGGCAGCGACCTGGTGCCCGGACGGAAATACCTTACCTCCTCCGCTGCAGGAGGGAGTCCCGCCTCGCCTTCCGCCGCCCCCGCCGGCTCCGAGAGGAAGTCTCCTCCCTCTCAAGCGTCTCCGCAGGGCACTTCGGCGACTCCTTCCTCCTGTCCGCTCGCGCTTGAGGGCAACGGCTGGTGTCTGCCGCTGCGCGAAGGCGTCTTTGGCCGCAGCGGAGGCATCTGGCCCGAGCTGTCCGGCTGCAGGTATGTCTCCGGCAGCCACGGCTGCATCTCAAGAGGTCCGGACTCTGGCTGGACGATAAAGGACAACGGTTCGACCAACGGCACTTTCGTCAACGGCAGGCGGCTCGTCCCCGGCGCCGTCGAGCGGCTCGTCAAAGGCTCCGTCATCCGTATAGCCACTCTTGATTTTACCGTAGAATAAGCAATGAAACTTGATATCCAGGCGATTTGCCACAAAGGGCTTGTGCGGGACGGCAACGAGGACGCCGTCTCGGTCGGCGGGCTTCTGCTCCGGGACGACAGGACTTCCCTGACGGTTGGCGTCCCCCCGGACGGCTTTTTCCATCTGTTGGTTTCCGACGGGATGGGAGGCCACGAGAAAGGGGAGGTGGCGAGCCGTTTCGCTTTGGAGGAAATCCACGAGCAGCTGAGTCTCCACCATATTTCTTCCGAGAAGTTTGAGGATGACATCCGGGAAGCGGCGGCTTATATCTCCTTCAAGCTGAACCGCACGGCTGCCGACCAAGGTCAGGCCCGACCTATGGGCTGCACCTTGACCGGCGTGATATGGCACTACGGCAGGATCTGGCTCGTGAACGCCGGGGACAGCCGGACATACAGATTCCGGGAGGGGATGCTCCGCCAGCTGACCGCCGACGATACGGAAAGGGGCGTCACCGGGGATCCCTCGGCAAGCAAACTGTTGCTCAATTGCCTCGGAGGCGGGACCGAAGGCCGTTTGGCCGTCGAGGACATCGGCGGAAAGATAATGGAGGGTGACGCCATACTCATCTGCTCCGACGGTCTCGCCGATATGGTCTCCGACGAGGATATTGAAAGCTCCCTGGCCGCAGGGGCCGGCTCGGAGGACCTGCTCCGTATGGCCTGCGAGGAGGGGGGAGCCGACAATATTTCCATTATCATCGCCAAAGTGCACTGACGGCTCTCCCGGAACGACTCCCCCGGAATATGAAGTAAGGTCAGTTTATGCTGACTTGTGGCTGCGGCTGCGCCAGAGCGCGGTCATATCCTCCAGCGTCTTGCCCTTGGTCTCAGGGACCAGCTTCCAGACGAAGACGGCGGCGACGATGCAGATCACGCAGTACATCCCATAGGTGAATGCCGGATTCCAGTTGTAGAGCGGCACGAAGGTGGAGCTGACGATGAAGTTGGATATCCACTGGAACGCCACGGCGATGGCCACTGCCGCCCCGCGGATCGTATTAGGGAAGATTTCGGAGATGAGCACCCAGCACATAGGGCCCCAGCTGAACATAAATGAAGCCGAATAGACCATTATGCTGACCACTCCCACGATGCCTGAGAGCCCCGGCATCACGGAGGAGAGGGTCACTCCGAGAGCTCCGAGCGCCATTCCGAGCGAGCCGGTGATGAGCAGAGGCTTGCGCCCGAGCTTCTCGACGGTCAGGATGGCGATGAGGGTGAAGCTGATGTTGACGACGCCCATCAGCACGGTCTGGGTCATAGGATTGCCCATACCCATAGACTCGAATATGCGCGGAGCGTAGTAGAGCACGGCGTTGATGCCGACGAACTGCTGGAATACGCTCAGCATTATGCCAACGAAGATTACCACCCAGCCGTAGGCGAGAAGCTTCTCTCTCCGGACGGAGACGGTGTTCTTGATCTCGGAGAGAATCTCGCGGGCCTTCTCGCTGCCGTTGACGCGGGTGAGCACTTCGAGGGCCTTGCCGTCCTGACCGCTCATCGCAAGGTAGCGAGGGGTCTCAGGCACGAGCAGGATGAGGATGGTGAAGAGTCCGGCGGGCACGCACTCCGAGCCGAACATCAGTCTCCAGCCGGTCGTGACGCTCCAGTTGCCGTCCGCGAGCAGCGCGTCGGCGTTGATGATACGGTTGATGCCCTCGGCGAGAGCCTCCATCTTCGGGGCGATGTGGTCGCCGAGGATCACGAGGTTGACGAAGTATACGAGCAGCTGTCCGAAGATTATCGCGAACTGGTTCCAGGACACGAGTGCGCCGCGCCTGTCGGCGGGAGCTACTTCGGCGATGTACATAGGGCAGATGGCCGAGGCCATACCCACTCCGACGCCGCCGAGCACGCGGTAGAAGTTGAACGCGACGAGCAGCGCGAGCGAAGGCTCTCCCTTAGGGAAGAAGAGGAACTCCGGGTAGTAGGAGCCGGCAGCGGAGAGGAAGAAGCAGATGCCTGCGATGAAGAGGCTCTTCTTTCTGCCGAAGCGGCCTGCCATAAAGCCGGATATGGCGCTTCCTATGATGCAGCCTATCAGGGCGCTGGAAGCGGTGAACCCGTGGAGGAAATCAGTGTAGACGAAGTCGGGAGCCCCCATAAAGAAGGCCTGGAGACCTCTCTCGGCGCCGGAAATCACTGCCGTGTCGTATCCGAAGAGCAGGCCGCCGAGCACCGCCACGAGGACGATGCTGAAAAGGTAGGCTTTAGAACCTTTGGTGTTGCTTGCGGTCATTTTATCTTAATTTTGATTCAAGTTCTGACTTCCACTTGCCGTAGGCTTCCTCGAGAGGGGCTTTCCATTCGCGTGCCGGCTCGATCACGTCGAGTCTCGCGAGATTGGCGAAGGCCTCCTTGGAGGACTTGTAGATGCCTGCTCCGAGGGCCGCGCCCCTTGCCGCGCCGAGAGCCCCGTCGGTGTCGAAGAGCTCTATCCTTGCGTCGCAGAGGGTGGAAAGCGAGGAGCGGAACAGCGGGCTGAGGAACATATTGGCCTTGCCGGCACGGATCACGTCAGGCTCAAGCCCGAGATTCTTCATTATGTCGATGCCGTAGCGGAAGGAGAATGCGATGCCCTCCTGTACCGCACGGAGTATGTGGGCCCTGGAGTGCCTTACGAGGTCGATGCCGTACAACTCGGCACCTACGCTGCGGCCTACGAGCACCCTCTCCGCACCGTTGCCGAAAGGCAGCACGAGCAGCCCGTCGCTGCCCGCAGGCGCGGTGGCGGCCTCCTCGTTCATCTGGGGGTAGCTGAGGTCCGGGGCGATGTTGCGGTGCGCCCAGGAGTTCATAATCCCCGTGCCGTTGATGCAGAGCAGCACGCCCATCCTCGGCTCCTTGGAGTCAGTGACGTGCAGGAAGGTGTTGACTCTGGACTGCGGGTCAGCCTTGGGTACGTCGGTCACTCCGTAGACCACTCCGCTGGTGCCGCCGGTTGCGGCGATTTCGCCCGGTTCCAGCACGTCGAGGGAGAATGCGTTGTTCGGCTGGTCGCCGGCGCGGTAGGATACCGGAGTCCCTTCCGGGATGCCGAGCAGGGACTGGATCTGCGCCGTGGTGCGGGCCTGGATGCCGAGGGCCGGCACAATCTCCGCGAACTTGTCGCGCTCGATGCCGTAGTAGTCGGCCACGAAGTCCGCCCTGCGGTTCTCGTTGAAGTCCCAGAGTATCCCCTCGGAAAGTCCTGTGGCGGTGGTGCTTATCTCTCCCGTCAGAAGATATGCGATGTAGTCGCCCGGGAGGCAGAACTTGCTGATCTTGGCATAGGTCTCCGGCTCGTTCCTCTTGACCCAGGCCAGCTTGGAGGCCGTGAAGTTGCCCGGCGAATTGAGCAGGCGGAACATACACTTGTCGTAGCCTATGCCCTTGAGGGCCTCGGCTCCGATGCTGACGGCACGCGAGTCGCACCAGATGATGGAGTTGCGCACCGGT
The DNA here is from genome assembly GCA_963643555.1 of Acetatifactor sp. Classification (GTDB taxonomy): domain Bacteria; phylum Bacteroidota; class Bacteroidia; order Bacteroidales; family UBA932; genus Cryptobacteroides. Next base: position 15,517 of record CAVILJ010000041.1, read on the forward strand.
CTGCTGTCCTTGTCGAGGGCCACGAGGCCGTGCATCTGGTAGGAGATGCCGATGGAGGCTACCGCCGACATATCGTGGCCGGCGGCGGACATAGCCTTTACTCCCTCACAGAGATATGCCCACCAGGACGCGGGGTCCTGCTCCGCCCAGCCTTTGCGCTCGGCGATGATGGGGGCTTCGACTTTCGGATTGGTGGATGAACAAACACATTTGCCGCTCTCGACATCGAGCAGCGCGACCTTTACGGACGAAGATCCGACATCTATACCTAAGGAATACATTGTTATTAATAAGTGTTGGCGGAAAAATTCCGAAAATATTTTTCAAAGTTAAGAAATATTTATAACTTTGCAAAAAGCCGTGCCGAAGCGCGGTATGCAGGATTAGCACATCGGTAGTGCATTGGCTTCCCAAGCCAAGGAGGAGGGTTCGACTCCCTTATCCTGCTC
>CAVILJ010000042.1:0-15460 GCA_963643555.1 Acetatifactor sp.
GCCGCTTTTCGGGACTCCCGGAGATGAATGTTCATCCCCGGGAGTCCTTTTTTTTGTGCCGGGCAGACGGGCGCGCGAGCCCTGTCAGGGGTATTGCGCGTTATTCACAAAGACGGTCTCGGAGGAATCTTCGAAGAAAGGAAGTGAGGAAGTAGGGGAAGGTGAAATATTTTCCGTTCCAGCCGATGTTCTTGTATCCCAGCTTGATGCCGTAGCGGACATCGGGGCAGGAGTTCCAGTCTATGAGATGGTTCAGAGAGATGGTCGCTCCGTCATTCGCCTTGACTTCGACGGGGATGAGTGAATCGGTATCTCTTACGAAGAAATCCATTTCAAGTGCCGGACTGTCTTTCCTGTAAAAGTATAGATTCTCGTAGCCGGACTTCACCAGCATCTCGCTGACAATGTTTTCGTAAATGGCTCCCTTGTATGTGCCGAAGTTTCTGTTTGCGCGGAGATCTTCCTGCGACTCATCATCGAGAGAAGCTATGAGAAGACCGGTGTCGTGATAATATACCTTATAATTATAAGGGTCATAATTGCCTTTAAGGGGCAGTTCCACATTGCCGAGACAGTATGCGACATTTATGACGCCGGCATTCTTGAGCCATTCCACACTCCCTATATAGTCCCGGCTTCTCGCATTCCTGGATACTTTGGTAATCTGGAATTTCTTATTCTCTTTCGCAAGGAATGTGGATATGTGACCATACACGGCAAGGATCTTCGCCTTTTCTGTCCCCTTCGCATATTTGGTTATATCTTCCTCGTAGTCTTTCAGCAATTGCCGCTGGAGAGAGAGCGTTCCCGAGAAGTTGCCGTTTTCCATAAAGGTTCTGACGACCTCGGGCATTCCGCCCAGAAACATATATTCCCTGAACGTTGCCATCATTGTGTCCATCTCCAGGCCGGAGAATGGAGTGAGACTCAACATATGGGAATAGAGATTCTCTATCTGATCTGCGGAATAACCCTTGGCCCAGAGGAATTCCTCGAAATCCATCGAGTACATCGTGTAGTCATCTTTATTGCCGACAGCATTAGACTCGATTTCCTCATAATAAATGCCCATCAAAGACCCGGAACAGATGACATCGTAACGCCCGTCCTGACGGAAGGATTTCAGGGATGTGGCACAGTCCGGGCATTTCTGGAGTTCGTCGAAGAAGATAAGGGTTTCGCCCGGGGTGAATTCCAGAGAAGGGTCGAGGAGGGAAATGTTTTTGAGGATTGTGTCCACCTCGTAACCGTCATTGAAAATAGAGCGGAATTTCTTCTGCAGCACGAAGTTGATTTCTATAAGGTTCTTGTAGTTAGCCTTCCCGAAAGCGCGGATCGATTCTGATTTCCCGACCTGGCGGGCTCCCTTTACGATAAGGGGTTTGTGTTCAGGTCTTCTCTTCCACTCGGAAAGAACGACATCTATCTTTCTTTTAAGTAGTTCCATAAAACTAATCACATTTTAGGATGCAAAATTAGTTATAATTTCACATTTTCCAGCAGTAATAATGGAATTATTTCACATTTTCCGAGGGCTCCGGTCACGGCCTCAGCAAATTGATGGGGGCGACAAAAACCCCGTCTTCCCTCTTGTATGCCCCGCCCACAGATGTCAGCACCAATAGGAACGACGGCCTCCCCTCTTCACTCTTCTCCTCAATCTTTTTTTTCAACGTTTTCAGCGATGATGCTCCCTCTTCCACAAGGTCTTCTCCGCCGAGCTTTATCTCAATGCCGCCCCAGCGTCCATCCTCCAGATGCACAACTGCGTCACACTCCAGCCCGGCATTGTCCCGGTAGTGCATCACACTTCCACCCAGACAGCCGGCATAGACTCTGAGGTCTCTCACCGCAAAATCCTCGAAGAACAGTCCAAAACTGTTCAAATCACGCTTCAAGTCCTCCGGACTCACCCCCAGACTGCGACAGGCTATCGATGTGTCCACGAAATGCCTCGTAGGAGTACTTCTGATAGATGTCTTCGATCGTATGTTCGGATTCCAAGCCTCCATATCCTCAATGACATACAAGTCTTTCAAGGCCTCCATATAGTCCTCATATGTTTTCACGTCCATCGTCCTCTCATTGCTCTGACGAATGTCCGACAGTATCGTCTGCACCGCCGCCTCCGTAGAAATGTTGCGGGCATAGCTGCGCAATATCATCCTCAGAACTTCCGGCTTCTTGTTGCGGAAACGTTCATTCTCGCTATCCTCAAACACAAACAGGCCGTTATAATAGTTCTTCGTGATTTCAAGGGCAATATCCCGCGAGGCCAAAACCGATATCGGCCAGCCGCCACGACACAGGAGAAAAGCCACATCGTCCAGCGTAAAGCCCTCATTCATATCCCACGGGAAATCATCTCCTCCGTCAAACAGCCCCTTCAGAGACACCGTTCCTTTTGACTCACGCGACTCCCACAGCGTCATCGGGCGCATCCGCAGCGGTGTGATTCTTCCGGCACCGCTGTGGTGAAGCTCCGTTTTGTCCGCAGGGGTCGAGCTGCCTGTCAAGATATACTTTCCGAACTCATAGTGAAAGTCAAGGTCATCCTTCACCTGATTCCAAATGTCGGGCGCTTTCTGCCACTCGTCTATCAAACGGGGAGTCTCTCCGTCAAGCACAGCCCTGGGGTTCATTCTTGCCATCATAATGGACTGCTTTGTGTTCAGTTTCACAAAACTCTTCTGATACAGCATGCAGGTAGTGGTCTTTCCGCAGAACTTCGGTCCCGCCACCACGACTGCCCCCGATGACTTTAATCTCAGAGCTATTTCATCTTCTATAAGTCTGGAATAATACATTTTTGCAGATATTACAGATTTCAAACCGGATGCAAATATAGTAAATTCCCAAAATTTTCAATTTAAAATTCCCGAAATTTTCAAGATGTCCGGAAGATTGCCATAACTTCCTGTTTTGTTGCGGGCGTCGGTCTGTAATAGACTCGCAGACCATCCTCGATGCTCCGGGTGCGGAGAAACTCATCGGACGGGGAGATATGCTCTTCTCCGCCGGCATCGACTCCGAGCGCATCCAGTGCGCCTATGTGGGCAGCCGATAACAGATGGAGGACAGGTATAGCCCGAGGGCGGTGAGCAGGGCATTGATGAGCAGGAGCTCGAAGCCGATTCGGTAGCCTCCGAACCAGGCTTCGCTGTGGGTCGAGAGCAGCAGGCAGAGCAGCGGCGAGAGCACGCAGATCACCGGCACCCAGCGGTCGCGCGGCCTGCGGCGGCTCAATATCCCGAAGAAATATAGCCCGAGCAGCGGCCCGTAGGTGTAGCTCGCCACGGTATAGACCGCGTTGATGACGCTTCCGTTGCCGATAGCGCGGAAACCCAGGATCACGAAACCCATCACGACCGCGTTGCAGAGGTGCACGGCGGTGCGGATACGCTTGAGACCCCGTTCGTCGCATCGCCTGTCGGCCTTGAGGATGTCCACGGTGAAAGATGTCGTCAGCGCGGTGAGCGCGGAGCCTGCGCTGCTGAACGCAGCCGCCACCAGGCCGAGGATGAAGAGCAGACTCACCTCCAGCGGCATATATGCCTCCCCGCTCGCGGGGTCTGTGCCGCAGGCGACCGCGGGGAAAAGTTCGTCAGGCTTCCCGATGCTCAGCCCCCTGCTCGCGGCGAACTGGTAGAGCAGCACCCCGAGGCTCAGGAAGAGCAGATTGACCGGGATGAACGCCGCCCCGTAGGAGAGCACGTTGCGCCGGCTTTCCTTCAGATTGCGGCAGGAGAGGTTCTTCTGCATCATATCCTGGTCCAGCCCGGTCATAGCGACGGTGGTGAACATCCCGGCAAGGAACTGTTTCCAGAAATATCTCGTATCCTTATAGTCGTCGAAAAACCACATCCTGCTCATCCCGCTGTCAGTGACCGCGCTGCACAGTCCCTTGAAATCCAGTCCCATCTGCCTCCCGACATAGAATATGCACAGCACCACGGCGGCAATCAGGCAGAGCGTCTGGAGCATATCGGTCCATACGAGCGAGCGCACCCCGCCCCGGAAGGTGTAGAGATAGACCACAAGCATCGTCACCAGCACATTGAGTCCGAACGGCACGCCCAGCGGGTCGAACACTATCAGCTGCAGCACAATCGCGGTCAGGTACATCCTCACCCCGCAGCCCAGCAGCTTGGAGAGCAGGAAGAACGCCGCCCCGCTGCGGTAGCTGTGCGGCCCGAATCGCCCCTCCAGATAGGCGTAGAGGCTGTTCATATTCATCCGGTAGTAGAGCGGCAGCAGCACATAGGCGATGACCACATAGCCGGCGGTGAATCCCAGCACCATCTGCATATATGAGAACTGCGACGCCGCCACCATCCCCGGCACGGAGATGAACGTGACCCCGGAAATCGAGGTCCCTATCATCGCCACCGCCACCACGGGCCAGGGCGAGCGCCCCCCGCCCCGGAAGAAGTCCGCGTTGCCGCTTCCTCCGCGCGAACTCGCCAGGCTCACCCCGACCAGCATCAGGAAATAAGCCGCGATTATCACCAGTCCGATCAAAGACATCACTCAAGTTTCGCAAGTAACAAATTCTATCGTAAAATAAGCATTGTGCAGTACTTGCAAAACTTTTCCCTCCCGCACAAGCTTCGCTTTTTTGTTATATTACCCTTACCCTAAATCCCTTTCCTCGGGAAAGGGACTTGCTTTCGGCCCTGCGGGCCTCAAAAATCCGTGTTTCGCAAGTGCGAAACTCAAAGACATCATAGCGTCGCGAAGATAAGTCAAATCTTCGTATCTTTGCCCCGAATTATGGATGATATTCTGAAAGACCTGACCCGGAGGGAGTACGAGGGCGGCTTCGTGACCGAAGTCGAGCAGGAGTATGTGCCCAAGGGGCTGAGCGAGGAGGTCATCCGGCTCATCTCGGAGCGCAAGGGCGAGCCGCAGTGGTTGCTCGACTTCCGGCTCGACGCCTACCGCCGCTGGCTCGGGATGACTCCGCCCGAGTGGGGGCATCTGCGGATGCCGGAGATCGACTTCCAGGACATCATATACTGGGCCGCGCCCAAGCGCGACGAGGACCGCCCGGACGAGATAGACCCGGCCCTGATGGAGACTTTCGACAAGCTCGGCATACCGCTCCACGAGAGGGAGGCGCTCGCAGGGGTCAAACCCCGCAGCGAGGTCGCGGTGGACGCCGTGTTCGACTCGGTCAGCGTCACCACCACCTTCCGCAAGACCCTTGCGGAGAAGGGGGTCATATTCTGCTCCTTCTCCGAGGCGGTCCGGGAATACCCTGAGCTCGTGCGCAAGTACCTCGCGACCGTAGTGCCCGCCGGGGACAACTTCTACGCCGCGCTCAACTCGGCGGTCTTCTCCGACGGCTCGTTCTGCTATGTCCCGAAGGGGGTCAAGTGCCCGATGGAGCTCTCCAGCTACTTCCGCATCAACGCCCTCGGCACGGGACAGTTCGAGCGCACGCTCATAGTGGCCGACGAGGGGGCGCAGCTGAGCTATATGGAAGGCTGCACCGCGCCGATGCGCGACGAGCACCAGCTGCACGCGGCGGTGGTAGAGATAGTAGTCGAGAAGGACGCCGACGTCAAATACAGCACCGTGCAGAACTGGTATCCCGGCGACGCGCAGGGGCGTGGAGGCATACTCAACCTCGTCACCAAGAGAGGGATATGCAGGGGCAGCGGCTCGCATCTGAGCTGGACGCAGGTGGAGACGGGTTCCGCGATCACCTGGAAATATCCCGGCACTATACTCAAGGGCGACAATTCCTCCTCGGAGTTCTACAGCGTCGCGATGACCAACCACTTCCAGCAGGCCGACACCGGCACCAAGATGATCCATCTCGGGCGCAACACCCGCAGCCGCATCGTCTCCAAGGGTATATCCGCCGGCAGGAGCGAGAACAGCTACCGGGGACTCGTGCATATAGCCCCGGGGGCGTCAGGCTCGCGCAACTTCTCGCAGTGCGACTCCCTGCTCATAGGCGGCAGCTGCGGTGCGCACACCTTCCCGGTGATACGCAACCAGAACCCCGACTCCACTGTGGAGCACGAGGCCACGACCTCCAAGATCAGCGAGGACCAGCTCTTCTACTGCACCCAGAGGGGCATAGACCCCGAAGACGCGGTGGGCCTTATCGTGGGCGGCTATGCCCGCGAGGTGCTCTCCCGACTGCCGATGGAGTTTGCGGTGGAGGCGCAGAAACTCCTTTCCGTTTCACTTGAAGGCTCTGTAGGATAATGACCTGGATTGAGATAATATCGGCCCTGCTCGGACTCTCCTGCGTGTTTCTCGCGGGACGCAACTCGAAGTACAACTTCTACATAGGATATATCTACAATATATTCCTCTTCGTTCTCTTCTGGAGGCAGCATCTCTACTCGGCGATGATACTCCAGCCTATCTCGCTGACCATCAATATCTTCGGACACTATCGCTGGACGCATCCGAGAGCGGACGAGCGGAGCTCCGCAGACTCCGGGCGGCTCAAGGTCGGCGCGGTCACCCGGGAGCAGTGGCCGGGATTCGCGCTCTTCATCTGCGTCTTTGGGGCGTGCTGGGCGATGCTGCTCGACTATCTTCCTGAGCGGTGGCCGGAGCTCTTCGCTCCCGACCCTTCGCCCTGGCTCGACTCTTATCTGCTGATGCTGACCCTCTTCGCCCAGTATCTGAGTGCGCAGAAGTGCTGGCAGTGCTGGGTCGTCTGGCTGATCGTCAACGCCGGCAACCTCACCCTCTACCTTATCTCCGGCCTCTACCTGATGCCGGTAGTGAGCCTGCTCTATATCATAAACGGCATCTGGTCTCTCATCTCGTGGAAGAAACTATACAAGAAAAATGAATAATACACCACTTCTGGAAATACGCGGCCTGCACGCCGAGGCGGAAGGCAAGGAAATCCTCAAAGGGCTCGACCTCACCGTCCGCAGCGGCGAGGTGCACGCGGTGATGGGTCCCAACGGGGCGGGCAAGAGCACGCTCGGAGCGGTGCTTTCGGGCCGTCCGGGCTACAGGGTGACGCAGGGCGGCGTGCTCTACAAGGGCCGTGACCTGCTCGCGCTATCGCCCGAGGAGCGGTCCTGGGCAGGGGTGTTCCTCAGCTTCCAGTACCCGGTGGAGATACCGGGCGTCAGCATCACCAACTTTATGAAGGCCGCAGTCAACGCCCGCCGCAAGGCGGAAGGGCTGCCGGAACTCAGGCCCGCCGAGTATCTCAAGCTCCTCAGGGAGAAGATGGATTTCGTGAAGATGAAGGGCGAATTCGCTCGCCGAGAGGTCAATGTGGGCTTCTCCGGAGGCGAGAAGAAGCGCAACGAGATATTCCAGATGGCGATGCTTGAGCCGACACTCAGCATCCTGGACGAGACGGATTCGGGTCTGGACGTGGACGCGCTGCGCATCGTGGCGGAGGGGGTCAACGCCCTGCGCACGGGCGAGACGGCATATATCGTCATCACCCACTACCGCCGCCTGCTGGAGTATATCGTGCCGGACGTGGTGCATATCCTCAAGGACGGGCGCATCGTCAAGACTGCGGGCCCGGAGCTGGTGGACCGTATAGAGAACGAAGGCTACGCTAACATCGATGGATAGGGTCTATGTCATAGGTCGCGACGAGCTGCCGCGGCTCGTAAGGCTCGGCGGGGGGGAGTCCCTGCGGATGACGCTCGTCGTCCTGCCGGGGACTTCGGCTGAAGTCTCGATGGAGGTGGACATCGACTCGGAGGGCTGCGAGGTGGACATCGCGGGACTTTACCTCTGCGGCTCCGACGAGAAGCTGGGCATCAATGTGCTGGTCAGGCACAATGCCGGCGGCAGCACCTCCCGCCAGGATTTCAAGGGTATAGTCGGAGGCTCGGCCAGGGCGGCCTTCGACGGCCTCATCTATGTCGCTCCGGGGGCGCAGAAGACCAAGGCCTATCAGGAGAGCCACAGCATACTGCTCGACTCCTCCGCCAAGGTCGAGGCACGCCCGCAGCTGGAGATCTATGCCGACGACGTGGAGTGTTCGCACGGCTGCACTTCGGGCTTCCTCAACGCCGACGAGCAGTTCTATATGCGTTCGCGCGGCATCCCGGAGGACGAAGCCAAGTATTTGCAGAAGATAGCCTTCCTCGCTCCGGTGGTCTCCCGTCTGCCTGAAGGGCTCGCCGCAGAAGTATATGACAATATATCCTAACGTCAAGATAAACCTCGGGCTGAACGTGCTCGGGAAGCGTCCCGACGGCTATCACGAGCTGGAGACGCTCTTCTATCCGTACCCGGACATACGCGACCGTATCGACATCCTCCCGGGCGAGGGCCACGACAGCACCGTCGAGATCATCGGTGGCGACTGGGCTCCTCAGACCGACCTCTCGCTGCGTGCGTGCAGGCTGCTCTCGGAGACCTACGGTCTGCCTCCGCTCAGGCTCGTCCTCCACAAGACCGCGCCGGTAGGGGCCGGGCTCGGGAGCGGCTCCGCCGATGCCGCATTCGTGCTCTGTGCGCTCAACGATATGTTCAGGCTCGCCCTGACCAAAGACCAGCTCGCCCAGTACGCCGCACGCCTCGGCTCTGACTGCCCGTTCTTCGTCTACAACAGCCCGATGATAGGGGAGGGGCGCGGGGAGAAGCTGACAGCGTATCCCATCAGCCTTCAGAGCTACAGGCTGGAAGTGTCCATCCCGGCGGGCGTGCATATCAGCACCCGGGAGGCCTATGCGGGCCTTGTGCTGCGTCCTAAGTCTGAGCGGATGCCTCTGCGCGAAGCTCTCAACTACCCGGTCGAACAGTGGAAAGAGGTGCTGTTCAACGACTTCGAGCCTTCTGTATTCGCCGCCCGTCCGCAGATAGCCGCCCTCAAGCAGGAGTTCTACGACCGTGGCGCACTCTACGCCTCGATGTCCGGAAGCGGCTCGGCCGTATTCGGCATATTCAGGAAATAATATGACAAATAATATTTATATTAGCAGGATAAACTTATCGGATTATGCACGACAATCAGTACTACAAGAACGCCGCGCTCTCAAGACTCGAGGGCAACTGGTCTCCGGTTTTAGCGGCGACCATCATCTACCTTCTGATATCCATCCTCGTCTCCGGTTTCAATATGGCGGAGAGCGGTACTTTCGGGGCTTCGTTCCCTGTCGGGGAGAGCTTCATACTGTCCGGCGTGGGGACATTCCTCGGTATCTTCGTGATCATTCCGCTGTCCGTGGGCTATGCCAACGCCACGAGGCTGATGTACGAGACCGGCAACACCTCGGTGAGCGGCAATATGTGGTCGTTCACCATCAACAACTACTTCCATAAGGTGCTGGGGATGCTCTTTATGTCCATCAAGGTGGTTCTCTGGACCTGCCTTCTCATCGTTCCCGGACTGATAAAGAGCTTCGCCTATGCGATGACCCCGTACATACTCGATGAACATCCCGACATTTCCGCCTGGAAGGCCAGCAGCATCAGCAGCGAGATGATGAGGGGCCACAAGTTCGACCTCTTCTACCTCTACCTGAGCTTCATCGGCTGGGGCATCCTCTCCGTGCTGAGCTGCGGCATAGGATTTATCTGGCTCGTGCCTTATATGCAGCTGAGCGTCGCCGCGTTCTACAACGACCTTAAAGGAGGCGACGGCAACCCGACCATCGTAGTCGGCTAGCGGCTATGCCTCCGGGAGCGGCAGGACTGTCCGACAACAGCAGGAGAATAGCGAGAAACACTCTCCTGCTGTATTTCAGGATGCTGCTGCTGATACTCATCGGCCTCTTCACTTCGAGGGTCGTCCTCGACGCGCTGGGGGTCGATGATTATGGCGTCTATAACGCCGTGGGCGGGGCGGTCACGATCTTCACCTTCGTCACGGCATCCATCGCCTCGGCCATCAGCCGCTTCATCGCCTTCGAACTCGGGAGGGGCGACCTCGACCGGCTTCGGCGCGTGTTCTGCACCGGTCTTATCATCCAGATTGCGCTTGCGCTGCTCGTGACGCTGCTGGTGGAGACGGTTGGGCTGTGGTTTCTCCGCGAGCGGATGGTGATTCCACCGGGGCGCGAGGCCGCCGCGATGACGGTGCTCCAGTGCTCGCTCGGCGTGCTGATATTCAATTTGTTGGCCGTGCCGTACAACGCCGTCATCATCGCCCGCGAGCGGATGGGCGCATTCGCGCTGATAAGCGTTCTGGAGGCGGCGCTCAAACTCTCAGTGGCACTGCTCCTCTATGTCTCCGTCTTCGACAAACTCGAGACCTACGCTCTGCTGATGCTTGCGGTCGCGGTGATAGTAAGGAGTTCGTATTCAATCTATTGCCGGCGTCATTTCGCGGAGAGCCGGGGGCGGCCGGTCTGGGACGGCGCTCTCGTGCGGGAGATGGCCGGATTTGCCGGATGGAGCTTCTTCGGAACGAGCGCATATGTGCTTAACACGCAGGGAGTCAATCTTGTGGTCAATCTCTTCTTCGGGGTGGCGCTCAACGCCGCGAGGGGAGTGGCGCTGCAGATAGAGAATATCGTCCGGCAGTTCGTCTCCAACTTCCTCACCGCGCTCAACCCGCAGATCACGAAGTCCTGGGCCTCCGGCGAGCGGGAATATTGCTTCGAGCTGGTCCGCAAAGGCGCGAAGTACTCCTATCTGGTGATATTCGCGTTCTTCATCCCCTTCCTCTTCGAGGCCGAGGCCCTGCTGGGGCTGTGGCTCGTGGAGGTGCCGCCTATGGCCGCCGATTTCATCAGGCTCTCGCTGCTCGCGCTGATGATTGACCTCACGGGCAACCCGGCCCTGACCCTGACGCTTGCGGTCGGGAGGCTGCGCAAGTATTACCTCGTCACCGGACTCGTCTCCTACCTCTGCCTGCCGCTCGTCTATCTCTCCTTCAGGCTGGGCGCTCCGGCGCAGTGGGCATATATCGTGTTTATCTTCATCTACTTCGCGGTGCTGGTGCTCAAGCTCCTGCTGCTGAGGGGACTGAGCGGATTTCCGCTCGGGAAGTTCCTGCGTGCGGTGGCCCTGCCTCTCGCGGAGGTGAGCGTCTGCTCGCTGATTCCGCCTCTGGCGCTGTACTTCTCTATGCCCGAGGGGGCGCTGCGCGTTGTGCTGATATGCCTCGCCGGCTGGGGCTCGATGGGGCTCTCGGTCTTCTTTTTCGCCCTCACTCCGGGAGAGCGGGCGTTTGTCACGCGCAAACTCGGCAGGCAGCGATTCCCGGACCGGATTGCGCTGGAAGACAGCTACTTCTCCGCTATGGGCAGGACGCTCAATCTCGACTCTCCGACCCGCTACACCGAGAAGCTGCAGTGGCAGAAGATATATGACCGTAACCCTCTGTACCACACTCTGGTGGACAAGGCGGAGGTGAAGCCTTACGTCGCTTCGCTGATAGGTGGGGAGCATATCATCCCGACTCTCGGCATCTGGGATAGGGTCGAGGACATAGACTGGGACGCGCTGCCGGAGCAGTTCGTGCTAAAATGCACGCACGACAGCGGAAGCACACAGGTCTGCACCGACAAGGCTTCTCTGGACAGGGAGGCGGCATCCCGGAGATTGTCGGAGTGCCTGCGGGTCAATTATTGGCGGCGCGAGCGCGAGTGGGCCTACAAGGGAGTCAGGCCGCGCATCATCGCCGAAGCGTATATGGGCGGGGGGCTCAGGGACTACAAGTTCTTCTGTTTCAACGGGAAGCCGGAGCTGATGTTCGTCGCTTCCGACAGGTCGAGCCGGTCCGGGGAGACGAAGTTCGACTTCTTCGATATGGAGTACCGCCGCCTCGACATCCGCAACGGACACCCGAACTCCGAGCTCGCCCCGCCGCGTCCGGAGAGCTTCGGGCTGATGAAGTCTCTTGCTTCTAAACTCTCCGGGGGCATACCTCAGGTGAGGGTGGATTTCTACGAAATCGTGGGCAGGGTCTATTTCGGAGAATATACTTTCTACCACTGGAGCGGACTGGTGCCCTTCGAGCCGGAGGGCACGGACGAATGGCTGGGGGGATACTTTAAACTTCCGGAGCGATGAGGGCGGTTATATATACCTGTATCATAGGTTCTTATGATACCTTGCTCCAGCCTGCGGTGACGGACTCGGAGTTCGATTTCGTCTGCTTCATCGGCAAGGGGGAGAAGACTTCGGAGCGGGTCGGGGTCTGGCGGATACGCGAGCTGGACTGCGGCATCACGGAGCCGGGGCTGCTCTCGCGCTACCCCAAGATGCACCCGCATCTGCTGCTCCCGGACTACGATGTCTCCCTCTGGATCGACGGCAATATAGCGATGCTGGACGATACGCTCTACCGGGCCGTCCGCATCAAGGCGGCGGCCGGGGTGAAGTACAGCGGAGTCTCGCATCCGAGCCGGGCTGATGTGTTTCAGGAGGCGCGGATGTGCTTCAATATGAAGTATATATCGGCCTTCGGCCTGATCCGGGTATGGGTCTGGCAGTATCTTCAGGGGATGCGCCGCGGCTCCGGTCTGATGGAGAACAATATTGTCTTCCGCCGGCACAACGACCCCGCCGTCGTTGCGCTGGACGAGCTCTGGTGGCGCTGCGTGCTGCGAGTCTCGCGCCGCGACCAGCTCTCCCTGATGCCCTGCCTGCGCAGGTGCGGCATCCCCCGGGACTATCTGCTGCCGCGCGGGCAGAGCAGCCGTAATCATCCCGGCCTCAAATATTTGCCGCATAAATAATTTTTACCTATCTTTGCCGTCCGTCCCTCGGGTAGGGATGATTATGGTTTAACTTTAAAACAGATTCACAATGGCTGTTAAAATTCGTCTACAGCGCCACGGAAAGAAGAATTTCGCATTCTTCCACATTGTAGTGGCGGACTCGCGTTCACCTCGTGACGGTCGCTTCATCGAGCAGATCGGTTCTTACAACCCCAACACCAACCCTGCAACCATCGTTCTGAATTCGGAGCGTGCTCTTGCGTGGATCAAGGTGGGTGCGGAGCCGACCCTCACCGCCCGTCGCATCCTCTCCTATGAGGGAGTGCTGCTTCGTCACCACCTCGACGGCGGTGTGGCCAAGGGCGCTCTCACCGAGGCCCAGGCTGACCAGAAGTGGAATGAGTGGAAGGCCCAGCGCGACGCCAAGATCGAGGCCAAGAAGTCCGACATCAAGAACAGTGCAATCGAGGCCCGCAAGGCTGCCAAGGCCGAGGAGGTCAAGGTGAACGAGGCCCGTGCCGAGGCTCTCCGCAAGAAGGCCGAGGAGGTTGCCGCCAAGCAGGCCGCCGAGGCTGCCGAGGCTGAGGCTCCTACAGAGGAAGCCGCCGCCGAAGCTCCTGCCGAGGCCCCCGCTGAGGCATAGTTCAAGACAAGTTCCCCCGTGCTCCGCGTCGCGAAGATTCTCAAATCCAACGGCATCGATGGCGGACTCCTGATAGGGCTCTTCGACATCGAGGCGGAGGGGATTGACTTCAAGGAACCGGTGTTCATCGTTTTCGATGGACTTCCGGTTCCTTTCTTTGTCTCTGACATTCAGGCCCGGGGCGCTTCGAGGGCCGTGCTGCATCTTGTCGACGTCACTTCGCTCGCGGACGCGGAGGAGATGGTCGGGCGCGAGATCTTCGTCGAGGGGGAGAGCGAGGAGGAGAGCGGGGAGGATCTGCTGGGCTGGACGGTGCTGGACAAGGGGCGCAAGGTCGGCGAAGTGAGCGGCATAGAGCCTATTCCCGGGAATTTCTGCATCTATATAGGAGACGCTCTCGTGCCGCTGCACGAGGATTTCATCATCTCGGCCGACCCCGGGCGTCGGGTGCTCGACCTGGACTTGCCGGAGGGGCTGATATGAGAGGGGAGGGTCTTGCTGTCGGGTGCGCTTCCGGGCTTGCTTCCGGGGCGGCGGAGGGTTCAGCCGTCGGGGCTGCGGCAGTGTCTGGCGGTAGCCTGGAGGTCAGCGTGGTGATAGTCTGTATGGACAGGCCGGACAACCTCTACCCTTGCCTGGAGAGCCTGCGGGCGCATACTTCCGTTGTCTTTGAGACTCTGGTCGTTGCCTATATGTTCTCTGACGCCAACCTCGCGCGGGCGCGTGCCGACTTCCCTTGGGTGCGCTTCATCGAGAGCCGGGAGGTGCGCGGCTTCTCCGAGAACAACAACCTTGCCCTCCGTCAGGCCCGGGGGCGGTACTGCTTCATACTCAACGACGACACAGAGCTCCGCGAGGATGTGATAGGCCGTCTTGTCGCCGACTTCGCTAGGCTTCCGGAGAGCGCTGCGATAGTCACCCCGAGGCTTATCAACGCGGACGGCTCGCTCCAGCTCTGCGGAAGGCCGCCTTACCCTGCGGTCAATTACGCGCTCCAGCAGTGGCATCTGTACCGCGAACCGACAGACGACACCGTCGGCAAGACTCCGCTCTTCGGGGAGGTCTATCCGACTTCGAACATCTCGGGCGCGGCGTTTCTCGTCAGGACCGGGGTCTTCCACGAACTCGGCTGCTTTGACGAGCGCTATTTCTTTACCCCGGAGGACATTGCGCTGTCGACAGTCGCACGCCGCAGAGGATATGGCGTATATGTGGATGCCGCGGTGGCGGTGGTGCACAAGTGGCGCACCACCGCCGGCAGGCTCTCGCCTGCCGTACGGCCTGCGGCCGTCCGCGGCTCCCTGCTCTTCTTCAGCGGCGGCTCTCCGCTCCGCTACTTCCTCCTGGGCCTTGCCGTCTGGACCGCCGAGAGCGCAAAGCGGCTCAAGGCAGCCCTCCGCTACCGCCTGCGCCCTACGGAGGAGAACCGCACGAAGCTCCTCACTTTCCGCCACATCACCCGCAGCATCTTCACCCGCCGCAGCCCCAAGGAACTCTTCATCAAGTATTTCCCGGTGCGTGGCTGACTCTGGTAGAATTCGTTTCTCTAAAAACGCCAGTGCGCGCCGGCGGTGATTGCCCGCCCGCGTTCCGGAAAACTTCTTGTTTAACAAGCACCCTTGAAGATAGAGGGCAAAAAGTGCGGATGTCCGCAAAAATACCCTCCAAAAATGAGAATAGAACGCAAGAGAGACCTCCGGAGACTGATCGACAGCCGCAAGAACGGCCAGATAAAGATTATAACCGGCATCAGACGATGCGGCAAATCTTATCTGCTGGGAATCCTGTACCGTGATTACCTTCTTCAAGAGGGTGTTCCGCCGGAACAGATTGTCACGCTTGAACTCGACAACGACATCAATGCCCGTTACCGCAATCCTATGGAACTGGGGGCATATCTCAGAGAAAAGGTCAGCGATACCGCCAAAGAGTTTTATATTCTTCTTGACGAGATACTGATGAGCGGGGTGTACGCTATATCAACATCGAGGAGTTTTTGCTGAATGAGATAAACGGACTCTGACTCGGGCAAGATTTTGTTCCATTCAACCCCGTAAGGATCATCCGAATCTCCGGAAACGGCAGAACAGCTCCGGCGCAAAACACTCAACGTCGTCTCTTCGGAAATCAGCCGCAGCGGCGGCGTTGTTGAAAACTCTGTTGAAAAAAAGTCGAAAAAAGTCACCGAAAAATT
>CAVILJ010000043.1:0-15283 GCA_963643555.1 Acetatifactor sp.
CAGCCTCAAGTGCCTCAACTACATAGTCAAGATGAAGGTCAAGGTCGCGAGCCTCGCTACCGTGAAGTCAGTATCCTTGAGCTTCCCTTACACTAGCAGCAGCGGCGGAACCACCCACCAGACGGTTGGACTGTCTGGTAGGGTAGTGTGGAAGGACTTCAGTAGCTTCGATGTGACGAGCGACGATTTTGTAACATATCTCGGTACACATACAAACCCTGGCGGGTATATTGGTAATGTTACGGGCATAGCGCCGGACTCTGACGGCTGCATAACGGTATATATGGTAAACTATAACAGTGATTCGATTAAAATCGACCACACTCTGACAGACGCGAAAGTACTAATTACGGCCAGGGGCCTCGACGCTTCCTCAGCCAGCAAGACCCTGAGCTACAGCGCCACCCTCACCTCCGACATCACCTTCTCTCCGGGCTATCTCTACACCCTCAAGGGGGTCAAGGAACTCACCGAATAATCCCCTGCCCTCCCCGGCAGATACAGCCAACGAAGAGGACCAAAAAGTCCCGCAGGGGCTTTTTGGTCTCGTTTTTATGGGATTGACGACCTGGAAGAACGCGCCGGACGGCCGCATCTTGAAATCAGATGTGAGCATTGCCAAGAACTATCTGCAGGGGAAGGAAATCCGACAGCGTCAACGAATTCCTCACTTTCCGCCGTTATCAGATCTCGCCGGACAAAGTCTCTCAAACCGGCTGTTTGTCCGGAGAAATGGCTTTTCGGCGGACAAAAATCCCGGTAACCGAGAGATGTTGACTTAACCCCCGCAGACTGCTGTCTGCGACCCCTATCAGGGGTGTTTCGCTCCTACGTCGCGGTCTCTGCGGGGAGGTCAGAATAGCGTGGGCTCCTCGTAGGTCTCTTCGCCCGCGAGGTCCTTCAGAGCGTCGGTCCCGAGACCCGAGACATCAGGGAGATCGAGCTCGATGGCGGCAGGCTCGGCGGCCGGGTCATCCTCCGCCGAAAGCCCTCCTTCAGAGCGGATATCCTCTTCCTTGACCAGCGGTTCGATGAAGCGCACGGACTTGACTTCGCCCCTTGCGCTGCACTTCTTGCCCTTGGCGGCAAAGCCTTTCTTCCCTATCCACTCCTCCGCGTCCACCGCCTCGGCAGGCTTGTCCTCCATCTTCCAGCTGATCTCGTACCGCGGGTGGAGCTCGTCGCTGAGCGCCACCAGATACGACTTCGGACTGTCGTAGATGAAGCTCTGCGGGGTGTTGTCGCTCACCGCGAAAGAGAAGCGCTTGACATAGAAGCTCTTGGTCTCGCCGTCCCAGTAGAGGGCGGTGAAGGTCTTGTCCGGGTCGAACTTCTCGATCCGCAGCACGTCGCCCTGATAGCGGTTGACCAGCTCGAACGAAGTCGTGTAGAAGGTGCCGTTGCGGAAGACCGCGAGCACCTTGTCGCCCGACTCGAACTGCCCCAGATACAGGCCGTGGGCCTCGTCGTTGAGCTTCTGGATATCAGAGTCGTACCAGATGTCCTTGCCCTCTATCGTACTGACTCCCTTGCTCTTGAGCGAAATCCGCTGGATGACGTTCTTGCTCACCAGATTGCCTCTCGCCGTCCTGCTCTTGATGGCCAGCGTGGAGAAATCGTATTCGAGAGTGGTCTTCTTGAGCTTCGGGCGGGCGCGCAGCTGGATGCGCACCGTCTCGGCCTCGCCGTTGTGGTTGGCGCTGAACCATACGATGCGGGAGCCCGGCTCTCCGGTGGTGATGTCGTATTCCTTGTCGCGGGTCACCGACGTGACCGCGAAGCGCTTGGCGTAATATATTGAAGTCTTGCCCTCACGGTAGATAACGTTGTAGACCGTGCGGTTGTCGCCCCTGTTGAAGATGCCCACATAGAGGAGGTCCTTGCCGAAGAAAGCCTTGTCCTCCACCTTGGTGATGCGGTACTTGCCGTCCTTGGAGATCACGATCACCTCGGAGAGGTCGGAGCAGTCGCAGATGTACTCGCCGCCGTCGTCCTTCTTGAGCCCGATGCCGACGAAGCCCTCCGCGAGGTTGGCCTGCAGGCGGGCGTTGTTGTTGACAACCCTGGTCGCCGCTATGGTCTCGAAGCCGACCAGCTCGGTGCGGCGCGGATAAGCCTTGCCGTACTTCTTCTTGAGAGAGCGGAACCAGTCGACGGTGTAGCGGTCGATATGGTCGATGTCGTCCTGCACCGCCTTCATCTCCTGCTCGATGGAGAGGATCTTCTCGTCCATCTGCTTCGTGTCGAACTTGGAAATCTTGCGCACCGGCTTCTCGACGAGCTTCAGGATGTCCTCCATCACAATCTCGCGGCGGAGCAGCTCCTGATATTCCTTCATCCTCGCGAACACGTCGCCTATCTGGCTGTCCCAGTCTTTCTGGTCCTGCTCCAGCACCTTGTAGATGCGGTTCTCGAAGAATATGCGCTCGAGCGAGCTGTAGTGCCAGTCGTTCTCCAGCTCGTCCATCCGGATGCGGAGCTCCTGCAGCAGGATGTCCCTGGTGTGGAAGGTGCTGTATTCGAGTATGTCGTTGACGGTGAGGAACTGAGGCTTGTTGTCCACGATCACGCAGGCGTTCGGCGCGATGTTGCACTCGCAGTCCGTAAACGCGTAGAGCGCGTCGATGGTCTTGTCCGGGGAGACGTCGTTGGGGAGATGGATGACGATGTCCACCTTGTCGGTGGTCATATCCTCTATCTTCTTGATTTTTATCTTGCCCTTGTCCTTGGCCTTGAGTATCGAGTCTATCAGGTCGCGGGTGTACTTGCCGTAGGGGATCTCGGTGATGGCGATGGTGTTCTTGTCTATCTTCTCGATGCGGGCGCGGACCTTGACGCTTCCGCCGCGCCTGCCCTGCATATACTTGCTGCAGTCGGCGAATCCGCCGGTAGGGAAGTCGGGATAGAGTTCATACGGACGGCCCTCGAGTATGGCGACCGACGCGTCGAGGAGCTCGTTGAAGTTGTGGGGGAGAATCTTGGAGGCGAGACCCACGCCGATGCCCTCGGTGCCCTGGGCGAGCAGCAGAGGGAAGCGGACCGGAAGCTCGGTCGGCTCCTGGTTGCGTCCGTCGTAGGAGTTCATCCACCGGGTCACCTTCGGGTCGAAGACCACTTCCTTGGCGAACTTGCTCAGCCGGGCCTCGATATATCGCGGCGCGGCGTTGGAGTCGCCGGTGAGGATATTGCCCCAGTTGCCCTGACAGTCGACCGTGAAACCTTTCTGGCCGAGCTGCACAAGGGCCCCGAGTATGGACTGGTCGCCGTGCGGGTGGTACTGCATAGCCTGCCCGACGATGTTCGCGACCTTGGTGTAGGCCCCGTCGTCCATCCTGAACATAGCGTGCAGCACCCTGCGCTGCACAGGCTTGAGCCCGTCGATGATGTGCGGCACGGCGCGGTGCAGAATCACATATGAGGCATAGTCAAGATACCAGTCCTTGAACATACCGGAGAGCTTGAACTTGTGCGCGTCCCTCTCCAGCAGTTTGTCGTAACGGCCGCTTTCCTCCGCCTCTTCCCCGACCGGGGCTGCCTCTTCTTCGATTATCTCCTCTTCGGTGATGATGTTCTCGTCTTCCATATTCTATTCCTCGTATCCGAATCTTCTCAATTCTTTTCTGTTCTCCCTCCAGTCGGGATCCGTCTTCACGAAGATACTTAAAAAAACTCTCTTCTGGAAGAAATCTTCCATCTCGATCCGGGCTTCGGTGCCCATCTTCTTCAGCGCAGCGCCTTTCTTCCCGATGAGAATGCCTTTCTGGGAGTCTCGCATCACGTAGATGACCGCCCCGATGTCGTAGCGCTCCTCGCCCTCCTTGAAAGTCTCGATCTCGACCTCGCAGGAGTAGGGGATCTCCTCCTTGTAGTTGAGGAGAATCTTCTCGCGGATGATCTCCGACGCGAAGAAGCGCAGGTTGCGGTCCGTGAACGCGTCCTTGTCGAACCACGGCGGGCACTCCGGAAGCCGCTCCCTGACGGCGTCCAGCACGCTCTCGAGGTTGAACTTCTCCCGGGCGGAGACCGGCAGCACCAGCGCACGGGGCAGCTTCTCCTGCCAGTACTTCATCAGCGCGGTCACGGCCTCCTGGGAGCTGACGTCTATCTTGTTGACTACGACTATCACCGGACAGTCAATCCGGCCCAGACGCTCGACGTATTCGGCGTTCTTGTCAGCCGTCTCGACGGTGTCGGTGACATAGAGGATGATGTCGGCATCGCCGATGGCCCCGTCCACGAACTTCATCATATTCTCCTGAAGACGGTAGCCCGGCTTGAGTATGCCCGGGGTGTCGGAATAGACTATCTGCCAGTCCTCCCCGTTGACTATGCCCATAATCCTATGCCGGGTAGTCTGCGCCTTTGCGGTCACGATGGAGAGCTTCTCGCCCACCAGCGCGTTCATCAGCGTGGACTTCCCGACATTGGGATTGCCTATGATATTTACGAATCCGGAGCGGTGAGCCATTATACGTAAGCCCCCATCTTGAGAATGTTGGCCTCGCCTTCGCTGAGGTATCTCCACTCGCCCTTCTTGAGGCCCTTCTTGGTCAGGCCGGCGAAATACACGCGGTCGAGAGCCTTGACGTTGTAGCCGAGGGACTCAAAGATGCGGCGCACCACCCTGTTCTTGCCGGAGTGGATCTCGATGCCGAGCTTGCGCTTGTCCTTCTCGTCTATATACTCGAGCTCATCGGCGTTGACTTCGCCGTCGGAGAGGGTTACTCCGGCGAGGATCTTGTCGCGGTCCTCCTCGCTGAGCTCCCTGTCGAGAGCCACCTGATAGATCTTCTTCTTGTCGTATGCCGGATGGGTCAGGCGCTCGGCAATCTCGCCGTCGTTGGTGAGCATCAGCACTCCGGTGGTGTTCTTGTCCAGCCGCCCCACCGGATATACGCGGGCCGTGCAGCCCTTGAGCAGGTCCATCACGGTCTTCTCCGCGTGGGGGTCGCTGGCGGTGGTGACGAAGCCCTTAGGCTTGTTCATCACGATATACACTTTCTCCTCGCCCTTGAGCCTCTCGCCGTTGAAGCGGATGTCGTCCGTCTGCACGTTGACCTTGGTGCCGAGCTCGGTCACGACCTCGCCGTTGACCGTCACCACGCCCGCCTGGATGAGGGTGTCAGCCTCACGCCGCGAGCATACGCCGGAGTTGGCGATGAACTTGTTGAGGCGGACAACATCCTGTGCCGGTGAGTTGAAGGTCTCGGCGGACTCGTTGCCGTTCACTACCGGACGGCGCTCGATCATACGGTTGATGCCTTCGTTTGTCTCTTTATTGAAGTGAGGGGCCGGTTTCGGGCTATTTCTCCCCGGAGCGCCTTTCCTGGCGCCGAACGGCTTCTTGCCGAAGCTCCGGCGCTCTCCGCCGAATGATGGACGCCCGCCCGCCGGACGCGGTCTGCGCTCGCCGTAGCCGCCCTCGCGGCTCTCGCCGAAGTTTCTGCGCTCATTATTGTAGCCGCCCTCGCGGCCTTCTCCGAAGCTTCTGCGCTGCTCTCCGTCCTCGCGGTTCGGACGGCCCTCGCCGTAGCCCCGGTGTTCTCCATACTGGCGCGGCCTGCGCTCCCCGTAGCCGCGGCTCTCACCGAAGCTGCGGCCCTCGCCGTACTGGCGCGGCCCGCGCTCCCCGTAGCTGCGTCTCTCGCCATAGCCACGGCTCTCGCCGAAGCTTCTGCGCTGCTCTCCGTCCTCGCGGTTCGGACGGCCCTCGCCGTAGCCTCCCCGCGGACGGTCCTCTCCGTACTGACGCGGTCTGCGCTCGCCGTAGCCGCGATGCTCTCCGAAGCCGCGACGCTCGCCGTAGCCCCGGTGTTCTCCATACTGACGCGGTCTGCGCTCGCCATAGCTGCGGCTCTCACCGAAGCTGCGGCCCTCCCCGCCTTCGTCTGCATTGTCTTTTCTCTCGCCGAAGTGGTACTCCACCTTTTCGAAACCGGAATGTTCCTGACTCTGTGCAGCTGTCTTCCTTGGTCTAAGTTTTCGGCCTTCCTTTGTAAACTGGTCCATCACTACTTAAGATTAAAATAATAAGTTATCGTGCCCTCCTGCATCGCAGGCGCGTCTGCGCTCTGGTTGAAATGCGTTTCCATAGCCGCCTTGCGCGCCGCCGCGTGGAGAGCCTTGTTCAAAACAGTGGTGCCGTCGCCTCCCGGCTTGGCTTCAACCACATTGCCGTAATTGTCTACTACTATGTCTACAACGACTGTGCCGCTCTCCTGCACATTGTATGCAGGCCGCGGCAGATTGCCCACCACATTGCGTCCCCGCAGATGCGCGTTGGGCTTACCGTCTGCACGCCCCTTGGCCGTGTTGCCGTCGCTCTGTCCCTCGCGGAACTCCGCGGAACTCCGCTCGGCGGCGTGCCCTGCGGTCAGGGTCGTGTCTTTCTTCGCCATCCCCGGGAACGCCGCCCGAGGGTCGAGCCCGGGTTCCTCTTTCGTCTCAGGCTGAGCCGCCGCGACATCGCCGAACTCGTCCGGACGGGTCTCGGGAGTCAGGTTCCGCCTGTCGGAGACCTCTGGCGACTCGCTCTTCTGCACGAGGTTGACCGGAGACTCCCTGTCGGGGTTCTCGGAGCGCGGGGCCTGCCCCTCAAGCTCCTGCACCGGCAAGGTCATCTCCTCCGAGAAGTCGATGAGCATCGCCCGCTCCTGAGGCGGCGGATATATATATTTCAGACCGGAAAACGAGACCAGCACGAGCACCGCCGCGTGTGTCGCCACCGTCAGGGCTATGCCCGTGAGGGTTGCGCGGCGCTCTTTCCTGTCGTCTCGTCTGCGGTCCTGTCCCATCATTCCGGCTGTGTCGCAAGTATCACCTTGTAATGGTTGCGCTTGGCTATGTTCATCACCTGAACTATCTCGCCGATAGGCACGCTCTCGTCGGAATATATGGCGAAAGTCGGGTCGGCCTCGCTCTGAAGCAGACCCACCAGCTCGTCCTCCACCTCGGAGAGCGGCACCGGGTGTTCGTCGCCGTTGATATGGAAAGTGTAGCGCTCGTCGCCCCAGTCCTTGATGGAGACGCTCGCCGTGGCCTTGGCGCCGACCTGCCCCGTACTTTTAGGGAGCAGGAGCTTCAGGGCGTTGGGGTTCACCAGCGTGGAGGTCACGAGGAAGAATATCAGCAGCAGAAACACGATGTCCGTCATCGAGGACATCGAGAAGTTCGGCTCCGCCTTGGTTGTACGCTTGAGTGCCATTACTTCGTCTCCTTGTTCTCAAGCGGCGACTCGAGCGCCTCCAAGAGCTGGATAGTGGCGCTCTCCATACTGAACACGAGACCTGACACTCTGGTGGTCAGGTAGTTGTATCCGAAATAGGCGAGGATGCCGACGATCAGACCTCCGACCGTGGTGATCATCGCCGTGTAGATGCCGCTGGAGAGGAGGGTGATGTCGATATTGTTGCCGGCGTTGGACATATTGAAGAACGCCTCCACCATACCCAGCACCGTGCCGAGGAATCCGATCATAGGAGCGCCTCCGGAGATGGTGGCGAGGTAAGGCAGGCTCTTCTCGAGCTTCGCGACTTCGATGTCGCCGGTGTTCTCGACGGCGATCTTGATGTCGGACAGAGGCCTGCCGCTGTGGGTGAGACCGGTCTCGACCATCCTTGCCACCGGAGTGTCGTATTTGCTGCAGAGAGTCTTGGCGGACTTGAGTTTACCCTCGTGGATGTAGTCCCGGATATCCATCATAAAATCCTTGTCGATCTTGCCGGCCTGGTGTATCTGCCACCACTTCTTGCCGAAGATGTAGATGGCGATGATGGAGAGCGCGAGCAGCACCCACATAAGAGAGCCGCCCTTCGCGGCCATCTCGAAGAGAGAATAAGACATCTCCTGCGGCACCGGAACGGCCTCCGCTATGTCTGTCTGGAGCAAATTGAAAAGCATTTTGACTACAAATTATAATAACTGGCAAATGTACGATTATTTTTCTATTCTTCAACCGTTTCCGGATAATCGACCCCGGAGAGGAAAAGGGCGTGTCCCGGGACGCTCTCCCCGGCGCAGCTGCGCATCGTGCTGCGTGTCCGCTCAGGGTCTGCATCCAGAACCAGGGCCCGGAACTCCTCCGCGCTCCGCTTCCCCCGGCCCACCTCCAGCAGCGTGCCCACCACGGCGCGGACCATATTCCTGAGGAACCTGTCGGCGCTGATGCGGAAATACCAGTACCGCCGCTCCGGATCTCCGGACCGGGAGGCCTCTTCTCCGACCGGAGGCGCGCTCCACTCCTTCGCTCCGCCTGCCTGCAGGGTGTCGCACCCGGATGTGCGCGGGGAGGCCACCCCGAACACCGACACCGTCGGGGTGTAGGGCGTCCAGAACGCTTCCCTGACCGTGCAGATTGAGGTTTTGACATCGGTCCCGCTCTTCTCGAAGCAGCGGAAGTCGTGGGCCCCCCTCAGGCTCTCCGCCGCCGCGTTCATCGCGTCGAAATCGAGTCCGGGATAGGTGTAGAGATACGAGAAGCTCTCCACGAACGGGTCTTTGACCCTGTGCAGAAAATATGTATATTCGCGCTCTGCGGCGTCGAAGCGGGCGTGGAAGCCGGGCGTGGCCGGGCAGAGCGACAGGACCGCCACCGCAGGGGGCAGGATGGCATTTAATTTGCAGACCAGTTGACGCGCATCAAGCCCCTCGGCGGCATCGAAATGGGCGATGTATCCGACGGCGTTCACCCCGGCATCCGTGCGCCCCGCACCGGTGACAGCGACCGGGTGTCGGAGCAGGGTCCCGAGAGCCTCCTCAAGGGAGCGCTGGACGCTCGGGTCGGACGGCTGGACCTGCCAGCCGTGGAAGGGAGCGCCGCAGTACGAAAGTTTGATACGGTAACGCATAACGATTGCAAAAATAGATAAATATATGGAAAGTGTGAATATCAGAGAGCTCAACGACCGCATCCAGAAAGAGAGCGAGTTCGTGGACCTGCTCTCGCTGGAGATGGGCAAGGTGATAGTGGGGCAGAAGCATCTCGTGGAGAACCTTATGATAGCCCTGCTCGCCGACGGACACATCCTGCTCGAAGGCGTGCCGGGACTTGCCAAGACTCTCGCCATCAGCACCTTGGCTAAGGCGGTGGATGCGCAGTTCAGCCGTATCCAGTTCACCCCTGACCTCCTGCCTGCCGATGTCACCGGCACTCTCATCTACTCCCAGAAGAAGGAGCAGTTCGAGGTCCACAAGGGCCCGATTTTCGCCAACTTCGTGCTCGCGGACGAGATTAACCGTGCGCCGGCGAAGGTGCAGTCGGCCCTGCTCGAGGCGATGCAGGAGAGGCAGGTGACCCTCGGCGAGCAGACCTACCGTCTTCCCGAGCCGTTCCTCGTGATGGCCACCCAGAACCCTATCGAGCAGGAGGGCACGTACCCGCTGCCGGAGGCGCAGGTGGACCGCTTTATGCTCAAGGTGGTTGTGGACTACCCGACCCGCGACGAGGAGAAGCTCATCGTCAGGATGAACAACGGCGGAGAGTTCCCTACGGCGCAGAAAGTTGTCGGGCAGGAGGACATCATCAAGGCCCGCAAGGTCGTGAGGGAAGTCTATATGGACGAGAAGATCGAGCGCTACATAGTTGACATCGTCTATGCGACCCGCACCCCGCAGGACTACGGCCTCGCCTCCATCCGGAACTTCATCTCCTACGGAGCGTCGCCGCGAGCGAGCATCAGCCTCTCGATGGCCGCCAAGGCCTATGCGTTCATCAAGCGCAGGGGCTACGTGATCCCGGAGGACGTGCGTGCCGTGTGCCCGGAGGTACTCCGCCACAGGATAGGCCTGAGCTACGAGGCCGAAGCGGAGAACGTCGTGCCGGAGCAGATCATCGAACAGATCATCAATGCCGTCATTGTCCCATAGCAGCACCTCGGATCTCCTGAAGAAAGTCAGGAAGATAGAGATACGGACGAAGGCTCTCTCGCACCAGATATTCGCCGGAGAGTACCACTCGGCCTTCAAGGGCCGCGGTATGGCGTTCAGCGAAGTCCGGGAGTACCGGTGGGGGGACGACGTGCGCTCTATGGACTGGAATGTCACCGCACGGCTCCGCTCGCCCTATATCAAGGTCTTTGAGGAGGAGAGGGAGCTGACGGTCGTGCTGCTTGTCGACGTCAGCCGCTCCGGACTTTTCGGGACGGCGGTGGAGACCAAGCGCGAGAGGATTGCGGAAATCGCCGCCGTGCTGACCTACAGCGCCATCCTCAACAACGACAAGGTGGGCGTGCTCTTCTTCTCCGACCGCGTCGAGAAGTTCATCCCGCCCCGGAAGGGGCGCTCGCACCTGCTCCGCGTCATCCGCGAGATGCTCGAGCTGCAGCCCGGCTCAGACGGCACCGACATAGGCGGAGCGCTGCGCTATCTGACCAACGCCATCAAGAAGAAGTGCACGGCGTTTCTGCTGAGCGACCTGCTCGACGTGGACGCCGGGGGCAATCCTCGCTATGAGGAGGGCCTCAAGGTGGCGGCGGGCCGCCACGACCTGAGCGTCATCAAGGTGCACGATCCCCGCGAGAGGCAGCTCCCGGCGGTGGGGCTGGTGCACGTCAAGGACAGCGAGACCGGACGGGCCTCGTGGGTCAACAGCGACAGCCGCCGGGTACGCGACGCCTACGCCCTCTGGTTCGCCGGGCTTTCCGACAGGGAGCGGGCTCTCTTCAACAAATACGGGATTGACAATGTGGATATTGCCACCGACTCGGACTATGTCAAGGGGCTGATGGCGCTTTTCGCTCATAGATGAAGATATTATTCCTCATACTGACCGTGATGCTGGACATCGTGCCGGGAGGCCGGCCTTTCCTCAGGTCGCTCACCCCGCGCGACTCCGTCCTGATTGCGGACCAGCTCGAATATGGCTTCCGCCTCGACAGCGTCAAGGCGGGCACGCAGCTCGCCCTGCAGGACTTCAGCGAGGTCTCCAACGACACCCTGACGCTCGTGAGGAACTGGAAGCTGGATACCCTGAAACGCAGCAGCGGACTGCTCGACATCGAAGGCAGCATAGTCGTGGCCCCGTTCGAGGAGGGACACTACACCCTGCCTCAGCTGGCGGTGATGCGCCTCAGCGCGGAGGGGGCTGTGGATACCCTGCTCTTCGACGCTATGGAGATGGACGTGAAGACGATGCCGGTGGACACCGCGACATTCGTCCTCCACGACATCAAGGGGCAGATGCGCTATCCGCTTACGCTCAAGGAGATACTTCCCTGGATCGCCGGCATCTGGCTCGCGTCGGCGCTCTGCATCCTCGCGGTGGCGCTGATACTTTCCCGCAGGCGCAAGGCGGCTGACGCGGCGCACTGCGACGACCCCGCCCACATTGTGGCGCTGCGCCGTCTGGACAAGTTCCGCAGCAGCGCATACTGGGCTCCTGACAGGCAGAAGGCTTTCTATTCCGGCATCACCGACGCCCTCAAGGACTATATCGAGGAGCGCTTCGGTATCGATGCCCCGGAGATGACGACCGCCGAACTCTTCGACGCGCTGAAGTCTGACAGGGACATCACCCCTGAGATGTACTCCGAGATGCGCGGGCTCTTCGAACGCGCCGACTTCGTGAAGTTCGCCAAACACATCGCGAGCGACGACGAGAACGCCACCGCGCTCCCTGCGGCGGTGCGCTTCGTCACTTCGACATATAAGATTGAGCCGGAGGAGGGGCAGGAGAAGGATGTTCTTTGAGTATCCTCATCTGCTCTGGCTGCTGGCAGTGCCCCTGCTGCTTGTCGCCCGCTACGTCTATATCGAGCTGCGGGAGCGCAGACCGCATCTGCGGGTCTCCACCGTGCAGCCGTGGATGCAGGCGGGGCTTTCGCCGCTTGCCGTGATAAGGCATATCCCCTTTGCTCTGCGGATAGCGGCTTTGTCCATGATAATCATAGCTCTTGCGCGGCCTCGCTCGTCCAGTGAGGTCGAGAAGCGCGACACGGAGGGCATCGACATAGTATTCGCGATGGACGTCTCCACGAGTATGCTTGCGCGGGACTTCACTCCGGACCGCATCTCGGCGGCCAAGGACATAGCGATAGAGTTCATCTCGCAGCGCCCTTCCGACCGGATGGGCATAGTCGTCTTCGCGGGAGAGAGCTACACCCAGTGCCCGCTGACCACCGACAGGGCGACCCTGATCAATCTGATGAAGGAGGTCCAGACCGACCTGATCGAGGACGGCACCGCCATCGGCAACGGGCTGGCCACTGCGGTGGCGAGGATGATGGACTCCGATGCGCCGAGCCGGGTGGTGATACTGCTCACCGACGGAGTCAACAACAGGGGCGAGATAGCTCCGCAGACCGCCGCCGAGATAGCCAAAACCTACGGCGTGAGAGTCTATACGATAGGCGTCGGGGCCAACGGGACCGCCCCTTATCCGGTGATGACCCCTTGGGGGGTCGAAGTGCGCAATATGCAGGTCGAGATAGACGAAGCTCTGCTCAAGACCGTGGCCGAGACTACCGGGGGCAGATATTTCAGGGCTACCGACAACACCAAGCTGGCGGAAATCTATTCGGAGATCAACCGTATGGAGACCGCCCGCACCACTGTGGACAGTTTCCCGGTATATAAGGAGCTCTTCGGCGGCTACGCCTTCGCGGCGCTGCTCTGCCTGCTGCTCGAACTGCTCCTCGGAGCGTTAATGTCAAGGAGGTTGCCGTAATGCTGTATTTTGCCGAACCCAAATATCTCTGGCTGCTTCTGCTCGTGCCTCTGCTGTTCGTGGGATACGCTTTGCTGCGCACCCTGAGGCGCAGGCGTCTTCGCGCTTTCGGGGACGAAACTATGGTGCGCGAGCTTATGCCGTCGTGGTCATCGTCCAAGGGATGGTGGAGGATGGTGCTCTACAGTCTCGCGTCCGCCTGCTTCATCGTCGGGATTTCGCGCCCGCTGCTGGGGGCGAAACTCGTGGAGCGGGAGACCAAAGGGGCGGAAATCGTCATCTGTCTCGACGTGTCCAACTCGATGCTTGCCGAGGACTATTCGCCGAGCAGGCTCAGCCGTGCCAAACTCGCCATCTCGCGACTTGTGGACCGATTGCAGGGCGACCGCATAGGGCTGGTCATCTTCGCCGGGACCTCGTTTGTGCAGCTTCCGGTCACGACCGACTATGTGTCTGCCAAGATGTTCCTCAATACGATTGACACTCAGTCGATTCCGGTGCAGGGTACGGCCATCGGCGACGCGATACACACCGCTGCCAAGAGCTTCAGCGCCCAGAGCGAGAAGAGCCGCGCCATCATCGTGATCACCGACGGCGAGAATCACGAGGACGATGCAGTGGAGGCTGCCAAGGAGGCGGCTTCGGCGGGCATCAGGGTCTATACGATAGGGGTCGGGACTCTCAGCGGACAGCCGCTCAAGGTGGACGGCGAGCTCCTCAAGGACAAGAACGGCGAGATAGTCGTGTCGCGCCTCGACGAGTCGACCCTCAAGCGGATCGCTTCCGCAGGGGGCGGAGCTTATGTGCACGCCGGCAACGAGGAGTTCGGGCTCAACCCTATCATAGACGAGATCAATAAGCTCGAGGACGAGCGCTTCAGCTCCGTGGTCTTCGAGGAATATGACGAACAATATATGTACTTCTTCGCGGCGGCGCTCTTCTTCTTCACTCTGGAGATGATCGTCGGCGAGAGGAAGCCCAAAAGGAGGTTATTCTGATGTCCGGAGCGCTTAAAACCATATTTGGTGCGGCACTGATGCTGCTTGTGCTGCCGGCTGCGGGCCAGGCGGACAGGCACGATGTGAGGGCGGGCAACCGCAAGTTCCGCAGGGATAAGTTCAAGGAGGCGGAGATCGACTACCGCAAGGCTGTCCTCAAGGACTCGACTTCGATGAAGGCGCAGTACAATCTGGCTTCGGCGCTCTACCGTCAGCAGGACTATGAGGGGGCGAAGAAGGCTCTGGACGCGGTCGCTTCCGAGAGCGCTCCGGCGCAGTATCACTACAATGCCGGCGATGTCGCGCTTCAGCGCAGGGACTACGCCTCGGCGGTCAAGAGTTTCCGCGAGGCTCTGCTGCGGGACCCGGACGACCTGGACGCCAAGGAGAACTATATCTACGCCAAGAAGATGCTGGAAAATCAGCAGAGTCAGGGCGGTGGCGGCCAGGGCAATCAGGATCAGGACCGGAACAATCAGGACTCGGATCAGCAGCAGAACGACCGGGATCAGGACAAGCAGGACGGCCAGAATAATCAGGATGAGCAGAATGATCAGAGTCAGCAGCAGCCGCAGGACGGCGGGCAGCAGGAGATATCTCCGCAGCAGGCCCAGCAGATGCTGAGAGCCGTGCAGGCCAAGGAGAAGGAGACTCAGGACAAGGTCAACAAGGAGAAGGCCGCGCTGCTCAAATCAAAACAAAAGGAGAAGAATTGGTGATGAGAAAACTGTTTGCAGTACTTTCGGCTTCATTGCTCGCGCTCTTCGCCGCCGCGCAGACCACGGTCAAGGTGCAGGCGCCGAACCTCGTGGGAGTCAACGAGCAGTTCAACGTGACGTTCATCATAAGCGGGGAGTACTCCCCGTCGGACTTCGACTGGGAAGCCGGCGAGGACTTCCAGCTGGTGTGGGGGCCGCAGAAGGGCCGCTCGTCGTCGGTGTCGATAGTCAACGGAGTCACCACCAAGACCACGCAGACCAGCTATACCTACATCCTGATGCCGAAGAAGACGGGCCACTTCACCCTCCAGTCGGCCCGCGCCACGGTGAAGGGCAGGAAATACGCTTCCGATGCGCCCGAGATTGAGGTGGTCGCGGACAGCGCGTCCTCCTCTTCGCAGTCAGGCTCTTCCTCTTCGTCAGCGGGGCGGGGCGGGGCGGAGGCCGAGGGGACGGTGTCTTCCGAGGATATGTTCCTCCGCCTGACCCTGAGCAAGCGCAGCGTGATGGTGGGGGAGCCGGTGACGGCGACCCTCAAGTTCTACCGGAGGGAGACTGTCAATCTCGCCGGCTTCGAGAACGCGAAGTTCCCGGATTTCAACGGCTTCTGGAGTCAGGAGACGCAGGCCCCGAGCAATATCGAGTTCCACCGCGAGAAGCTGGGCGACAGGATATACAGCGCGGCGCTGCTGCGCAGCTGGACGCTTATCCCGCAGAAGTCCGGAGAGATAAGGATTTCTCCCGCCGAGCTCGTCTGCCAGGTCAACATAAGGACCCGCCGACAGCCTACGGGCAGCATATTCGACGATTTCTTCCAGGATGACTACCAGACGATACGCAAGAGGGTGATGACCGACCCGCTGACCGTCAAGGTCAGCGCGCTCCCGGCGGGAGCGCCCGCCTCC
>CAVILJ010000044.1:0-14882 GCA_963643555.1 Acetatifactor sp.
CAGGGGTATTTCGCTCCTACGTCGCGGTCCCTGCGGGACTTTTTAGTCAGCCCCTCTTAAGTTTAGTCAGAAGAAATCTCTTATTTCGCGAGCTTCTCGGCGACTTTGTCACACGCGTCCTTGACGGTTGCGATGGTGCTTGTTTCCTCATCAGGAATCTTGATGCCGAACACCTTCTCGAATTCCATAAGGAGCTCGACAGTGTCAAGGGAGTCTGCCCCAAGATCGTTAGTAAAATTAGCGGTCTCAGTGACCTCTGAAGGCTCTACGCCAAGCTTGTCAACGATTATCGCCTTGACTTTCTCTACAATTTCAGGATAATCCATAATGATAGATATTAAGTTTTATTAGTACATTTCCCACGTCAAAGGGTCTGCAAATTAACGGATAATTTTTTTAATATCCAAATCCGGCCTCCCGGACGCACAGGAGGAGAGGCTGGAGACCTCCGCAAAATACGGGGACTTACCCGGTGATAACAATTATTATTTATATTGTTACAACTCACAGCCGCGCTTCCGAAGTGTATAAGGGAAAATGCTTATCTTTATGCTTTGAGAATAACCGCAGGAGTATTTAAGAAATATGAAGCATTCAAAACTGATAATCACGGCCGCCACGATTGCTTTGGCCGCAGCGGCGTGCAGCGCTCCGACTCCGAGCACACAGGACGGTACCGAACTCTGGCTCGCCAACGGACGGAGCTACGAGGCCGTGCTCGCCTCGGTACAGACCGGGGTCAACAGCGACCTCGAGAGAGAGGAATACCACATCTACGACCGGGACGGCAAGCGCTTCATTGAGGGCGGGTCCGAGTCCGCCGTCCGCTACGGAGTGCACGCCCTGCGCCGCGCAGAGCTGCTCGGAGAGGCCGGAGCGGGGATGGACCTCAGGGAGAAGCCTTACTACGAGTACCGTATCCTCAACCACTGGGACAACCTCGACGACACTGTGGAGAGAGGCTATGCGGGACTCTCTATGTGGGAGTGGACTTCGCCGGAAATTCCGGTCGGGAGGATCCGCCGCTACGGCGAACTCTGCTCCTCCGTCGGGCTCAACGGGGCGGTGCTCAACAATGTCAACTCCAACCCGCTCATCCTCGACGCGGAGCATATCGCCCGCGTGGCGAAGATCGCGGACATACTCCGCGAGTACGGCATCAGCACCTATCTCTCGATCAAGTGGACGAGCCCTATCAGCCTGGACGGTCTGAAATCAGGCGACC
Source organism: Acetatifactor sp. (assembly GCA_963643555.1). Taxonomy (GTDB): domain Bacteria; phylum Bacteroidota; class Bacteroidia; order Bacteroidales; family UBA932; genus Cryptobacteroides. Next base: position 1,226 of record CAVILJ010000044.1, read on the forward strand.
CGCTCAACCCTAAGGTGCGCACGTGGTGGAAAGACAAGGCGGCTGAAATCTACGCCGCCATCCCGGACTTCGGCGGTTTCCTGGTCAAGGCCAACTCGGAGGGGCAGGCGGGCCCGCAGAACTACGGCCGCACGCACGCCGACGGGGCCAATATGCTGGCCGAGGCCCTCAAGCCTTACGGCGGCATCGTGATGTGGAGGGCGTTCGTCTATAATCCGAGCAGCGAAGACAGGGCAAACCAGGCGCTGGAGGAGTTCGCTCCGCTGGACGGCAAGTTCGCCGACAACGTGATCGTGCAGATCAAGAACGGTCCTATCGACTTCCAGCCCCGCGAGCCGTTCAGTCCTCTCTTCGGACGGCTAAGGCAGACCCCGATGATGCTTGAGTTCCAGATCACCCAGGAGTATCTCGGATTTTCCAACCACCTCGTCTATCACGGGACGACCTATGAGGAGTGTCTCGACAGCGATACCTGGCGCGACGGAGAGGGCTCTACCGTGGCCAAGATGGTCAAGGGTGTCGCCGGAGTAGCCAATACCGGACAGGACGCCAACTTCTGCGGCTATATCTTCGCTCAGTCCAACTGGTATGCCTTCGGCCGACTCGCGTGGAATCCCGAGCTTGGCGCGGAGCGGATTGCCGACGAGTGGGTGCGCCAGACTTTCAACTGCCCGGAAGGGATAAGCGCGAGGGCGTTCGAGAAGAAGTTTCTCGATCCGGTCAAGGACATCCTGATGACTTCGCGCGAGACTACCGTCGACTACACGATGCCTCTCGGGCTGCACCATATCTTCGCCGGTTCGCACTACGGACCGGGACCGTGGGAGCGGAGCATACGCCGCGACTGGTCGCCGACATTCTACCACAAGGCGGGCAAGGACGGTATCGGATTTGACCGCACGAGGGAGGGGACGGACAATGTGGACCAGTACAACGAGCCGCTCGCCTCGGAGTTCAACTCGACTCAGACCTGCCCGGAGACTCTGCTGCTGTGGTTTCACCATCTGGACTGGGACTACAGGATGAGCAGCGGAAGAAGCCTCTGGGATGAGCTCTGCCTGCACTATGACCGTGGCATCAGCGGGGTGGAGGCGTACAGGAAGACCTGGGAGAGTCTGAAGCCGTATGTGAGCAAGTCCATCTATGAGGAGGTGGGCGGGAAGCTCGAGATTCAGAAAAACGACGCCGAATGGTGGAGGGATGCCTGCGTAGGATATTTCCAGACCTTCTCCGGGAAGCCGCTGCCGGAGGATGTGCGTCCGCTCAATATGCCTATAGACTCGCTGCGCGGCAAGAGTATGCTCTCCGACCGTTACGGTATGCCGACCCACGACGCGACGGGGAAGCCGGTGCTCGTGACCCCTCGCCGCCGCCCGGCGCAGCCCGCCGGCCCGACTCAGGATTCGTCCCTGCCGGAATAGGAGGTCAGGAAGGACTCTCCGATAATACAATAGAAGCCGGCCCGGGAAGGGTCGGCTTCGTGTTTATGCGAGCTGGCGCAGACAAGCTGTCAATACCCGGGGTTCTGGGTGATGTTAGGGTTGATCTGCATCTCGGCGAACGGGAACGGGAAGAGCTCGTGCTTGCCGGACTTGAAGCCGACCTTGTAGAGCTTCTTGCACCAGTCCGCATTGGACTCATCAACATATCCCCTGTGCTCGGTCTCCCCCTTGGTGAACATAGCGTCGCAATATGAAGGGTAGTAGGTGCCGTTGTCTCCGAGCTCCTTCTCCCCGTCACCCCAGCGGCGGAGGTCCTGGATGCGGGTGCACTCAAGCCAGCACTCGAGATACTTCTCGGTCTTGACTTCGCTCATCTCGCACTTGGTGCTGATGTGGGCGGACTGGGCGCGCTTCTGAATCCTGTTGAGGGCCTTGAGGCCGCTGCCGTCAGGGTCGCCCTGCATCGCGCAGGCCTCCGCATACATAAGAAGCACCTCAGGGAGTCTCATAATAGGGAAGTTGTACATCCTCTGGTTGCTCGGGCTCATATCCTGAGGGCGGATGTTCCTCTTCCACATAAACCAGCCGCAGTGTCCGTAGAGACCGTCGCCGGCGTGGATTCCGCGATTGCGGTCGGTCTTCTTGAGTTCAAGGGTGGTGGTAGTGGTCGCATCGCTCGTGTACGGCATCTCGTAGAGAACCTCATCGTAGCTCTTGATCCAAGCCTTGCGGCGTGCGGAGTTGATCCCGTCGTTGGCTATCAGGGTCTCGACGAACTTCTTGGTAGGATTGACTTCGCCCCAACCGTTGTTGTAGACCTGGGTGCCCTCTCCGGTAGGAGCCAGCATCTTGTCCATACGCCAGTTCCAGAGAGTGGTTAGGTTGCGTCCGCTCCTGTTGTACTGGTCAGGAACGTCGGATCCGTAGACATAGTTGAGCTCGAAGATGGACTCGCTGTTGCCGTCGCCCTCAAGGTGGAAGAGATCCACCATATGGTCTGAAGGCACAAGCTCGTACTTGTCGGTCGCCTCTACGATAGGCTTGAGGGCGGCCTGCGCCCCCGCCCAGTTCTTCAGGGAGAGGAGAGCCTTGCCCTTGACCGCCTGTGCGAAGCCCTTGGTGACCTTGGCGACGCCGTCCTTGTCGCTCACGCTCTTGCGCTCGTCGAGGTCAGGAAGCGCGAGGTCGCACTCCTCGGCAACCCACTGGAGCACCTGTTCCTGACTCTCGGAGTTGGCAGGCCTCTCATCACCGCCGATCACGTGGTCGATGATAGGAGGCGTGCCCCAGCCCAGGGCGAGCATAAGGTGGTCGTAGGCACGGAGTATCCTCGCCTCCGCCACGCACCTCTTCTTGATCTGGCTGTCGGCCTTGTCGCCGGCGAAGTTGTCGATGACGAGGTTGCAGGCGTAGATTGAGACGTAGTAAGACTGATAGGAGGCCGTGATGTTGGCGTTGTTGTTGTCGAAGCGGTAGGAGTTCATCTCCTGCTGCGCAGTGTTGTCGGAAGCATTGTTGCCGGCGGCATATATGTCATCGGAAGCGTATGTCCAGATTGCGAGATGCGGAGCGTCGTTCCAGCCGATGGTATTGTTGTAGTTGTAGTAGCAGTAGGTGCGGGAATACGCCGCCGTGAGAGCCGACTCCGCATCCTCGTCCGTCTTGTAGAAATCCTCTATCGAAACCACACCTTTCTGCGGTATGTTGAGACGGGACTCGCAGGAAGCGGCCGTGAATACAAGGGCGGCAATCCCGACTATATATGTAAAGGTCTTTTTCATATCCTTAAAATGTTTAGAATGCGAGATTAACACCGAGAATCAACTGCTTCGAGGTCGGATAAACACCCATATCTATACCGCTGGAGCTTCCGCCATAGGTGGCGATCTCCGGGTCGAGTCCGATGTACTTGGTGAAAGTGAAGAAGTTGTCGAGAGAAGCGAAGACGCGGCAGTTGCTCATACCGACCTTGCGGAGGATGGTCCTAGGAAGAGTGTAGCCGAGCTGGATCTGCTTGATCTTGAAGTAAGAGCCGTCGAACACTGTGAGGGTGGAGCTGAACGCCTCCTGAGTCCACTTGCTGGCCGCAGGGAACTTGGCGCCGGAGTTGTCCTGGCCCTCCTTCCAGGAGTTGGCCCAGTAGTAGCTGTAAGTGTTGCAGCTCGGACGGTCGGTACGGAATGAGGTAGGAAGTATCTCGCTGCCTGCCGCTCCGGTGCCGAAGATGGTGAGATCAAAGTTCTTCCACGCGAGGTTGACGGTGATGCCGTAGGTCACGTCTGGGATACCGCAGCCGATGTTGACGCGGTCGTTGTCATCGATCACGCCGTCGTTGTTGGTGTCCTGATAGGTGGCGTTGCCCTCGGAGTCGATGCCGGTGGCCTTGTAGCCGAGCATATACCAGATAGGATAGCCCTCCTCGAATACGGTGGACATCTTGGTACCCTGAGGAGAGACTCCGATGATGCGGTCAAGAGTAGGATCGAGATATGTCACCTTGTTCTTGAGAGTCGCCATATTGCCGGACACGGAGTATGAGAAGTCGCCGATCTGGTCTTTCCAGCTGAGTTCAAGCTCCAGACCGCTGTTGCGGATGGAACCGGCGTTGGTGGTGGTGGAGGAAGACACGCCGACTTCATAAACCGGACTTACGCCGACCAGCAGGTCGCGGGTATCTTTCTTGTAGTAGTCGACGCCGACGGTGAGGCGGTTGTTGAGGAGGCGGGCGTCGAGACCGAGGTCAATCTGCTCGGAGGTCTCCCAGCGGAGATTCTCGTTAGGGATGCCGCTCGGCATCGAACCGTAGGTGAGGGTCGGACTGTCGACTCCGTACTGATACCACTGCCCGTTGACGGCGATGGTGGAAGAGTACGGATAGCCGCTCAGCACGTTGATGTTGCCGTTGATACCCCAGGAGGCGCGGAGCTTGAGGAAAGAGAGGATGTCAGCGCTGACATTGTCCCTGATGAAGCTCTCGTTGCTGAGAGTCCAGCCTGCTGACACTGAAGGGAAGTACCCCCAGCGCGAGTCGGCAGGAAGTTTGGACGAGTCGAACGCGTCGGCGCGGAAGTTGGCCTGGACGCTGTAGCGGTTGTCGTAGGTATATCCCAGGCGGGCGAAGTATGAGAGCTGCGCGGAGCGTCCCGGAGCGTTGGTCATAGTCTTGGTGATGCCGTCGCCTGACTTGACATAGTCGATGTAGCGGAAGTTCTCGGCATATCCCTTGAGGATATCGGTGCCGGAAGCGGCTGCATAGACGTTGTCATAGTTATTCTCGGTGTATGACATACCGGCCATCGCGGAGATGTCGTGCTTGCCGAACGTGCGGTTGTAGTTGGCGAAGTTCTCCCACTGGTAGTACCAGCTCGTGTTGGCGGAAGCGGAAATGGTGTAGGTGTCGTTCTTCACGAATGCGTTGGCGTAGTAAGGCTCAATATAGTAGTGAGACGTGCTCTGGGCGATACGGTAGCCGAAGCGTGAAGTGAAAGTGAGACCCTTGAGCGGGGTCAGGTTGGCATAGGCTACGCCACGGATGCTGAAGCCTCCGTTGGAGGAGTCGCTGGCATCCCTCTGGATGAACGGGTTGGCAGACTGGGTCTCGCCGAAGAGAGGGAGAGCCCAGTATTTGCCCGGATACTCCGGAGCCTCGATGACCTTGATGCCGTTGGCAAGGGCTTCTTTCATAGCCGGGGTGAGTCCGTCGTAGTCGCAGGCCACCGGGAAGAGAGGAGACGAGGTGAGCACCGCAAGCATTGCGGAGCCGTTGTCGCTGCGCTGTGAGATGCTCTTGGTCGCCCACTTCTCTATGGAGTTGTTGGTCCCGACGGTGAGCCACTTCTTGATCCTGTAGTCAGCGTTGACCTGGAAAGTCAGACGGTTGTAGGTGTCCTTGTCGCCGCGGAAGATACCGTTGTTGTCGACATAGTTGAGGGAGGCGAAGTAGTTGCCCCTCTCGTTGCCGCCCTGGAATCCTATGGTGTGGCGCTGGCTCCAGGTAGGCACGAATACCTCCTTGCCCCAGTCCACGTCGGTCTTGCCGTCGTAGTAGGTGTCGAGCATCGCCTGGGTGAGATAGCCGTTGGCCTTGCCGAAAGCGATGTACTCGGAAGCGTTCATAATATCCACGCTGCGGGAGAGGGAGGCGAGGGAGAACTGGTTGTTGTAGAAGACCTTGCCGTCACCCTTGGTGCCCGCGCCGGTCTTGGTGGTGACGAGTACGACACCGTTGCCCGCCTGCGCACCGTAGATGGCCGCCGAAGCAGCGTCCTTGAGGACCTCGATGGACTCGATCATCTCAGGGTCGAGGTACTGGATGTTGTCCACCTTGAGACCGTCCACGATGAGGAGCGGTCCGAGGCTTCCGGAGTTGGAGGAGAAACCGCGCACGCGGATTTCCGCTCCGGCGCCAGGAGCACCTGAAGCATTGAGGATCTGCACGCCCGCAGCCTTGCCCTGAAGAGCGGCAGCCGCATCGGAAGTGGAGCGGTTCTGGAGGTCTTCAGAGCGGACGGAAGCCACTGACCCCGTGAGGTCGCTCTTCTTCTGGACACCATAGCCGATGACCACCGTCTCTTCGAGGAGCTGGGCGTCCTCGCTGAGCACGAATTCGAAATGCGACCTGCTGCCTACGGCTACGGTCTGTGAGACATATCCTATGCAGGATACTTCGATGGAAGCCCTTGCCGGCACTTCCAGAACGAACTTGCCGTCGTTGTCGGTGAGGGTGCCCGTCGAGGTCTGGCCCACAACGATGACCGCTGCTCCGATGACCGGTAACCCTTGATTGTCGGCCACCGTACCCGTGATGGTGCGGTTTTGAGCAAGAGCGCCCGCCGAGAAAAAGACAGAGACAAACAGCGCCAGAGTGACGCTGATGGCTCGAATCAAAACTTTTTTACTCATAATAGGTTATTAAATGATTGGTGGTGTGTCGCTGTGGTTATTGGGCAAAGATATAAACGATAACACGGCGCTTGTCCGGCGCCGTGTTACATTAAGTTTTTCGGACGATACAAGATGTATCCCCGTTGATGTGTATCAAAATCTATATCTACTTGCCTTGCGGTCGGCTGAGGCCTATCCAGATGCGCAGTCCGTTGAGCGAGTTGAGGAAGTAGAAGCTGTACTTGATGAGGTAGACGAGGGCGTAGGAGTCGGAACTGTGGGCGAGAGTGCCGGCCCACATTACCACCGAGGCGACATTGACCCCGATCCAGAATATCCACTGCTCCATATAGGCCATCGACATCAGCAGCTGGCCGAGGATGTTGCACATCATCGAGACGGCATCCATCAGTATGGTGAGCTTGACCACCTGCGCGGCCTCGCTGTCGCCCATCGCGGAGAGGATGGCATAGGAGACGGCCAGCCCCACGAGGAAAATCCCGCCGTAGAGCAGCCACTGACGCGTCCCGAGCCTGCGCGCCCGCACCTGTGTGCCTGAAGCAGCGCCCCTCCGGCGCCACTGAAAGAAGCCGACGAACTGCATAGGCAGGAAATAGAGCAGATGCAGTGCGGCGTTGCCGTATTTGCCGCCGACGAAGCACATCACCCCGTAGATGGAGACATCGAAAAGTCCGAACAGGAAAGTGAGAATCTTCGCGTTGGCGGAGCACACCGTGCTGAGTATCCCCATCAGCGAGCCAAACGCGGCCACGATGAGCAACGCCTGCCCGGTCTGCGCGTCGCGGAGCTTGAAAGCGGTGGCGATGGCCATCGCCGCCGTCATCCCGACGAGGATGAAAATGCTGAAATACCTGTTGAATCTATTGCTGTCCATTGTCGAAATGTTGTCTGATCCGTGCCGCGAGCGCCTCTCCTACGAGCTCCGCGAGCGACTCCTGCGAAGCGGCGGCCACCCTCGCGACACTGCCGAAGTGCATCAGCAGCCGCTGCTCTGTCTGCTCACCCACCCCCTTGATCTCTCTCAGGGCCGAAGAGAGCGCCGCCTTGCTCCGCAGGGAGCGGTGGAACGTGACGCCGAAGCGGTGGGCCTCGTCGCGCACGCGCTGCAGAAGCTTGAGTGCCTGGGAGTTGCGGTCAAGGAAGAGAGGATACGGGTCGCCGACCCGGATTACCTCCTCAAGGCGCTTCGCCAGACCTATCACGGTGAGCCTGCGCTCCAGCCCCAACTCGCAGATGGCCTGATAGGCAAAGTCGAGCTGCCCCTTCCCGCCGTCTATCACGACGAGCTGCGGCAGGTCGTCCGGCGCTTCCTCACAGAGGCGGGAGTAGCGGCGGTTGACCACCTCCTTCATCGAGGCGTAGTCGTTGGCCCCGACCACTGTCTTTATCTTGAATTTGCGGTAGTCCTTCTTCGAAGGCACTCCTCCCCTGAAGACCACGCAGGATGCTACCGGATTGGTGCCCTGGATATTGGAGTTGTCGAAGCACTCGATATGCTCAGGCAGGTCTTTCATCCCTATGGCTTTGCGCAGCTCCTCCAGCACTGCGGCGCGGAACTCGTCGGGGTTGGTGTGCTCGCGCTCCCGCAGGGAGTTGAAGCGGAACTCGCGGGAGTTCTTGTCGCTGAGTTCAAGCAGGGAGAGCTTGTCGCCGCGCTGCGGAATCCTGAACTCCACCCCATCGATGCTCACGTCGGGCAGGAAGGGCACGATGACTTCCGGGCTGAGCGTCCCGAACTTGGACTCTATCTCGGCGATGAAACTGCTGAGTACCGAAGCCCGCTCTTCCTCGATAGGCATACGGAAACCGAGGTTGAGCGACTGGATGACGGCTCCTCCCTTGATCCTGAGGAAGTTGCCGAACGCCTCCGGGCCGTCGAACACAAGCGAGAACACATCCACGTCCCGCTCTCCGGCAGCGGTGATGATGGACTTGGAGTAGTGGCTCTGCAGGGCGTCGACGCGCTGCTTGTAGAGTGCGGCGGTCTCGAAGTCCAGCTCCTCGGAAGCCTTGAGCATCCGTGCCTTATAGTCCCTGATGATCCCGCTGGCCCCTCCGCTCAACAGGCGGACTATTTCGCTGATGTGCGCCCCGTATTCCTCGCGGGAGATGCCGCCTATGCAGCATCCGAGGCAGCGGTGAAGGTGCAGATCCAGGCAGGGACGGAACTTGTGCCGGAGCACCGCGTCGGAAGTGATGGCGAGGCGGCAGGAGCGGAGAGGATAGTTGGCCTCGAAGAACTCCAGCAGCGCCCTCGCGTGCTGCACCGAACTGTAGGGCCCGAAGTAGCGGGAGCCGTTGCGCACCAGACGGCGGGTCAGAAACACCCTCGGGAACTCCTCGTCGGTGACGCATATCCAAGGGTAGGTCTTGGAGTCCTTGAGGAGGATGTTGTAGCGGGGCTTGTACTGCTTGATGAGATTGTTCTCGAGCAGCAGGGCGTCGGCTTCGCTGTCGACCACCGAATACTGGATGTCGGCAATCTTGGAGACCAGCACGCGCGTCTTGAGCGTGAGGCGCTCCGGGCTTATGAAGTACTGCGCGACCCGCTTGGCGAGGTCCTTGGCCTTACCCACATAAATCACAGTTCCCTCGGAGTTGTAGTATCTGTAAACTCCGGGGGAATGTGGTAAGAGGCTTATTTTATCCTTAACGTCCAAGAGCCTCGGCGACGGCCTTTCCGATGGCCTCTCCCCTGAGACCACGCTTGATGATGACCCCGTCAGGGCCGATCAGCATAATGTGAGGTATGCCCTCGATGCCGTAGATAGCGGTAGGAATCCTCTGGGCGTTGATGATCTGGCTCCATACGACTCCGTGCTCCTTGGCGGCGGCGACGGTGTCCCCGGGCTTGTCCCATACGGCTATGCTGAGCACGTCGAAATCGTCGCCCTTGTACTTCTCATAGACGGACGCGATGTTCGGAATCTCCCTCTTACAAGGGCCGCACCAGCTTGCCCAGAAGTCGACGAGGACATATTTGCCCTTGCCGACATAGTCGGAGAACCTGACGGTGCTCTCCTCCGGCTTGGCAGGGTCCTGCACGATGGTGAAGTCGGTGAACATCTGCCCTTCGGCGGTGGACAGCCTGGTGTCGAGCGCGGCCCTGTATTCGAGGACCGTGGAGTCCTTAGCGGCCTCTCCCTTGAGGCAGTCGAGCACTTCGGCCTGCTGCGCGGTCTCAAGGTTGTTCCATACGTCCTTGAGAGCGGCGAGAGCGAGCTGTCCGGAAGGGTTCTTCTTGATGAGCGCGACCCTCTCGTCGACGAACTTTGAGACGGTCTCGTCGAAGTTCTTCTCCAGGGCGGCCATCCTGGCCTCGTCAGTGAGGGTGGAGTCGGCCCGGATCTTTTCGGTGGCGGCGTTGTAGTTCTCCATAAACTTCTCGGTGGCCGCATTGTAGTCGGCGACCTTCTGCTCTTCGGACTTGCAGCCGGCGGTGAGTACCAGAAGGGCGGCTGCGATGATGGTAAATTTCTTCATAAAACTCTGCGTTTGATTGAAACAAGGCCGGTCCGCTCGTCTGCGAACCGGCCTCAAATATAGTAATTTATTTCAAATTACTTCTGGTTGTCCCTGCGCGGGCGACGGTCACGGTCTGAGCGTCCGCCGCGGCGGTCACGGTCGTCGCGACGTCCGCCGCGATTCTGACCGGCTGCCTGGGCGTTGGCGGCGGAGAGGGCCGCAGGAGTGAGGTCCTGCTTGCCGTAGCGCTCACCGTTGCAGATCCATACCTTGATGCCGAGGGCTCCGACCTTGGTGTGTGCCACCGCGAGAGCGTAGTCGATGTCCGCACGGAAGGTGTGGAGAGGGGTGCGCCCCTCCTTGAACATCTCGTTGCGGGCCATTTCAGCTCCGCCCACACGTCCGCTGATGAGCACCTTGATGCCTTCCGCGCCCACTCTCATAGTGTTCGCGACGGCCATCTTGATGGCGCGGCGGTAGGACACGCGCCCCTCGATCTGACGGGCTATGCTGTCGGCCACGATGTTGGCGTCCACCTCCGGACGCTTCACCTCGAAGATGTTGATCTGCACATCCTTGCTGGTGACCTTCTTGAGCTCCTCCTTGAGCTTGTCGACCTCTGCGCCTCCCTTGCCGATGATGAAGCCCGGACGGGCAGCATAGATGGTGACAGTGATGAGCTTGAGGGTTCTCTCGATGATGATCCTGCTGAGGCTCGCCTTGGCAAGACGCTTGCTGAGATACTTGCGGATCTCGTAGTCCTCCGCTATCTTCTCCGCGTAGTTACCACCGCACCAGTTAGAGTCCCAACCGCGGGTGATACCGATTCTGTTGCTGATAGGATTTGTTTTCTGTCCCATATTACTTATTCTCCACCGGTTGTTTTACATCAAGGATGACGGTAACGTGATTGGAGCGCTTGCGGATGCGGCCCGCCCTGCCCTGAGGACAAGGACGGATACGCTTCAGCGTGCGGCCTCCGCCGACCATTATGGTCTTGACATATACGTTGCCGTTGTCGAGCTCTTTGCTCTTGTCCGGATTCTTGGCTTCCCAGTTGGCGATGGCGCTGCGGAGAAGCTTCTCGAGACGGACAGAAGCCTCCCTCTTGGAGAACTTCAGAAGATCGAGGGCGTGATTGACCTCCGCTCCGCGCACCGTGTCCGCTACCAGACGCATCTTGCGGGGCGATGTAGGCACGTCATTCAGTTTAGCGACGGCTGTAACTTTCTTCGCCTCCTTGAGGCGTTCAGCCATAAGTCTTTTACGCTTTCCCATAATGATTACTTCTTATTGTTACCTGAATGACCTCTGAATGTACGGGTAGGGGCAAACTCTCCGAGCTTGTGTCCCACCATCTGCTCCGTAACGTAAACAGGGATAAACTTGTTTCCGTTATGGACCGCGATGGTATGGCCGATGAAGTCAGGGGAGATCATACTGGCGCGGGACCAGGTCTTGACCACTTCTTTCTTCTTGCTGCCATCATTCATCGCGAGCACTCTCTTCTCGAGAGCTTCCTGAATATATGGACCTTTTCTTAATGAACGACTCATAATCTCTAAAGTTTAATTCCTGTTATTTCTTCCTTCTCTCGATGATGAACTTGTTTGAAGACGCCTTAGGATTACGTGTCTTGTAGCCCTTGGCCGGCAGACCCTTGCGTGAGCGCGGATGTCCGCCGGATGCACGACCTTCACCACCACCCATCGGGTGATCCACAGGGTTCATCACGACACCTCTGTTGTGAGGACGGACGCCAAGCCAGCGCTTGCGGCCGGCCTTGCCGTGGCTCTCGAGGTTGTGGTCAGTGTTGGATACCTCGCCGACGGTCGCGCGGCAGGACACGAGCACCATACGGGTCTCGCCTGAAGGCAGGCGGAGAACGGCGTGGCTGCCCTCGCGGGCCGCGAGCTGAGCGAAGGTTCCGGCGGAACGCGCCATTGCGGCGCCCTGGCCGGGACGGAGCTCGATGTTGTGGACGAGAGTACCTACAGGAATTTCAGAGAGCGGGAGACAGTTGCCGACCTCGGGAGCGACTCCGCTGCCTGAGGCGATGACCTGACCCACCTTGAGCCCCTTCGGAGCGATGATGTATCTCTTCTCGCCATCCTCGTACTGCACGAGGGCGATGCGCGCGCTGCGGTTAGGGTCATACTCGATGGTAAGGACCGTCGCGGTGCAGTCGTCCTTGGCACGGCGGAAGTCGATGATGCGGTACATCCTCTTGTGGCCGCCGCCTATGTAGCGGACGGTCATCTGGCCGGTGTTGTTGCGGCCGCCTGTGCTCTTGAGAGGTTCAATCAATGCTTTGTGAGGCTTCTTGGCGGTGATCTCCTCGAATGTGCTGATCACCTTGTTCCTCTGGCCGGGGGTAACCGGCTTGAATTTTCTTACTGCCATTGTCTGTCCCTCCCTTAAATATTAGCGTAAAAATCAATCTTGTCCTCACCCGCAAGCGTGACGTATGCCTTCTTGAAGTGATTCATCCGGCCGCGGAGGACGCCCGCCTTGGTGTAGCGGCTCTTCCTCTTGCCGTGGTAGTTGATGGTGTTGACGTCAGCGACGGAGACTCCATACTGCTTCTCCACCGCCTCCTTGATCTGAAGCTTGTTGGCATCACGGTCTACGATGAAGCCATAACGGTTCAATTTTTCGCCCTGAGCCGTCATCTTCTCTGTTACTATTGGCTTAATTAAAATTCCCATCTCCGTGTTCGTTTAGCGCTTGTTCCTCTCTGCGATGATGTCCTGCACGCCGTCGATGAACACGAGCTTGTTGGCGTTCATAATGGCGTAGGTGTTGATCTCGTCGACCGTGGTGACATCCACATAAGGAAGGTTGCGGGATGAAAGAAATATATTGTCAGAGCCCTCCGGAAGTATGTAGAGGACCTTGCGGTCGCCCGCGCCTATGGCCTTGGTGATATTGATCATCTCCTTGGTCTTCGGAGCTGCGAGCGAGAACTGCTCGAGGACGATGATGGAGCCCTCGGCCGCCTTGTATGAGAGCGCTGACTTGCGGGCCAGGGCCTTCACTTTCTTGTTGAGCTTGTTGTGGTAGAAGCGCGGCATCGGTCCGAAGACGCGCCCGCCGCCGACGAAGATGTTGGACTTGAGGCTTCCGTGGCGTGCGCCGCCGCCGCCTTTCTGGCGACCGAGCTTCTTGGTGCTGTGGGCGTTCTCGCTGCGATCCTTGGTCTTGGCGTTGCCGTGACGACGGTTGGCGAGATGCTGGATGACGTCGAGATAGATGGCGTGGTCATTAGGCTGGATGCCGAATACGCCTTCGTCGAGAGTGACTTTCTTTCCGGAATCGGTTCCGTCAATCTTCAATACTGATAATTCCATACTCTTAAGCCTCCAAAATTACATAAGAACCCTTGGCTCCCGGAACGGAACCCTTGACAACGATGAGATTGTTCTCGGGGAGAACCTTGACGACCTGAAGGTTCTTGACCTTCACCCTGTCGTTGCCCATATGGCCCGCCATACGCATACCGGGAAGTACGCGGGACGGCCAGGAGGACGCTCCCATTGAACCTGGGTGACGGAGACGGTTGTGCTGACCGTGGGTCTGGCCGCCTACTCCGGCGAATCCGTGGCGGTGAACTACGCCCTGGAATCCCCTACCTTTAGAGATGCCGACGACATCGACGAACGCGACGTCCTCGGTGAAGATGTCCGCTACGGTGTACTTGTCACCGAGCTTCGGCTCTCCTGCGAAGTCCGCCTTGAACTCGACGAGCTTGCGCATCGGAGCGGTTCCTGCCTTTTTGAAATGCCCCATCAGAGGCGCGCTGGCGTGCTTTTCTGTCGTTTCGTCATAGGCAAGCTGTACAGCGG
>CAVILJ010000045.1:0-14257 GCA_963643555.1 Acetatifactor sp.
TTCGGGAACATCCGTACTATTCCTCTGAACGAACTGGAATCCGCTGCGTGAAAGAGTAGAGCTTTCGACAACTGAAAAGACTAATCAGCCTTTCGACTTTTTAGTCTTTTTTGCGGTCAGGAGGACGCTTTGGAATAACAGAAGACGGAATCCTCGATAAAGGCAATGTACGTGAAACCAACTTTCTCGCCCGGACAGGGGTAGGGGGCGGGGCCGCTGCCTGTAAGCATAGTCACTACGCGCGAATACCCTGTCTGCGCTTCCAGTTGAGAACCGGAAGGAGGAAAGAGACGACTGCGGCGCCGAGCCAGAACCAGCTGACGGCGGAGTAGTCGTGCCTGGTCACGGTCTCGCCGAGGCTGTTTACCGCCTCGTAGCTGTGGCCGTCGAGCAGAAGACCGGTTATGATGTTCTGCATCCCTGCCGCCGCGTATGACGCGACTCCGACTATGCCTATGGCCGCTCCCGTCGCCTTTCTCGGCACAAGGTCGATTGCCATCAGACCGCCGAGGAAGGAGATGAGGACTCCGATGGCGACTCCGAAAAGCACCATCGAGAGGACGAGGACGAAGTGGCTTCCCCCGCCGAAAAGGAAGAGAGAAAGCGCCACCGCCTCAAGCACTCCCGCCACAAACGCCGGGTATCTCCTGTCTCCCCGGAACACCTTGTCCGAAAACCAGCCGGAGAACACGGTGCCGATCACTCCGAAAATCGGGTTGACGCCGATGATGGCGGCTGCCTCCGCAAGGGAGTAGTCATAGCTCTCCTGAAGGAAAATGATCCCCCACTCGTTGACGGCATAGCGGCTCATATACATAAAGGCGCTGGAAAGGGCGAGCACCCACACTCCCGGATTGCGGAGCACCGCAGCCTGGATCCTGCGGGTCTGGTCGGCGGGGGTGACGGTCTTCTCCGGCATCTTCTCGCCGGAGAGTTCCTCGATGCCCGGGAGTCCCCTGCTCTCCGGGGTGTCGTGCATCCATAGCAGAATCAGAAGAACTCCCAGCACGCCGGCGCAGGCCGCGCCGAAAAAGCCCCACCTCCATCCGAAGGCCGCCACAATCGAGCCCACGAAGACGAAGGAGAGACCTTCGCCGATGTTATGGGAGGCGCTGAAGAATCCGTAGTATGTCCCCCTTATCTTGAGCGGAAACCATCTTGAAAGTCCTACTATGGCAGACGGGGCGCCCATAGACTGCGCCCAGCCGTTGAGGGTCCACATCGCGGCGAAGACTACGAAGACAAGCGAACTGCTCCACCCGGCCTTGGCGGCGCTGACTCCGAGGATTCCCATTATGAAGTTGGCGGCTGCGGAGACTATCAGTCCGGTAGCCATAAAGCGCTTGATGTTGGCCGAATCCACCAGGAAGCCGTTGACGAGCTTGCCCACTGCGTAGGTCCAGTAGAGGCAGGCCCCGATGACGCCGAGCTGGGTGGCGTTAAGCAGCCCCAAATCTATTAGCGGCTGCTTCATCACGCCCATCGACATCCGGCACACATAGAAGAGCGCGTAGCCCAGAGTCACTGCAACGAAGGTCCGGAAGCGTTCCCGCCTCCAGACCTTCTGAACCCTGTCTTCCGGCACCTTCATCGCCGAAGGTGCAGAGATACCGTAGAAATTCATATCCTGAAACTAATCGTGCAATCCTTTGTCTCTCAAATATTTCAGCAGATGCTCCGCGCGGTCGGTCTGGATGATGTCCGCGCCGAGCTCGTCTATCAGATAGCCGAATGCGGCATCCGGGTCTTCGAGCGAGAGGTCGTCGTCGTGTCCGCCGCAGAGGCTGTCCCAGAGGGTGTTGTACCAGATGAGAGCCTCTCCGTCCAGACGGGAGCGCGTCCGCCGCGCCAGTCCGTCATCCCCGGCGTACACAATCTCATAGGCGGCAGGTTTCATAGCGCTCAGGAAGCCCTCGATCAGGGCTTCAGCCCCGGGCAGCTCTATGTTGACGACCGGCATATAGATGATCTCGCCGAGCATATCCCCGTAGTCGGCCAGCACCTCGTCGGCGGGTCTGCCGCCCTTCATTATTATATGCCGCGACATACCGGTCCTCTCCAGTATCGGGACTATCAGTCCGAAATATCTGTCGGCCTTGTCGAGATTGAGCAGCACCCTGCCCTTTGCCGCAAGCAGAGCCTCCTCCAGCGTCGGTACCTGATGCTTCGTGCGTATGCCGCAGCCGTTCTTCAGTTTCAGGGTCCGGATAGAGTCCATCGTCCAGTCGCAGACGCGTCCCTTGCCCGTCGTCGTGCGGTTCAGAGTCGCGTCGTGCATCAGTATCAGGACACTGTCCCGGGTCATCTGCAGATCAAGCTCCACTATGTCGACTCCGACAGAGATCGAGTGCTCTATCGCCGCAATCGAGTTTTCGGGCGCATATCTCCAGTCGCCCCTGTGCGCGACCACGAGCACGAAGCCCGGCTCGCGCGAGAGGATCCGCTCCCTGATGGAGTCGGCACGATTCTCCGTCCTTTCGGAGCAGCCACCCCTGCAGCCCGCCACGAAGACGGGCGCGAGGAGCAGCACCAACAATAATCTACTCATCATTTCAGCATTCCGTTTTTCCATATGAGCTTCTCACCCCAGAAAGGCAGGTAAGAGTTCGCGCAGTCCAGACGCGCAGCCCTCGCGAGCCCCTGCTGCAAAGTCCAGCGGGAGGAGTCCGGGTCAGTGTGGGAGAGTTCGAGGATATGCGACAGCAGCACATATCCCGGCGTGAACACCTTGCCTATCACATTGTTCTCGGAGAGTTCGTTAGGGGCGTAGCGCGGGATATATACGTCGACCTCCGACGTGACGTCATACTGGGAGGCCGTGAAATTGGAGTCCCCCGAATGCATCAGCGTGAAGCCGCCGCTGTCCTCGCCGCAGCTTATCTGGAACACCGTCACGGGGACGTTCTTCTTAGCGTCGTTGTTGTGGCTGGTGATAAAGCTGTGTATCTTGAAGCCGCCTATCGCATAGTCCTTTGCTGCAGTCGAGGTATATTCGTAGCCCGGAGTGTCGAGGAAGTTCTGCACCACGGGCTTCCCCGCCGACATCATCGCCTCGATGAGGGCTTCGGACTTGTGGTCCTGGTGTATGTGCGTGATGCAGATGAAGTCCAGATACGGCTCCAGCTCCGCCGCCCTGCGGTGGAAAAGGTCCACCCCGAAGCATCCCGACGGGGTTTTCACCACATATCCCATATTGTAGAGATGGTAGAGATGGACCTCTCCTCCGGACGGTCTGACGTTCTTCACCCCCTCAAGCACGCGCCCGAACGCCGCGTCGTAGCAGCAGAGTATGTCCTCGCTCTTCACCAGTGACCCCGCCAGCCACTCCTCCGCAGTGAGGAAACTCTTGAAGGTGGAGGCGGAGAGCGCATCCGCATAGCCCTGTATCGTAGTGAACAGGGCTTTGCGTAAAGTCAAATCGGCATCAGCGGGAGATGTCTTCCACAGACTCTCCATCACCACTCCGGCTTCGCTGCGCTTGGGCTGCGAGTTGTCCTGACTGCGGTTTCCATTCTTCACGCACGAGGCGCAGCAGAGCAGAACCGCAGCGGTAAGCAGGAATCCCGCATATCTTCGAAAATGCATCATCACTTAAGTGAATTCGTTCCCTGAAGATTACCTCCGCGAACCGGCCATCCTCCATCCATGACGGAAGTCCGGATGTCATACGCTGAGACGGAACCGTTCGTTCCGTAGTACGCCCTCCTGTCGGGACCGATGGATACCGGGCTCATTACTTGAACCCCGATGTTCGTAACCACCTCGCGCGTACCTGAGGCATCGAATGAGAGTAGATTGAACGGAGATGCATACTGCGCGACATACGCCTTGCCGTCAGAGGCGAGAGCGAAGCCGGAATAGATATAGTTCTTGTCCGTCTTGTCCTCCCATTTGGCGGTCCCGTCACTTCTCGTAGCATAGAGGTATCCTCCTTTCTCGCAGAAATATACCGTGCCTTCCGTATCAACCACAGGGTGGTAGCAGTCTCCGGAGGTCTTGGCGTCTTTCCATCTGGTGCTTCCGTCCGCGAGATTCACCGCGACACATCCTCCACCCTTCTTGAGGGTCGCATAGAGAATGTCTCCCCATATCGCGAGCGAGCCGCCTCTTTCCGTGACATTGTGCGCATCGGCGCTCTGCCATTTCTGCTGACCGCTCGCGCTGTAGGCCCAGATACCCTTGGATGTCGCCGCATAGACCGTTCCGTCGCTTCCGACGACCACTCCGCTGGCCGTACCCTCCAGCGTCCCTGTCCACTTTTCCGCTCCGGAAGACGCATCGAGCGCATAGAGAACTCCCGCGTTGGAGAGAGCATAGAGCATTCCGTCACCAGTCACAGCCGGAGAGGCTTTCACCGCAGCACCGAGGGCTTTCTTCCACTTCTGTGCGCCCGCAGCGGAGACGGCGTAGAGCGTCCCCTCCGAGTCTTCAGTGCCGAAATATACCGTCCCGTCCGCTCCCACCGACGGGCCGGCCCCATAAGTGACGGCTCCGGTCGCGAATTCCCAGACAACATTACCCAATATCGCATCGATGGCGACAAGTTTGTTTGCGGTAGTAGCTGAATAGAGGGTCTGGCCGTCAGGAGAGAAGACTATGTTGCTCGCTTTCTGGTAGCCTGTTCCTCCTACCGTAGTCCAGAGGAAGCCTTCCACGGTGATGTCGATGGTGGCCTTCTCGCTCTTGCCGCTCTTGTAGGTCACGGTGATGGAAGCGGTGTAGTTGCCGACCGCAGGATAGCAGTAGAGGGCTTTGTCCGCCGAAGATTCGGCTCCGTCTCCGAATTCCCACATTACTGACTCGATTTCACCCTGAATGAAGTATGCCGGATTATACTCGAAGGAACAGAGCTGGAATTGGATGAGATTTCTGCTTGTGACCGTGATAGGGTCTATCATTCCCGGAGTGGCAGAGGTCTCCACTGAAGGGGATTCGCCGTGGGCATAGACGCAGACGAGCGTCAGGCGGTATTCCGTGCCGTTGCTCAGCCCGTCGATAAGCCTGGAGGTCTCGGACGAAGCCACTTGAATGTCAAGCGGCTCCCTTCCCTCTGCGGAGACACTGAGCCGATAGGAATAGTCCAGTTTCGTGTCCGGCGGAGTCCAGGTGGCGTAGATGCGGCCATCGCCGGCCATCGCCCTGAAAGCCGAAGCTGCTATTCTGGTCGATTTCGGGGTGCAGGTGGCGGAGACTTTCTGCGAAAGCCCCTTTTCGTATCTTCCCTGTACGGAAAACGTATATGCGCAGTCGTTCACCAACTTCTCCACAGTCAGCGAGGTCTGCGAAGACGGCAGGGTAATCTCCCCGTCTTCGCCGCTCGGACTCCCCGCCACCCAAGAAACGTAGAAATCGAGAGGCGCGGGTTTACCGCTCTGGAGAGTCCAGTTCAAGGCGACCGATCCGTCTCCTGCGACAGCGGAAACGCTTTCCGCCTGAAAGAGGGAGAAATCCGCCCTCGGCAGAGTGTCCGCGCAGCCCTGAAGGATGAGGCCTGCGGCCAATGTAAGGTAAAGTATCTTAGTTCTCATCGTATTGCAATCTTTGTGTTTTCGTCCTCTATTTTCCGTATCCCGGGTTCTGCCAGAGCAGAGACGGGTTATTGATTCTCTCGATTTCAGCGTTCGGGATAGGGAAAAGGTACTGCCATTCCTGTATCAGATGTCCCTCAGCAAAGGCCGCCTCCTTTGCTCCTCCCATCCTGACGGCATCGAACCAGCGATGTCCCTCATAAGGGAACTCTTTCTGCCTTTCGAGCATAACAGCCTTGCGGAACGCTTCCTTGTCCGGCACGTCCGAAAGCGGGAGCGGCATAAGGCCCGCACGGGTGCGGACCGCATTGAGGGCTTCCAGTGCCGGAGAGTCCGCCGAACCGTTGTAGGACACCTCATTTAGGGCTTCCGCATACATCAGGAGCACATCGGCATAGCGCAGGAGTATGAGGTCGTTACCGTATTGCTTGGTGGAAGCGTCCTGGGTGTCGTAGAACTTGCGCATAAGGCAGGTCTTCACCCCAGGCACCTGGACATATTCGATCAGCGGCTTCCGTGCGTCCGAGGCATCATAGAGATTCTTCAGCACGGCTGTCTGGTTATTGTCATCCGTGAGGTTGGTGATCGAGTACCACGCCCCGTGTCCCTCTCCCGGCTGCTCCTTGTTGTAGCGTATGGCCCAGATAATCTCGGCGTTCATTTTGTTGTCCACACTGAACACGTCCGCTACCGCAGGCAGCAGGCTGTATGTGCCCAGCATACCGGCCAGCAGCGAGGCTGCCTCCTGAGGCTTGCCGAATGTGAGGTGGACTTTGGCGAGGAGGGCTTTCGCGGCTCCTATGGTGGCGCGGCCGACATTGGCCGACGGGTAGGAGGCCGGAAGCATATTTCCCTCGACTATCTGTTTGAGGTCTCCTGAGATGAGCGCGTACATTCCCTCCTTGTCGGATCTTCCGATATTGAGCGCCTCCGCCACGGTGACCGCTCTGGTGGTGGTCGGAACTCCGCCCCAGGCTCTGTACATATTGAAATATGTCCATGCCCGGATGAACAAAGCCTCACCCTTGTATTGCGCCTTCAAAGCGCTGTCGAAATCAGCGTCGTCTATCTTGTCGAGCACGAGGTTGCAGCGGTACACCCCGTTGTTGAAGTTCGCCCAGCAGCTTTCGAGGATGCCGTTGGAGGCGATATCCTGGAACTGGTCGATGTCGTAGCGGTCCTGCGTGCCGGTGGTCGGAGCGTTGAGATAGAGGTTGTCGCTGCGGTATTCGCAGCACTCGGTGTAGAAGCTCGTCTGGGTCTGCAGCTTGGCATAACAGCCTATGACGGCCAGATTGAAATCGTCGGCAGTCCTGTAAACCCTGTCGATGGTCACTTCGTAGTCCGGCTTCAGGTCGAAGAATTTCTCGCAGGAGGCAAGGGCCGAGAGAGCCGCTACGGAGAGAACAGTCTTGAATATTGTCTTTTTCATCGTATGTCCCGTGTTAGAAAGTTAGATTGAGGCCGACCATAAATGTCCTTGCCAGAGGATATGTTCCGTAGTCTATTCCCGGGGTGAGTGCACTCGTCTTGAGGCTGACCTCCGGGTTGTAGCCGGTGTATTTCGTCCAGGTCAGCAGGTTCTGCCCTGAGAGATAGACGCGGAGCTTCTCGATGCTGACCCTCTCAGTCCAGCTCCGAGGCAGGGTGTAGCCTATCGCGAGGTTCTGGAGTCTCAGATATGAGCCGTCCTCGATATGCCAGGTCGAAGTGCGTCCGTTGTAGCCGGTCGCCTTGCGGTTGGCGCGGTTGGTGTTGCCGTCTCCCGGATTGTCGGCGCTCTGCCAGCGGTTCAGCGTGAGGGTCATCATATTGACGTTACCCTCCACGCTCGCGAGATAGCGGCGGTTGAGGTTGAGAATCTTGTTGCCGTACACTCCCTGGAAGGCGAAGGTCAGGTCTATGCCCTTGTATGCCAGGTTACCTCCGAATCCGTAGGTGAACTTCGGCATATAGTTCCCGACTATGGTCCTGTCCTTGTCGGCATCCAGAACTCCGTCGCCGTCCACGTCCACGAAGCGGAAGTCTCCGACGCGGGTGTTGGCGAAGTGCGGGTAGGCCTTGAGTTCATCGGCGTTGCTGAAGATGCCGTCCTGCACCAGCAGGTAGTACGAACCGATAGGGTCCCCCACCCTCGTGATGAAGAAGTCGTGGGAGGTGCTGCCCGTCTTGATGATCGGGGTGTCGTTCGCGCCGAGAGCCTTGACCTCGTTGGTGTTCTGCGCGAGGTTGGCGGACAGCGAGTAGCTGAAGCCGCCCGTCCACGAATGTTGCGAGGTGAGGGTGAACTCCCATCCCCGGTTGTTGACCTTGCCGACGTTCATAAGGGTGGTGCTGTGTCCCGTGAGCTGCGGGATAGGCACGTCGAGGAGCATATCGGTCGTATTGGCATAGTAGTACTCCACCGTGAGTCCGAAGAAACCCTTGAAGATGCGGAGGTCAAGTCCGGCATTGACCATCGAGGTCTTCTCCCAGGTGAGGTCAGGATTCTCGATTCCCGTAGGCTTGTAGCCGCTGACCAGCGTCCCCTTGCCCGTCCCGAGGATGTAGTTGTCGCTGTCCATAGTGGAGAGGTGGGCATAGTTGCCTATCTGGAAGTTGCCCGTCTGCCCGTAGGAGGCCCTGAGCTTGAGGTCGTCAACCCACTGCAGGCCGGCTGCGTCCTTGAAGAAATCCTCTCCGCTGACCCGCCACGCGGCGGAGGCGGATGGAAAATATCCCCAACGATGGTTGCGCCCGAAACGCGAGGAGCCGTCGGCCCTTATCGCGGCCGAGAGCATATACTTGCTCCTGTAGGCGTACTGCACTCTGGCGAGGACGGACGCGAGCGACCACTGGTCAGTCTTGGAGCTTCCGTCAATCACGGTGCCGCCGTTGATGGTCTGGATGTAGTCGTTCGGATAGTCCGTGGCCTTCACGCTGTTGCCCTTGTAGGTCTCCTTCTGCAAGGAGTGGACGAGGACTGCGTTGACGGAGTGGTCACCGAACTCGCGGCTGTAAGTCAACTGGTTTTCCCACAGATAGTTGAAGTAGAATCCGGACGAACTGTATCCCTCCGGGTTGGACTTCAGGCCGAAGTACGCCTTGCCCAGGAGAGGCAGTTCGGAGGCGCGGTATTTGTCGTTGTGCGCCCCGTAGAAGTTGCCTCCGATGGAGGTCGTGAAGTTCAGACCCTTGGCTATGTCATAGCCGATGAACGCGCGTCCGGTCATCGCTATCCTCGATACGACATCCGACTGGAGAGTGGCGAGGGCCACCGGATTGAGCACCTCGTTGTGCTGGTAGTCCATACCCACGCGCCAGTAGCCGTTGCCGTTGAAGTTGAAGGACCCGTCGTCGTTGTAGACCGGCCAGAGAGGCACGGAAGCGAGCGCTGACTGCACCACTCCCCCGCTCCCGTAGGAGCCGGAAGCCTGCACGCGGTGCGAGAGCGAATATGACGGCGAGAAGTTGACCCCGTACTTAAAGTCCTTGTATTTGCCGTCAAGGTTCATACGGAACGAGTATTTCTCAAAGTCGGAGTTGATGACGACTCCCTCCTTCCTGAGGTAGTTGCCGGAGATGAAGTAGTTGATGCTCTGCGTCTTGCCGGAGAGGGAGAGGTTGTGGGCGGTGGTGTGCGCGGTGCGGTATATCGCGTCCTGCCAGTCCGTGTCGGTAAGTCCCGGCTCCCCGTTCAGATACGGGACAAGCTCCACCGGCCAGTTGCTGTAGGATTCGGGACGCTCCCCGTTTTTGTCCGTGCCGCCCGGATGGAGGTCATAGTAAGCGTTGTCGTGCCCCTCCTTCGCCAGCTGGGCGAACTGGTAGGCGTTCATCATATCTATCTTCTTCGACACTTTCTCGATGCCGTAGTATCCGTCGTAAGAGACCGACAGCTTGTCGGACTTGCCCTTCTTGGTCGTGATGAGGATGACGCCGTTGGAGCCCCGCGAGCCGTAGATTGCGGCGGAGGATGCGTCCTTGAGGACTTCCATAGACTCCACGTCGTTAGGGTTCAGGTTGGCGAGCCCGTTCTCGACCGGCACGCCGTCCACTATATATAGAGGGTCGTTCCCCGCCGTCGCGGAGCTGACTCCGCGCACGCGCACCAGCAGGTTGGAGCCTTCCGGGTCACCGCTGGTCTGCATCACGGTCACTCCCGGCATCTTTCCGGCCATCGACTGACGGAAGTCGGAGTTCGGGAGGTTGGCCATATCTTCGGCCTTTATGGACGAGATGGCGGTGGAGACGTCGCGCTTCTTCACCACTCCGTAGCCCACCACCACCACGTCCTCGAGCAGCAGCGCGTCCTCTTCGAGGACCACATTGATCTCCGTCCGGCCGCCCGCCTTGCGCTCCTGGGTCGCATAACCGATCGAGGAGAAGACCAGGACGTCGGAAGGCTTCACGGAGAGGGTCCATCTGCCCTCGAAGTCAGTGACCGTGCCGTTGGTCGTGCCTTTAACGAACACTCCCACCCCTATGGCAGGAAGTCCCGAGGCGTCGGTCACGGTGCCCCCCACCTGTCTGGCAGACTCTGCGGGCCGGCTCTGCGCTTCGTCTTTTCTGCGCAGATAGATTTTCTCTCCGGTGACTTCCCAGCTGATGCCCGTCCCCGCGAAGAGGCGGTCAAGGGCGGTTTCCAGTTTGACGTCCTTCACCTCAAGGCTCACCGTCCGGTCCGGATCCACTGCGGGTCTTGAATGGTAGAACGTGTACCCTGTCTGCTCGGAGATGGCGTCCAGAACTTTCACCAGCCGAACCCCTCTGAGGTTGACGGTGACTTGCTGTGCGGATGCCGAGACCCCGATGGCCGTCAGCAGCAGTGCCGCAAGCAGGATTTTGAATCTTTTCATTACATTAGATTTTGGCATTAAAAATATGCAGTTTACGCTTAAAAGACACATTGGGGCGGCAAAAGTGTGAGTGAGGAGAATTCTTTTTCGCGCACTACTCATTTTCGGCCCGGATATGTGTCTATATTGCGAAAAGCGGACAAGTTGTCCTGTCGTCTTGCGTGACTTCGGATAAATTGCCTATATTTATGCGGTTCAGTGGATATTCGATGATGTCAGCAGACAAGCGCAAGTTTTACGAGTCCGCCGATGACAGGACGCTTCTGAAAGGGCTGAGGGATTCAGACCGGAGCGCCTTCGCCGCCATATATGAGCGACACTATGCTATGCTGTACACGTTTGCGCTGAAATTCCTGAAATCGCGCGAAGACGCCGAGGACATACTCCAGTCGGTCTTCGTGAAGCTGTGGACCTCGAGGAGCGCGGTCTTCATCACCGCGAGCATACGCAGCTACCTCTTCGCTATGGTCAAGAACGCCGTGATGAACCATATCCGCAATTCCAACAGCGCCGTGCGGCACAATTACCGCATCGCCCAGCAGCAGCCCGACCGCGACGACGACCTGTACACCTACGCCGAGCGCAACCACGCCTCCGAAGTCCTGCTTATGCTGATGGAGACTCTGCCGCAGCAGCAGAGGATGGTCGCGAGGATGCGCTGCGAGGGCTATTCCAACGCGGAGATTGCGAAGATGTCCAAGCTCTCCATCCACACCGTCAATTCGCACTACCGCGCCTGCGTGAAAGCTCTCCGCGAGCGGCTGAAGGACATTTCGGGCACATTGGTTATACTCTTTTTATTGATTACCTCCTGATTATGAAACGACCTGATGATATAACGATCGAGCGTGTGCTGAACGGGAAAGCTTCCCGGGAGGAAGCGGCGGAAGTCGCCGAGTGGTTCGCTACGGACAGCGGGCAGCAGTGGCTCGGCTCCAGGATGAACAGGGCCGCACGGGACATTGCGGACGGCACAGTGCCGCTCGCCGAAGACATACCGTCAGACAGGATATATGCCGGCATCGAGCGCCGTATCCGGCGCAGGCGCTACCGCAATCTCAGGATAGCCGTCGCGGCAGCGCTGCTGCCGTGCATCCTGGTAGCGGCGATGTGGGCGGACGTCAGCAACAGGCTGGGCGGAGGGCTGTTCGCAAAGGCGGAGACCTCCGAAGTCAGGGCAAGTCTCGGCGAGCGTAAGCAGATAGTCTTCCAGGACGGGACCAGGGTCTGGCTCAACGCGGGGTCAGTCATCAGCTACCCGCAGCGCTTCTCTCTGAAGGAACGCCGCGTGATGCTCGACGGGGAGGCATATTTCGAGGTGGAGCCGAACGCGAGAAGGCCGTTCGTGATCGAGACCGGCGGCCTGACCCGCGTGCAGGTGACGGGGACGGAGCTGGACGTGCGCTCGTTCGGCGACGAGCCGACCCTCGAGGTGGTGCTTGTCAGCGGCAAGGCGGAGTTCGTGAGCGGTAAGGAGACCTTCAGGATGTCCCCGCGCCAGAGACTCACCTACAATAAGGCGGACGGCAGGGTCAGCCTCTCGACAGAGGACGGGGCCGCCGTGGCCGGTCTGTGGAAGGACAACGTCATATCGTTCCGCGACGCGCCGCTGCAGGAAGTCATCGAGACCCTCGGGCGCTGGTACGGCATCAGCTTCGAGGTGCGTGACTCCGGAGCTTACTCCAGCCGCTTCTCTCTCAGGACCAAGGAGATGCCTCTGCGGGAGCTGCTGGACGAGATGCAGCACATCTCCGACCTCTCGTTTTCGGTTAGCGGCGACAAGGTTATAGTCTCAACGAAATAATGAGAAAGTCCCTGCGGCAGTGTCAGAAATCATATCCGAGGGTCAGGGACACGGTTTCCATTGCCGCGTCCGGGACACCGGCTCCGGCGAAGAAGCTGTTGAGCTGATACCGTCCCTCCAGACTCACGAGTATCGGCCCCGCCTGCATACCCACGCTATATGCGATGCCGTACTGGTGACGGTTGATTTCGACCGGGAGCGAGGAGAGGGTCTTGCCCGCGGCGTTGTTCCAGAAGACATAGCTGTAGTATCCTCCGATGCCGACGAAGGCCCGGAGACTGTATTTAGGGGTGGTGTTGGATATGAGCATCACAGGCACGGTGACGGCCTGCTGACGATACTTCGTAGAACTCCCCCAGAGGTCGGAGTCGACAGGGAACCGGCTCTGCGCAAAGTCGTAGAGGACCTTGGCGTTGAGCCCGAGCGACTTGAAGTTGAACTGGAACTGAGGGCCGACGCCGACCCCCAGCGCATTCTTGGTGGCGAGGGCGCTCTTGTCGAAGTCGAGGTTGCTCCGCTGTATCGAGAGGACGAGTCCCGCTTCGAAAACCGGCAGCAGGTCCAGATGCTTGCGCGCTATCTGCCCTGAAGGGGCGAAGTCAGGGTCGGAAGCGGCTGCGCAGCCGACTGCGGCCACATATTCGGTGACTTTCTCAAGTCCGTCATAGTCAATCAGCTCCGCATCGTCTCCCGGCTTGTGGTAAGGGGACTTGAGGCCGGTGGTGACGGCGAGCGTAGGCACTCCTTTCTCCGCGAAGTACTGGGTGTCTGTGCCGGTGAACGCGGATTTCTCGAAATCCTTGGCCTCCACATTGATTGCTATCTTGGCCGCTTCATCGTCGAGCAGACGCTTCCCGTCGCGGATGGTGGCAGCCCCCTCCATCACAAGTTTGCCGGAGGCTTTGTACCAGCCAACCATATCTATGCTCATCATCAGCTTGATCCTGTCGGTACCGATACTGTCCTGCAGCACCTCCGCGAGGGCCATTGAGCCGAAGAGCCCGATCTCCTCCGCGTCGAACGCGGCGATGATGACACTGCGCTTGAGGGCGTCCCGCCTGCTGTAGAGCTCGCGGGCCACCTCAATCAGCGCCGCAGATCCGGAGGCGTTGTCGTCCGCACCGTTGTAGATCTTGCCCCGCTTCACGCCCAGGTGGTCGTAGTGGGCTCCGAGCACGATATACTCGTCTTTCAGCTCGGGGTCGCCGCCCTCGATCCGCGCCACGATATTGGTGTAGGTCTTATCGTCCACCTGGAAGTAGTGACGGTAATCTTCGAAGAACGGCTTAAGGCCTATTGATTTGTATTGATCCTCAATATATTCTGCCGCTTTCAGGGCATCGGCGCTGCCCGCCTCGCGACCGCGCAGCTCGTCGCTTGCAAGATAATAGACGTGGGAGGTCAGCCGCTCTATGGTCTGCTGAGCATTCTGTACGCTCTGCGCCGGGAGCATAGCCCCGCACAGGAGCAGGGCGAGGATAAATGGAATTCTTTTCATAACGGGTGCAAAAATAGTGAATAATAGCGGAAGCCTCTCAATTATTTTTATATCTTTGCGGGCAAAACACGACGCCTTATGTATTGGACACTTGAACTAGCCAGCAGCCTTGACGATGCGCCTTGGCCGGCAAGCAAAGAAGAATTGATCGACTACGCCAACCGCTCCGGAGCCCCGGAAGAAGTCATAGAGAATCTCGAAGAACTTGAAGAGGAGGGGGAGGTCTACGAATCCATCGAAGATATCTGGCCCGACTACCCGACAAAGGAAGACTTTTTCTTTAACGAGGAGGAGTATTGATTTGTAAATAATTAGTTTTCAAACACTTAACGACTTTTTCGGTGAGTTTTTTCACTGGAAAAGTCGTTTTTCGGTGTGCCTTGCAGGGCATTCTGTGGCATATCGTGTCATCGGAATCAGGGGATATTTTACCCGGTTTTCACGCATCTGGAAAAAAAGGACACTTTTTGCGAATCCGGCACACACGGCCGTAGAATTGAGGTTTTCGGCACTTTTCGGAAAATTGTGGCATTGGCAAGTATACTTTGCCACTTAATAGCCGGAATTCTGCACTAGTTTACCTCTGTAA
>CAVILJ010000046.1:0-14216 GCA_963643555.1 Acetatifactor sp.
GAGTACTGCACGATGAGCTTCTTGTAGTTCTCCGCCTCCAGCCGGGTGTCCTTGGGCTTGATGGTCGAAATCTTGTTGAGCCCCCCGGTGAGGGTGCGGACATCATCGGGAAAGCCGCTGATGTCAATCTCTTTATGCGCCCTGGTGGCTTCGTGCAGATAGACTGCGGCGACACATTCCATCGGCAGTCCAATCTCGTCCGCGACTATTCTCGCGACATTGTCGGGATGTTGCATAAACGGCGAGCCGTCGTAGCGGGTCTCGTCCTTGAGCGCATCGAGCGCGATCGTGCGCGCCTTTTCAACAAGTGGGTCCATAACGCGCAAATATACCAATTATATGCCTTACTTGTGCTGACCCGCCGCGCGGCTTCTGTTGACGAAGGCCACTCCGGTGAATATCAGGATGATGGCGATGACTTTCTGCCAGTTGAGGCTGTCCATCCCTATGGCGATGCTGAACACCGTGGCGATCATCGGCTGGAGGTAGGTGTACATACTCACCAGTGTCGGGCGTATGCGCTTCTGTCCCACGGGGATGAGGAAATATGCTATGAAAGTCGCGAAGATGACAAGGAAGGCTATCTCCCTCACCACCGGGGCGCTGATGGCGGCGTAGTCGGTGGTGAAAAGGCCCTTGCCCGCGAACGGGAGGGAGTATATCAGGGAGAAGAGGAACATCCACTTCATAAACGTGACCACGCGGTAGCGGGAGATGAGCGGGCGGAAGATGCCGAGGTACGCGCCGAAGCTCAGGCCGTTGCAAAGCATCAGCACGATGCCGAGCGGTCTGGTCTGGGCGGCCCCGCCTGCGGCGTGTACGGAGTTGAATATCAGCAGCAGCACGCCCGCCAGGCTGAGCGCCACTCCGCCGGCTTTCTTGAATGTGATCGGCTCCTTGAGGAAGATGGCGGCGAAGCACATCGTGAATATCGGGGGCAGCGCGCCGAGCACCGAGAGGTCGATGGAACTTGTCATCGTGGTGGCCACGAGGAAGGTGAACTGCGGCGTGAAGAGGCCGAGGGCGGAAGCCAGGGCGATCCGGGGCATATCCCGCAGCGCCACCGTTTCCTTGGGAAGAAAGAGCGAAATCAGCCAGAAGAGCGCCGAAGCGCCGATGGCCCTTATCGTGAACAGCACCGCAGGGGAGATAGCGTGCGAGTTGGCTATATCCTTGCAGAAAATGATATTGAATCCGAAAATGGTGTACGCCCCCGCGACGGCGAGATGCCCGACAAGCTTGTCCCTATCCATCATTGTGCTACTGACTGTTTTACATCTTACGGCGGGGTGCAGCTCCGCCGCCGTCCCGCTTTCGGGCGGCAAAGATAAGCCGATTTTTGCGTATTACGCGCTTTTTTCGTTTTTTTGTATCTTATTCTCATTTGCGCGATGAAGTTCAGCCTGCAGTCGGAATACAGCCCGTCGGGCGATCAGCCGGAGGCGATAGAGCAGCTCTGCTCTGCGCTGGAGTCCGGCGTGGGCGACGTCACCCTGCTGGGCGTGACGGGGTCGGGCAAGACGTTCACGATGGCCAACGTCATCTCCCGCCTGCAGCGTCCCGCGCTGATACTCAGCCACAACAAGACGCTCGCGGCACAACTCTACGGCGAGTTCAAGGCTTTCTTCCCGGACAACGCCGTGGAGTACTTCGTCTCCTATTACGACTACTACCAGCCCGAGGCCTACATCCCGTCGAGCGACACCTACATCGAGAAAGACTTGAGCATCAACGACCGCATAGAGAAGCTGCGCCTCAGCGCCGCAAGCGCCCTGATGTCGGGCAGGAGGGACGTGATAGTGATATCCTCCGTCTCCTGCCTCTACGGCATCGGCAATCCGGAGGACTTCCACTCCCAGACCGTCACGGTGCGCAGGGGCGAGACCCGCAGCCTCACCGGTCTGCTCTACCGTCTGGTCGAGGGCCTCTACAACCGCACCGAAGCCGAGTTCAAGCGCGGCTCGTTCAGGGTGAGGGGCGACACCGTGGACGTGTTCCTCAGCGGCGCGGACGAGGCGGTGAGGGTAGAGTTCTTCGGCGACGAGATCGAGTCCCTGAGCCTGATAGACCCGGTGACGGGGGCGCATATCGAGGACATCGACGAGATCAGCATCTATCCGGCCAATAACTTCGTGACCACCAAGGAGCGCAGTGCGGCGGCGGTCTCGCACATCCAGGACGACCTCGTGCGGCAGATGCAGGCCTTTACGGACGCCGGACGCGAGCTCGAAGCCAAGCGCCTGCAGCAGAGGGTGGAATATGACCTGGAGATGATCAAGGAGATGGGCTACTGCCCGGGCATAGAGAACTATTCCCGCTACTTCGACGGACGGCGCGAGGGACAGAGGCCGTTCTGCCTCATCGACTATTTCCCCAAGGACTTCATCACCTTTATCGACGAGAGCCACGTCACCCTGCCGCAGGTGCGGGCGATGTACGGGGGAGACCATTCGCGCAAATCCGTGCTGATCGACTACGGCTTCCGTCTGCCGGCGGCAGCTGACAACCGGCCGCTCAAGTTCGAGGAATTCGAGGCCATCACGGGCCAGAAGGTCTATGTGAGCGCCACCCCGGCGGACTATGAGCTGGAGAAGTCCGGCGGACTCGTGGTGGAGCAGGTGGTGAGGCCTACCGGCCTGCTGGACCCGCCGATCGAGGTGCGGCCCACAAAGAACCAGGTCGACGATCTCGTGGAGGAGATACGCCGCCGCTCCGGGAACGACGAGCGCACCCTCGTCACCACCCTAACCAAGCGGATGGCGGAAGAGCTGGACGCATATCTCCGCCGTATCGGGGTCAGGGTGCGCTACATCCACTCCGACGTGGACACCGCAGAGCGCGTGGAGATCATCGAGGACTTCAAGACCGGACTCTTCGACGTGTTGGTGGGGGTGAACCTGCTGCGCGAGGGGCTGGACATCCCGTCCGTCTCGCTCGTGGCGATACTCGATGCGGACAAGGAGGGTTTCCTGCGCACCGGGCGGGCCCTGACGCAGACCGCTGGCCGCGCCGCACGCAATGTCAACGGGCTCGTGATAATGTACGCCGACTCCATCACCCAGTCGATGGAGGAGACCATACGCGAGACCAACCGCCGGCGGCGCAAGCAGATAGAATACAACGAATTGCATCATATAAGCCCGAAGCAGGTGCAGGTGCGGCTCAACGTGCTCGCCAAGAGCCTCGCCGGAGGCACGACGGGCAGGGTCAGCGCCGCCAACTCCTACGACGCTCCGGTCTATGTGCCGAATCCCTCCGACCTCGGCAAGGGGCGGATTTCCGTGGGCTTCGGCCACGCGGCGCTGCGTGAGGACGGGTCGGCGTATGCCGAGGGGCATATCAGGGCCGACCTCGCCGCCGTGCTTCAGGATCCGGTGATACGCTCGATGTCCCGCGGACAGGTGGAGAAGCTCGTGGAGGAGGACAGGCGCAGGATGAAGAAGTCCGCCGCCGAGCTGGACTTCGCCCACGCGGCCCGCTACCGCGACGAGATGTGGGCTTTGCAGGAATATCTTAAGGTATGGAGAGATAAATGAAAAGAGGAAGCATACTTATATTCATCCTGTCCGTGATAGCGGTGCTCGCGCTGCTCTGCGCAGTCTTCCCGGACGGGGAAGTCAAGGCCGGGCCGCTCGCGCTCCGCTTCCCTTCCGTGAAGGAGGTGCTCGCCGGGGCCGAGCCCGAGCCGGAGAGGCTCTCTCCGGAGGAGCTGCTCGAACTCCGCCGCCGGGCGGTGCGGGAAGCCGAGGCCGACCGTTTCGAGGAGTTCTTCTCCTCCGACCCGGCGCGCTTCTACCTCCCGGGGGACGACCCCCATTTCTTCGACGCCCTCTTCGCCGCGCTGGACTCCGCCCGCGCGACCCCGCTCCGGATAGTGCATTACGGTGACTCGCAGATTGAGGAGGACAGAATCACCTCCACCATACGCAGCGCCCTTCAGAGCCGTTTCGGCGGCGGAGGGCAGGGGATGCTTCCGCTCCGCAGATACTTCACCCCCGCTATGGCGGTCTCCGGAGATGTTGAGGGCGAGCATATTATGGTCTATGCCGACAGGCCCGAGGGCCTGAGGAAATTCGGTCCTTACGGGGACTTCGTCCGTCTCGACACGGCGGCAAGGTTCAGCTTCTCTCCGGTCAGAAGCCGGGGCAAAGGGCAGCTGCTCTTCAATCGCCTGACCCTCCTCGCCGGAAATATCGAAGGAGAACTGCGCGTAAGCTGCGGGGGAGAGACCCGGCTGCTCAACTCTTCAGGGCCGCTCGCCAGGGCGGTGTTCGAACTTCCCGACAGCAGCGCCCGCGCGAGCGTCAGGATTTCCGGCAAGGGCGACATCTACGGCATCCTGCTCGACGAGGATAGCGGCGTGAGGATGGACAATGTGGCGATGCGGGGCTGCTCCGGGCTGATATTCACCTCGATGGACTCCGGGCAGCTGCGCTCGTTCTATAAGTCCGGGAACGTGCGGCTCATCCTGCTCCAGTACGGGGGCAACACCGTGCCGTATCTCTCCAAGGACAAGGCGATTGCCAACTATGCTTCCTCGGTGCGCAGGCAGATTGCGCATCTGCGCAAGCTCGCCCCGGAAGCCTGCTTCATATTCATCGGGCCGTCGGATATGTCCACCGTCGTCAAGGGCAAGAGGCAGACCTATCCTCATCTCCCGACGCTCGTGGACTCCCTGCGCAGCGCCGCCAACGAGGCCGGGGCCGCCTACTGGGACATCTACGGCGCGATGGGCGGGAGCGGCTCAATGCTCGACTGGGTCGGCTCCAATCCGCCGCTTGCAGGCTCGGACTATGTCCACTTCACGCCGCGCGGCTCGGCCCGGGTCGGAGAAATGTTCAACGACAGTTTTCAGCTCTACTATGACTACTATCTCTGGAGGAAAAAGAATAATCTTTAGCGCCCTGCTGCTCGCCTCCGTCCTGCCGCTGCCCGCCAGGATGCTGCCGGACTGCGTGCACATCGAGAAGTCGAAACTCGTCTTCCCCGCGTCCCGCGAGGCCCAGGACCGCTTCTACGCGAGGCTCGACAGCCTCACCGCCACGGGGGAGGGCAACGTGAACATCTGGCACATAGGAGGTTCGCACGTGCAGGCGGCCCATTTCCCCAACAGGATAATGCGCGACCTGGACTCCGTCACGCTGCGCGGCGACAGGGGTTTCCTCTTCCCGAGGAGGCTCTGCAAGACCAATTCGGACAAGAGCTACAACATCTCGGCGACGGGGGAGTGGGAAGCGCCTATGCTGACCCGCAACTCCCGGCTGGAGCGGCCACGCTACGGCATCACGGGCTTCGGCGCGAGGACCGGCAGCCCGGGGGCTTCGGTGAGCTTCAACATAAGCCCGGACTCCGACAGCCTCTGGTCATTCTCCAAACTCCGAGTGCTGGGCTACGCCTCTTCGGACAGCGTGATCCCGAGGCTGGTCAGCGGAAGCGACACCCTCTCCTGCAGCATCGACGAGTACTCCGCCTACCTTTTCGACCTGCCGCAGAAGGCCGACAGCGTGACCCTGCTGCTCGACATCCCGGAGGGCGAGAGCTTCACTCTCAACGGCTTCTACCCGATGAGCGGCAGGCCGGGGGTCAATTATTTCGCGTCCGGGGTCAACGGGGCCAAGCTGACTTCCTGGACGGAGCGCTGCGAAGACCTCGAGCGCGACCTGCATATGGTCAGGCCCGACCTCGCCATCCTGGCCCTCGGCATCAACGACTCGGCCTGCAAGGCGTCGGAATTCAGCCCCGAGCGGTTCAAGAACAACTACCGCCGGCTTATATCCCTGATACGCAAGGTGTCGCCCGACTGCGCCCTGATATTCATCACCAACAACGACAGCTACCGCTACATCCGCCGGGGGATGACCTACAATATGAACGCCCCCGCCGTGAGGAAGGCTATGATGGAGCTGGCCGCCGAGTACGACGCGGCCGTCTGGGACCTCTACGGAGTGATGGGCGGGGCGCATTCGGTGGACAAGTGGCTCGCGGCGGGCCTCGCCAAGCCGGACAGGCTGCACTTCACGGACGAGGGCTACACTCTGCTCGGCGACCTGTTCTTCGACGCGCTGATGTCGGACAAAAACTCGGCCCGCTAGATGGATCTGTCCCTCATACCGCTGTTTCTGCGCAGGCTCTTCTCCTTCGACCCGAACTCCCCGCTGCTCTTCACCCAGTTCTACTTCTGGGCGTTCTTCGCCATAGTCTATGCCGTCTTCGCCCTGATCGGCAACAGGCGGCTGCTGCGCAACAGCTTTCTTTTCTTCGTCAGCCTGCTCTTCTACTACAAGACCAGCGGTCTGTCGGTGCTTATCCTGGGTTTCGTCACCTGCTCGGATTTCCTCATCGCCCGCCGGATCGCCTCCGCCCCGGCTCCGGGTCGGAAAAAGGCCTGGCTCGCGCTGGGAGTCTGCATCGACCTGCTGCTGCTCTGCTACTTCAAGTACACCTACTTCTTCGCCGACTTCCTGCACACCATAGCGGGCGTCGAGATCAAGGTCGTCGACGTCTTCGGCTCTCTGGGCAACGCCCTCGCGGGACGGGAACTCTTCCGGGTGGACAGCATAGTGCTGCCGGTCGGCATCTCGTTCTACATATTCCAGGTCATCAGCTACACGGTCGACGTCTATCGCGGGGACGTCAAGCCGGTCGGGAACATCCTCGACTTCGGTTTCTATGTCAGCTTCTTCCCGCAGCTCGTCGCGGGCCCGATAGTGAGGGCGAGCGAGTTCGTCCCGCAGCTCTACAAGCCGTTCTTCCTCGGGCGCAGACAGTTCGGGGTGGCGGTCTTCTGGATACTCAACGGCCTTGCGAAGAAGATAATCCTGAGCGACTACATAGCCGTCAACTTCATCGACAGGGTATTCGAGAACCCGCTGCTATTCACCGGCTTCGAGAACCTCGCCGCGCTCTTCGGCTACTCGCTCCAGGTCTATGCCGACTTCTCCGGCTACACCGACATCGCGATAGGAGTGGCGATGCTGATGGGCTTCTACCTGCCGCAGAACTTCAACTCCCCCTACAAGGCCTCCAACCCGCAGGACTTCTGGCGCAGGTGGCATATGTCGCTCAGCCGCTGGCTCAAGTCCTACCTCTACATCCCGCTCGGAGGCAACCGCAACGCCAGTTTCGGCACGTATTTCTGGATCATTCTCTTCGCCGTGATAGCGGTCATACTCTCCGGGCAGTGGTATGTGTCGCTGGTGTTCCTCTGCATCGCCGGGGTGCTCGGCCTGGTGGCGTGGCTGCGGCCCGCGCGGCGCAAGAAGATACTCGCCAATATAAACCGCTTCATCACGATGCTGCTCGGCGGAATGTGGCACGGAGCGTCGTGGAACTTCATCATCTGGGGCGGGCTCAACGGTATCGGGCTCATCGCCTACCAGTTCTGGAAGGATATGTCCTGGCCGCTCAGGATGCTCTGCGTCACAGTGTTGACTCTCGTCCCCGCAGCCTGCTCCTTCCTTGCGCCCGCGCCGGTATGGACTCTGCTCTCCGTATGGGCGGCTGCGGTCTGGGCCGGCACTGCGGTGAGGTTCGTCTATAGCCTCTGCGGCGGGCGGGGATGCCGGCGGCTCGGTTATGTCTGGGGCGTGGCGCAGACTTTCGTCTTCATCACCTTCACCCGGCTATTCTTCCGCAGCGGCAGCAACCTCGACCCCGCCTCGGCCAACGAGGTGGCGTGGCGCACGGCCCGCGATATGGTGCAGCAGATAGGCTCCCCGTGGAAGTGGGAGTTGATCCCGCAGATCTGCGGCGAATACTGGCGGGTCTTCTCCCTCGTACTGGCCGGGATGCTCATCCACTGGCTGCCGTCCCGCTGGAAGAGGTGGTACCGGCTCAACTTCGCCCTGCTTCCCCTGCCCGTGATGGCGCTCGCGGTCGTTATAGTCGTCTTTATCGTCTATCAGTTCATCACCGCCGACCTCCAGGCCTTCATATATTTCCAGTTCTGAGCCGCCCCGCCCGTTTGACATATTGCACTTTTCCCGGCGACTTTCCCGAAAAATCCTCCCAAACCCCGCCGGGGAACGTGAAAAATCGGTAATTTTGCGCTCCGTTATTGTGAAATGAATATGGACAACAATCTGCATCTTGCATCAATCTGCGTGAGAGGGGGCTACAAGCCCGGGAACGGCGAGCCGGTAGAAGTGCCGATCGTCCAGAGCACGACATTCAAATATGACAATTCCGAGGAGATGGCGCTCCTCTTCGACCTCAAGAAGGAGGGATATTTCTACACCCGCCTCCAGAATCCGACCAACGACGCAGTGGCGAAGAAGATCGCCGAGCTCGAAGGGGGAGTGGGGGCGATGCTGACCAGCAGCGGCCAGGCGGCCAACTTCTACGCAGTCTTCAACATCTGCGGCGCGGGCGGCCATATCATTGCCTCCAACGAAATCTACGGCGGCACCTACAACCTCTTCGGCGTGACTCTCAAGAAGTTGGGTATCGAGTGTACTTTCGTGAACCCCAACGCCGGCGAGGAGGAGCTCCAGAAAGCGTTCCGCCCGAATACGAAACTCGTCTTCGGGGAGACCATAAGCAACCCGGGCTGCGCGGTGCTGGACATTGAGAAATTCGCCCGAGTTGCGCACCGCAACGGCGTGCCGCTCATCGTGGACAACACCTTCGCGACTCCGCTTGGCTGCCGCCCGTTCGAGTGGGGGGCGGACATCGTGACGCACAGCACCACCAAGTATATGGACGGCACGGCGACCCAGGTCGGCGGAGCGGTGGTGGACAGCGGCAACTTCGACTGGATGGCACACGCCGACAAGTTCCCGGGGCTCTGCACCCCGGACGAGAGCTATCACGGGCTGGTCTATGTCGAGGCGTTCGGCAAGATGGGCTATATGACCAAACTCGTCTCGCAGCTGATGCGCGACCTCGGCTCAATCCCTGCGCCGATGAACGCTTTCCTGCTCAATGTCGGCCTGCAGACCCTGCATCTGCGTATGGAGAGGCACTGCGGCAATGCGCAGCGGGTGGCGGAGTTCCTGCGGGACGACCCCCGCGTGGCCTGGGTGCACTACAGCGGGCTTGAGGGCGACGAGTACCACGCCCTCGCGGAGAAATACCTGCCGGGCGGCTCCTGCGGGGTGATGGCGTTCGGACTGAAGGGCGGGCGCGAGACGGCAATCAAGTTTATGGATTCGCTGCGGATGATTAACATCGCGACCCACGTGGCCGATGCGCGGAGCTGCGTGCTTCACCCGGCCAGCCACACCCACCGTCAGCTCTCTGACAGGCAGCTCCGCGAGGCCGGCATAGCCCCGGATCTCATCCGCCTCTCGGTCGGCATCGAGGACATACGCGACATTCTCGACGATCTGCGCCGGGCTCTGGACAATATCTAATCGTCCCACCCCGACGCGGTCGTCGGACGTCCGGTACGCCAGCTTTCCACCGCCTGCGAGACGTTGATGATGAAGTCGCCCATATTCTCGAGATTCTCGATGAGCCCTAGATACAGCACGCTCTCGAAGTAGGCGTTGCCGTTGCCCTCGACCTTGCGCATCTCAAGATCCCGGAGTTCGTCGCGCCGGGCGTTGATGTCGATTTCGGCGGAGATGGCGTTGTCGATATTGCTGATGGTCGCGGCGTTCTCGAGATTGTAGACCATCGCGTCGTAGGCCCGGGACACGAGTTCTATCATCCCGTAGACGCTCTTCTTGTGCTCTTCGGAGAGCTTCTGCCCTCTGGAGATGGCTCTGCCCAGCTGCCGGCTGACGGCTTCGCCGCTGTCGCCCAGCGACTCAAGCTCGCCCACTATCCTGTAGGTGGACTTGATCCGGAGCTCGGAGCTCTCGCTGAGACCCTCGCGGTTGATCTTGTTGAGGAAGCTCACCACCTCATATTCGATGCGGTCGGAGATCTCCTCATATTTGACGAGCTTCTCCCTCCAGGGTTCGAACGACGACTCCGAATCCGATGCCGCCACTGCTTCCCTGACATATCCGAGGCCCTTGCGCATAATCCTGCCGAAGTGGCAGACCTCCTTCTCGGCTTCGGTGAGGGCGAGTTCCGGAGTGGAGATGAGGCCCGCGTTGATATAGACCAGCTTACCTGTGGTGTCCGCGCTCGGCTTCTCCCGGATGACCTTGCATACCAGCTTCTCTATCAGAGGGATGAACCATATCAGGATGCAGGTGTTGATGAGATTGAACACCGTATGCAGCATCGAGATGCTGTAGAGCGGGGTCTCCGCGCTGCCGCCCATCCCGAGGGAATCGATTAGCAGCCGTATCAGGGACAGAAAGTGCG
Source organism: Acetatifactor sp. (assembly GCA_963643555.1). GTDB lineage: Bacteria > Bacteroidota > Bacteroidia > Bacteroidales > UBA932 > Cryptobacteroides. The sequence continues at coordinate 10,261 of CAVILJ010000046.1, forward strand.
GGAAGAGGGCCACGGCCCAGATCACGCCGAAGACGTTGAACACCGTATGTGCGAGTGCGGCCCGCTTGGCGTTGACATTGCCGACCGCGGCCGCTATGTTGGCCGTGATGGTCGTGCCTATATTCTCTCCCAGCACCATCGCCGCGGCCATATCGAACTGTATCCATCCCATATTGAGGATGATGAGCGTCAGCGCAACCGTGGCGCTGGAGGACTGCAGGACGAGGGTCAGGACCGTGCCGACCAGCACGAAAAGCAGCACAGAGAGTATTCCGTGGCCTGACCAGGCACTGATGAAAGAGAGAATCTGCGGCGATGACTCGAGGTCGGGGACGGAATTCTTCATAAAAGAGAGTCCGAGGAAGAGGAGGCTGAATCCGACCACTATCTCTCCGATGTCGCGCCATTTGCTCTTCCCCGAGATGCTCATAATGAAGCCGACCGCCATAAGCGGCACGGCGAGGATGGAAATGTCCGCCTTGAAACCGAAGAGCGAGATGATCCAGGCGGTGAGGGTGGTGCCGATGTTGGCCCCCATTATGACCCCGATCGCCTGGGTCAGAGTGAGGATGCCGGCGTTGACGAAGCTTACCACCATCACGGTGGTGGCGCTGGAGGACTGGATCACCGCCGTCACCCCGAGGCCGGTGGCGACTCCCTTGAGCGGATTGGAAGTGATTGAGGAAATGAATCTGCGCAGGCCGTCTCCTGCGGCTTTCTGGAGTCCGGAACTCATCAGGTTCATTCCGTAGAGGAACATCCCGAGGGCTCCGATGAGGGTTATTAAACCGAGTATCATTGATCCGAGTGTTTTTCCGGCTGCAAAAGTGGGAATAATCCCGCGGATTTAATATATGAGAAATCGGATGTAACAAATATTTAACAATCACCGTCCCATTATTGAGCGGGAAATGATAACTTTGCGCGGAGCGAACAGTGTTGAATATGGCCGAAATACTTATCATCGAAGACGAGGCGGACATCCGCGAGATCCTGACGTTCAACCTTGAAAGCGCCGGATACAGGGTGCTGGCGGCGGACTCTGCGGAGCGTGGGCTGAAACTCCTCTCCTCCGGGACTGACCTCATCCTGCTCGACGTGATGCTTCCCGGGATGTCCGGCTTCCAGCTGGCGCACAGGCTGCGTCAGGACGGGGGCAGCCGCATCCCCATCATCTTCCTCACAGCACGCGGCACCGAGAACGATGTGCTGACCGGATTCTCCGCCGGCGCCGACGACTACATCCCCAAGCCGTTCTCCATCAATGAAGTGCTCGCCCGTGTCAAGGCGGTACTGCGGCGCAGCGGTCCGGCTGACGCCAAGCCGGAGGTGATGGATTTCGGCGGCCTGCACATCGACCTCTCCTCCGAGACCGTGGAGCTCGACGGGGAGGCGCTCCAGCTCTCTAGAAAGGAATTCGATCTGCTCTCCCTGCTCGCAAAGCACCCGGACACCTATTTCTCCCGCGCCGCGCTCATCTCCGACCTCTGGAAAGACGCGCCATACGTGCTTGACCGGACCGTGGACGTGCATATCGCCCGCATCCGGAGCAAACTCGGCAAATATCACGACATCATCCGCAACAAGACGGGCTTCGGTTATTATCTCGACTCGCACTATGACTTACCGGAATAAGCTTATACTCACCGTCTCGGCGGTGTTCGTGGGCTTCGCGCTGATTACCGTCAACCTCGGTCTGGTGAGCGAGGACAGCTACCGCCGCGCGATCATCAAGTCCCGCCTGGAAAGCTATGCCGATATGGTGGCGAAGTCCGACACGGTCTCCGAGGTGATGCGCTATCTTCCCGAAGACCTGAGGGTTACGGTGATGGATCGGGACGGGTTGGTGCTGCTGGACTCTTCGCAGCCCGTGCCGGTGATGGAGAATCATCTCCGGCGTCCCGAGGTCAGGGACTGCCTGAAGAACGGGACGGGCGCTTCCATCAGGAAGTCCGACACCTCCAACAGGAAATATTTCTATTTCGCCAAGTCCTACGACGACAGGATAATCCGCGTGGCGCAGCTCTTCGAGGTCAATCTCAGCAAGTTCTTCAGGACGGACTGGATGCTGATACTCAGCATATTCTTCCTGCTGGTGCTGGCGCTGGTGACTTTGATCTATCTGTCCGACCGCTACGAGCGCAAGGAGTCCGAGCGCTCCGACCGCGAGACCCGCAGGCTGAAGCACGAGATGACGGGCAACATCTCCCACGAGCTGAAGACGCCGGTGGCGAGCATCCAGGCCTATCTGGAGACGATGGTCAACCACCCGGAACTCAGTGAGGACAAGCGCCGGCTCTTCATCGAGCGCTCCTATCTGCAGTCGCTGCGCCTCTCCGATATGATCAAGGACATCTCCCTGATCACCAAGCTGGAGGAGGTGCCGGACCAGTTCAAGATCACTCCGGTCAATATCAGGACGGTGCTGCTGGAAGTCGCGGACGAGATGGCGCAGCCGCTTGAGAGTCATCGGATTACGCTTGACAATCAGCTGCCTCCGGTCTGCATCCGCGCCAACTGTCAGCTGGTCTATGCCATATTCCGCAATCTGGTGGAGAACACTCTGAAATATGCCGGTGACGGCACGCGCATCAGCGCAAGCTGCATAGTGGCGGAGGGTGAATACCGCTTCGACTACCACGACAACGGGGTCGGGGTCACGGGCGGGCAGCTCGACAGGATATTCGAGCGCTTCTTCCGGCTCGACGCCGACCGCGCGAAGGACGTGGGCGGCTCGGGCCTCGGCCTCTCGATAGTCCGCAACGCAGTCCTCTTCCACCGCGGCTCCATCCGCGCCTATTGCGTCGACGGCGGCGGACTCGGCTTCAGCTTCACTCTCAAGGACTTGGACTAGCCTCCTCTACGCTATCTGAGGCCTGCCGGGGCGCTCGCGCCTCTCGGGCTCGTCGAGGCGGCGCACTTCCATCTTGCCCTCCTGCAGCTCCTTCCAGGCCTCGCGGTTGCGGTAGATGTCGATAGCCGTGAAGATGGCGGCCCTCATAGAGCGGGCGTCGGCCTCGTCACGACCGGCCATCTCGTAGGCGGTGCCGTGATCAGGGGAGGTGCGGATGACAGGCAGCCCCGCTGTGAAGTTGACCCCGTCCTCGAACGAGAGCGCCTTGAACGGTGACAGCCCCTGGTCGTGGTACATCGCGAGGGTCGCGTCGAAATCCTCGTAGTGGCTCAGCCCGAAATATCCGTCAGGGGAGAACGGGCCGAAGGCGAGTATGCCCTCCTCGGTGGCCTTGCGGATGGCCGGGATGATGATGTCCTGCTCCTCGGTGCCGAGCAGCCCGCCGTCGCCGCTGTGCGGGTTGAGGCTGAGCACCCCGATGCGCGGCTGGTCGATGACGAAGTCCTGCTTGAGGGACTCGTTGATCAGGCGCAGCTTGCCGAGTATCTTCTCCTCCGTGATCTGCGCGGGCACATCCTTTAGCGGAATGTGGCCGGTCACGACGGCGAGCCTGAGGCGGTGGCTGACCATAAACATAGCCACGTCCTTGACTCCGAAAGCATCCTGGATATATTCCGTGTGGCCCGGGAAGCCGAAGCCCTCGTTGGACATCGCCTTCTTGTTGATCGGGCCGGTGACCAGCACGTCTATCTTGCCCTCCTTGAGTTCGCGGACGGCGGTCTCAAGCGAGAGGATAGCCCCTCTGGCGGACTCGGAGGTGGCCTGTCCGGGCTCTGCGAATGTGCTGTCAGGCAGGCAGTTGACGATATTGATGCGCTTCGGGTGAGCCTCCTCTGCGCTGCTGATGGCGTTGGTGTCCATCTGCTCGACCTCCGGGATGGACTTGCGGTAGAAGCCGAAAAGCTTCGACGAGCCGTAGATCACCGGGGTGAACTGCTCGAGTATCCTCGGGTCGGCGAGCGCCTTGATGATGACTTCGTATCCGATGCCGTTGGAATCACCCTGGGTGATGCCTACTATGATTTTGTCGTTCTGCATATAT
>CAVILJ010000047.1:0-14206 GCA_963643555.1 Acetatifactor sp.
AGTCCCGCAGGGACCGCGACGTAGGAGCGAAATACCCCTGTAGGGGTCGCAGACGCCAGTCTGCGGGGGTTAAGAAGTGAGAAATGGGACTTGCAAAGTCCCGCAGGGACCGCGACGTAGGAGCGAAACACCCCTGTAGGGGTCGCAGACGCCAGTCTGCGGGGGTTAAGGTAACGAAAGACGTTTTAGTCTCAGAGACTAAAACGAAGTCCGAGGGTAAGGTCGAAGTTGAGCGGCTTCTCGCTGTAGAGCGTCTCCACGGGGCTGCCGTTGTCGAAATAGCGGACGAGTCCCGGCTCTATGAAAGCCCCAACCATAGAATTGAAACGCCAGACCAGACCGGCGGAAGCCTTTGCAGACCATTGCAGAGGCTTCACCGCGATGCGCGAGCTCTCCTGCCCCTGCCGTCTGGAGTCTATTATATAGGAGGTGACGGACTGCCCATAGACACACTTCTCCACCATCCCGCCTGCCGAAAGATAGAAGTCAAGTCGCGGCGCGAGTCTCAGGGACCAGTTGAGCGAAAGCGGGACTCCGACATAATGCAGGCCCTGACGGATGTCGTAACGGCTATCCCGAGTGCCGGAGGACATATCGGAAATGAGGCAGGAATAGCCGAGACCGCTCACCAGAGAGAGACTCGGAGCGAATTCCCAAGCCAGCGAGAGCGCAAAGCGGACCGGCTGGTAGTGCCTCGTGTCGGTGCCGACCTCGCGGAAATTATTTTCCAGCAGCACGCCGGGCAGAGGACCGGCGGCGGCAAGACCGGCGGAAGCGGAGAAAGAAGTCAAAGCCGCGCTCACGCCTGAACCGTACATAGCGCTGTATCCCTCTGCGGAAGACGAAGAAGTCCCCTGACCGGAGAATGAGAGATTGAGCGCAAGCCCTCTCCCCGGACGCTTCACCTCCGGGACGGGCTCCCGGGCGAACGGGTCTTCGCCAAACTCTTCAGTAGAGAGAATGTCTGGAGCGGGCTCTTCCCTCCCGACTGCGCTTCCTTCGGGCAGGGCCACGGGGCCGGTCTCCGGCACTGTTTCGGCACCGGTATCCGGAGACGGCTCAAGCGTTTGCTCAGGCACTGCCACACGCGGGCCGGGCACCGCTCTTGACGCCGGACGGAGCGGGACTGCCAGAGCGACGGGAAGTTCAAGGGGAATATCGGCCACGAGCGTGCGGACCTCCATAGGCTGTTGCGGGATGCTTGTCGAACGGCCGGGCAGCAACAGCAGAGCCGCGGCGGCTGCGGCGCACGCAAACGAGGCACAGGCTCCGGCCAGCAGCCTGCGCCTTCTGCGCTGACGGGAGAGAGTTCCGGATACGGCGCTCCAAAGGCCCTCCGGAGCGGCTTCGGAATAGTTTTCGAAGCCCTCGCTCAGTTTGTTTCTCCAATCATTCTCCATTTTTCCAGTATTGCTTGATCAGTTCGGCCAGCCGGGCCCGGGCCCTGCTATATTGAGAGAAAGAGGTGTTTTCGCTGATCCCGAGAAGCGAGGCTATCTCCTTGTGGGAGTGGCCCTCGACGGCATAGAGGTTGAACACTGTCCGGTAGCCGACGGGAAGCGACCTTATCATCCGCTGCAGCGCTGACATCGGTATCCCGTCCAGCTGAGGAGCCTCGTCTGCGATGGTGTCTGCGGCATCCGGCGGGAGAGGCGCCGCCCCGAAACCGTGCTTCCGCCTCAGGAACATCAGCGACTGATTGACCACTATGCGCTTCATCCAGGCCCGAAGCGAACCCTCGCCCCGCCATTCGAAGCTGCGCAGAGAGTTAAAAGCCTTGATGAAACTCTCCTGCAGCACGTCCTTGACGTCGTCTTCGTCGGAGACATATCGCCTGCAGACAGCAGCAAGATACTGCACCTGAGCGTCATAGATAGCTTTTACAGATGCAGTATCCCGCTTGGTGGCGAGGGAGACCAGTTCCTTCTCGCGGCAATACACACTATTCTATTGAAACGCCCTTTGTCAAGTCCGACTTGACGCTGTCCTTACCTATCTTTATCGTGGCTCCGGTGCAGTAGTCGAAGCTGAGCGAACGCTCGCCGGTGAAAGATTTGTAGCATATCGTCATCTTGACCGTTTTCCCTTGGGTGTCAGGGATATCCGAGAGATTGAACGCGACCGCCCCGTTGACGTTCACCCCGCCGATGTCGGTATTGTCGTCGAAGGCGTTGTGCCGCAGCTCAAGGCAATACGGGTCGTCCGGATCTGTGCCGGTCACGAGGTTGATCGCGTGGACCTTGCGCCGATTGCCCCAGACGCCGCAGAACGAGAGCGTCATATATCCGTCCTCGATGATGGTGATCCAGTTGTTGATGATCTCCACCGGGGCGGTACCGTACGCCTTGTCGTTCTCCTCAGTGCTCCCCAGGCTCGGGGCCGGCTTCTTGGTCAGCAGGCTGTCGATCCAGTTGACCTCCACCTTGCGGTCGAACTTCTGTCCGGAGCCCTCCGGAGAATACGCTCCCCTGTCGGTATAGTTGAGCAGCGCCCTCACCTCCTTGCCTCCGAACGGGGACTTGGAGAGATTGTCCGGTTTGAGGGTGGTCTTCTCGTCGAGCTGGAGATAGAACTCCCCGCCCGCGTTGGTCTTCGCCGTCACGAGGGCATTCGGGTAGTAGCGGCTCCAGTCGGTGCCGTTGTCCTTGAGGCAGGATGGCAGGCAGAGCAGAACTGCCGCCGCCGCGATGATTGATTTGGTTGTACTTTTCATAATCTTCTATCAGTAATCTTTACCCTATAAATGCGGGGAAAGCCCGAACCTTGCACCGCGACGGAAAAATTCCCGCCTACCTGAGTTTCCTCGTCTTGTAGGACTCGATGCAGGCAGGGATGATGCGCTTGTACTCCTCGCTTCTGAAGAGAGGCGAGCTGATGATGTAGTCGGCGGTGCTGCGGTTGGTCGCGAACGGAACGTTGTAGAGCGACGCGAGCCTCACAAGCCCCATCACGTCGTTCTGATGTCCCTGCATAATGAGGTTGTCGCAGAAGAACACGAGCATATCGACCGTACCTTCGGCAATCATAGCCCCTATCTCGAAATCTCCGCCGAGCGGGCCGCTGAGCTTGCAGATGACCTCCGGAGCCCCGTCACCCAGGACTTTGGTCAGGGTTTCCCTGACCAGGCGACCGGTCGTCCCGGTGCAGTAGAGGCGGCAGGACTTGAGCACGCCCGCGTTGAATTTCACCCAGCTCATAAGCTCCGCCTTGCGGGAGTCGTGAGCCACCAGTGCAATGTCTTTTACCATAGTATTTCGGTTTTTCGCCGCAAAGATAAGTATTATTGAAAAAAGGCGCGCAGCCTTTCCGGGCCGCGCGCCGTAAACATAGCGTTTCAGGCGTTTATTTGATCTCGATCATCTTGTGGCCGCTTTCCGGGGCCGCCTTAACGATCTTAGGGATGTTGACGCAGAGCACGCCGTTCTCGACCCTGGCCTCGATATGCTCGCGGTCGGCATCGTCAGGCAGCGTCATAATCTGCTGATACTTAGAGTATGAGAACTCTCTGCGCAGGTAGTGTCCGTGCTTCTTCTCGCCGTTGTTGTCCACCTTCTTCTCCATATCGATGGAGAGGTTGCCCTCGGAGTCGAGGCTGATCTTGAAGTCGTCCTTGGTCAGGCCAGGGGCCGCAAGCTCGAGCTCGTAGTTCTTCTCGTTATCTAATACGTTGATGGCCGGGGCGGTGGCATTGGCCTTCACCATCCAGTTGGTATCAAAGAAATCATTGAAGATCTCAGGCAGCCAGTTCTGTTCGTTTCTTCTGATCGGTAACATAATTCAAATCTCCTATTTTTAGTTTTACTTATCTGTTTTTCCTTGTCCCGTCCGGGGGACGACTCAAGATATTTCAACTCCCGTACCAAAGGGCGGAACTTACAATTTAGGGACAATTTGGCACCGTGCACGACAAAAAGGCAGAAGAAACTGACTATTTGTCGTATTTCGGCAGACACGGCAGCCCCGGAGCTGGGGCAATCCCGCCCCGAGGGGGTATGGTATTGGAAGATGTTTTGATTATATTTGCGCAATCGAAAAAAGAGAACGAAGTGAAAAAGACCAGAATCATCATTATCCTTGCGGCTGCGGCATTTCTGCTCGCGCTGGCGGGATGTACCAAGACCGGCAGCGACGAAGTGGTGTACCGTATCGAGGTCGTTGACAACGGGAGCGAAGAATACAACGGCAGCCCGACCAGCGATGCCAAGAAAGTCTATGCCGGCATAGACAAAGAGATTGCCAGCTTCAAGTCAAGCTACGCCAAGACCTGGAAGGAGAGCGCCCCGGACGGAGACTTCTCCCTCACCGATGCGGCCGCCGAGAAGCGCTACGGCGAGGCGCTGGTCGCGCTGCGGGACATAGAGGCCTCCGCCATCAAGCAGATAAAGGCCCTGCCGAGCGGCCGCGACAACTTCAAGTTCCGCCTCAAGCTTGTGCTGACCTCCGTCACCGCCGAGATGGGAGAGACGGTGCTGAAATCCGACAAGGTAAGCATCATCTGTCCGTAAGAATCCCGGAGACGCGGACGATTTCCGGAATCAGACCCGGCATTCATATGTCTCCGCCCTCCGTGACAATATGTTTGTGAATAGTTAACGATACATTTATGAAGACTTTAACCAGATTATCCGTTCTGCTGTGCGCCGCACTTGTGCTGGCCACCCCGGTTCTGTCTTCCGCGCAGGACAAGACCATCAAGCGAAAAGTGGCCATAGGGCGCTTCTCAAATGAAACCCAGTACGCCAAGGGGCTGTTCTACGACAAGGACAACGACCCTATGCGCAAACAGGCGTTGGACATCCTCTCCTCCAAGCTCGCCTCCAGCGGGAAATTCATCCTTCTCGAAAGGGACGACCTGGACGTGCTCGTGGCCGAAGCGGGAGAAGGGATGAACAAGATCGGGGCCGACTACATCATCCTCGGCTCCATCACTGAATTCGGACGCAAAGCCGAAGGGCAGCAGAAGCTGTTCTCGTCGACAAAGACCCAGACAGTGGAGGCCGGAGTGAGCATCCGTCTGGTTGAGGCCGCCACCGGCCTGATCATCTATTCGGATGAGGCTAAGGGCTTTGCAGAGACCACGAACACACAGACGCTGGGTCTCGGCGGCACTGCGGGATACGATGCGACCCTCAGCGACAAGGCAATATCCGCGGCCTTGAGCCAGCTTGTCGAGAACATTATCAACAAGTGTATGGACAAGCCTTGGAGGGCTTATATCCTCTCCGTCGATGACGGCTCCTACATCATCTCGGGAGGGGCGTCCCAGGGACTTGCGGCAGGCGACAGTTTCATCGTCTACCGGAAGGGCAAGACAGTGAAGAACCCTCAGACCGGGCTCAATATCGAACTTCCCGGACAGAACATCGGCACCGTGACCGTCCAGACCACTTACGGAGACACTCCGGAGACCGAGATATCCTTCTGCTCCTACAGCGGCGAGGCTCTCGACACTGCAAACTTAGGCAACTACTATATCTCCGACAAATAATCACGCCATATGAAAAAGTTACTTATAGCCCTTTGCGGAGCTCTGATGCTCTGCTCCTGCGGGGTAGGTTCATATTCGATTTCCTCCGGCAAAGCCGATGAGGGGACACTCTCTTTCGTCAGCGAGTCCAAAACCCCGATTACAGTGACGGTCGACGGTACGGCATACGACATCCACACCGTCAAGACGAAAGCCTGGCGCAAAGACAGGAACATCAGGCAGACAGCTCTGAACACCATCGTCACGACCCCCGGCACGCACGACGTCGTCGTCAAAATCAGCGGGAAGGAGGTCTACAGCAAGAAAGTGTTCATTTCCGCCCAGGAACACAAAGTCATCGAGCTATGAGGAAAGTGATTATGGCTGCGGCGGCGGTGCTTATGCTCTCCTCCTGCGGAGTCACCAGAACCCTATACTACTGGGGAGGTGAGCAGAACGGGACCACCGCCTACGAGGACATAGCCTACCAGACATACGACAAGCAGACTCCGCAGAGCATCTGCAAACTTGTGGCTGTATATGAGAATATGGTGACAAAGCCGGGCGGGATCAGGCAGATGCCGCCTCCGGGCGTCTGCGCCGAATACGGTTACCTGCTGCTTCAGCCCGAGACGGCTGCGACTTTCACGGACAACGCCACGCCTGCGCAGAAGAAACTGTTCGACACCGCGGACTTCGGCGCGTTTTTCCAGGAAAGAGGGAAGGAGATGCTCCAGAAAGAGATAGAGCTGTATCCGGAATCCGCCAAATTCATCGAACCGCTGATTAAGAAACTTGCAAGGTAAGATATGAAAAGAATTATTCCGATAATCGTGCTGGTCGCCGTCGCAAGTTCCTGCGGAGTGACGACTCCCCAAGTGACCAAAGAATCCCAGTACGCCGCGATGTACGGCGATATGCCGCTGACCATACTGGTGATGCCGCCTATCAACAACACCACCAACGTGGAGGCGAAGGACCTCCTGTACACTTCGATCAGCCGGCCTCTCGCCGAAGCCGGATATTATGTGATCTCCCCGCTGCTTGCGATGGACATCCTCAAGGCTGAAAGCGCATACGACGCCGAACTCTTCATAGACAAGCCTCTGACTATGTTCCGCGACTACTTCGGGGCCGATGCCGTGGTCTTCTCCCAGATTGACGAATGGACGAAAAGGGGCTTCGGTATCGACACGAAGATCAGGTACATCATCAAGTCCGCCAGCTCCGGGGAAGTCCTGTTCGACAGAAGCTGCGACCTGTATCTTGACCTTCAGCAGAATTCGGGCGGGAACTCCTGGGTCACGGCGTTGGTCGACCTTGCCATATCGGCAATCTCGACGGCCACCACGGACCATATAGTCGCCGCGCGCAAGGCCAATTATTATATCTTCCGCGATATTCCTTACGGCAAATATAGCCCTCAATACCTTCAGGACAAGGAACTGATCGCGGAACCGAAAGATGTCCGGGCCACGGTTAAATAAGTGTGAATAAAAAGCGGCCCTGGACGGGACCGCTTTTTATTTATGAGACACCGTCCTAGCTGATGAAGAGCAGCTCGCGGTACTTCGGCAGAGGCCAGGTGCGGTTGTCCACAATCTCCTCCAGCTTGTCGATCGGCTTGCGGAGCTCATAGAGAGCATCTGCAATCCTGTGGTATGCTACAGCCTTCTCATATTCGTCCGTGAGGGCGTTGGCCTGCTTGCGGGCCTCCTTCATAGCTGCGCATTTGACGCGTATATCCTCCACACAGGCCGATATCTTGCTGATGAACTCCAACTCCGGCGCACAGTTGTCGGTGCTTCCGAACACCTCCTTGCAGAGCGCCACCTCCTTGAGCAGCGATGACTTGTAGTCGAGCACCGCGGGGATGATGTGATTGGTCGCCATCCGGACGAGCACCCTCGACTCGATCTGCACCTTCTTGGAATATGTCTCCCACCTCACCTCGTTGCGGGCTTCCAGTTCCTTCTCGGTATAGACTCCCGTACCGGTGAACATCCTGACCGACTCCGGACGGGTGAACACCTTGATCATCTCCGGGACACTGGTCTCCACGTCAAGCCCGCGCCTGACTGCCTCCCGCTTCCACTCCTCAGTGTAGCCATTGCCGTCGAAGCACACCACGCCGAGCACCGAGGCGATGATAGGCTTGAGGGTATCCATCACGGCCACATTTATGCTCTTCCCCTTGGCGAGCTCCCTGTCCACATCTTTCTTGAAGGCCGTAAGCTGCTCTGCCACAGCCGCGTTGAGGGTAGTCATCGCTCCGGCGCAGTTGGCGGAGGAGCCCACCGCGCGGAACTCGAAACGGTTGCCGGTAAACGCGAACGGAGACGTACGGTTGCGGTCGGTATTGTCGAGGAATATCTCCGGAATCTCGACCAGCCCGACGCTCTTCCCCTTCTTGCCGGCGATCTCGATAGGCGTGTCGGACGGCACTTCCAGCAGCTTGTGCAGCACGTCCGTCATCGTCTTGCCGAGGAACGCGCTGACGATTGCCGGCGGAGCCTCATTGGCCCCGAGCCTGTGTGCATTGGTCGCCGAGGCGATGGAAGCCTTCAGCAGGGCATTGTGCTTCTGTACAGCAGCGAGCACATTGACGAAGAACGTCACGAACTGCAGGTTGCCGTTGGCGTCCTTCCCGGGCGCGAAGAGCAGAGTGCCGGTGTCGGTGCCGAGCGACCAGTTGTTGTGCTTGCCCGAGCCGTTGACCCCGTCGAAAGGCTTCTCGTGGAAGAGGACGACGAATCCGTGCCGGCGCGCGATCTTGTGCATCAGGTTCATCACGATCTGGTTCTGGTCGTTGGAGAGATTGGTCTCGCCGAAGATCGGGGCGAGCTCGAACTGATTCGGTGCGACCTCGTTGTGGCGGGTTTTGAGAGGAATTCCGAGCCTGTGCCCCTCGATCTCAAGGTCGCGCATAAACGCGGCGACGCGGCTCGGGATGGCCCCGAAGTAATGGTCGTCCAGCTGCTGGTTCTTGGAAGAATTGTGACCCATCAGCGTGCGGCCCGTAATCATCAGGTCCGGACGGGCGGAATAGAGTGACTCGTCGACGAGGAAGTATTCCTGCTCCCATCCGAGATAGGAATACACCTTGCTGACCGACGGGTCGAAGAGCCGGCAGACAGGCACGGCGGCGTCGGAAACGGCTTTCAGCGCCCGCTTGAGCGGGGTCTTGTAGTCCAGAGCCTCTCCGGTGTAGGATACGAAGACTGTAGGGATGCAGAGCGTGTCGCCCTGGATGAATACCGGAGAGGTCGGGTCCCAGGCGGTGTAGCCCCTGGCCTCGAAGGTGGCCCGTATGCCGCCGCTCGGAAATGAAGAAGCGTCAGGCTCCTGCTGGGCGAGGGATTTGCCGTCGAAGGTCTCGATCACGCCGCCCTTGCCGTCGTAGTCGATGAGCGAATCGTGCTTCTCCGCCGTGCCTTCGGTAAGAGGCTGAAACCAGTGGGTGATGTGGGTCACGTTGTGTTCCATCGCCCATTCCTTCATCCCCCGGGCGACTCCGTCGGCCGTCTTGCGGTCGAGGGCGACACCCTTGTCGATACACTCCAGGAGGGCCTTGAGGCTTGCGGCGTCGAGGTACTTGTACATCTTGCTGCGGTCGAAGACCAGCTCGCCGTAGTAGGCGGAAGTCTTGCACGACGGCGCTTCCACCGCCACCGCCTTCTTTTCGAATGACTCTTTTACGAGGTCAAATCTGTCGATACTCATAATTCTATAAGGTTGATAACTATAACTGTCCTTCTAAAACGAGGGAGGCCGAACCCCCAAAGGTCCGGCCTCCTGTTTAATCCTTAATTATTACGGTGAAAAACTTTCTCTCAAATTATGTGCCCTAGGGCCGGACGGCGGCACACACGAAAAAGCGCAGAACCTGTGACTGGCCCTGCTGCTGGAACTGCTGCTGCGCGTTCAATGGTGTCGTGAAAAGCACTCTCATCGTCGTCCGTAATTTTTCGGGGCGCAATTTACGGATATTTTCCGGAAATGCAAGAGAAACGGACGTTTTTTTGCGTCCGGAGGGCTCGGCTTCTAGAAATGCCTGAATCCGAGGTAATCGCGCCCTGAACCCTTCCAGACTATTCCGCTGCCTGAAATGATTCTGCCGATGACGAAGTGCGGAATCCGCAGGCTGCGTTCCGCTTCGGGGGTGACGGTAAAGAGGAGCTCGTAGTCCTCGCCGCCGCAGGCCGCAAGCTCCACCGGATCCCAGCTCCGGCGGGCGCAGACGGTTTTCAGCTCATCAGAGAGGGGAAGCGCGGCCGGGTCGATCTCCGCACCGACACCGGAAGCCTCCAATATGTGCCTCAGGTCGGAGCCTATGCCGTCGGAGATGTCCATCATCGCGTGCACCCCATACGTCGCGGACAGCGCGAGGCCTTCATCGACCCGGGGCGTCGGGAGGTAGTGCCGCTCCACCAGAGTCTTCGCGACCGTGTCCCTTTCAATCTTCTCCACAATTATGCGCAGTCCCGCCGCCGAGTCGCCCAGAGGGCCGCTGACGCAGACCAGGTCCCCCTCGCGCGCGCAGCTGCGAAGACGCGCAGCCCCGTGCGGGCACTCCCCCAGCACAGTGACACAGATGCTCATCCGATCCGGAGTGGAAGTGGTGTCACCCCCGAGCAGCGGGCAGTTGAACTTGAGTGAGATGTCGCGGTAGCCTCGGATAAACTCCCGCACCCACTCGGCGCCGAGCCTCGGGGGGAGCGCGAACGAGAGGAATGTCGCCGTCGGACGGCCTCCCATCGCCGCTATGTCGCTGAGGTTGACGGCGGCGGATTTCCAGCCGAGACGGTATGGGCCTATGTCTTCAGTCAGAAAATGGCTTCCCTCCACCAGCATATCGCTGCTGACCAGGGTATCGACTCCGCCGCGCTGCGGGATGACGGCGCAGTCGTCGCCTATGCCCAGCACCCTTTCGGGGGCGCTGAAGCTGCGGCCTATCTCCTCTATGAGGCCGAATTCTCCCAGTTCACCAAGTTCCATAATACCGCTATCCCCCGGCATCGAAGCCGGGTATGCAAAGATAGTCCCGGCACGGCATAAATCCAAGAAGCGGCCGTCATCTTCACAGACTCCGGCCGCCGGTCAAACACAGTAGTATTAAGTCAGGATTTCGATTCCTGTCAGTCAATCAGATTCCCTGTCTTGTCGAGCTGAATCTCAAACCAGTCCGAGCATACCTGATACTCGTAAGGCACGAAGTGATAGCACTGCACATAAGCCTTGTTGGAGGCCTTGCTGAAGTAGATATCCACCCGAGTGCCCTCTTCGTTGCCGCTCTCCGTCCAGTCGAAAGCGGCCGGGTCGCCCTTGAGTGCGGCGATGATTTCATCCTGCCGCTTGGACGGATAATATTTGATCTTCTCCTTGTAGCAGATGCCGGTGTCCTTGTCCTTGCGCAGCGACTTGAGCATAAACATCAGCACGAGGCCGAGAATGATCGCGCAGCATCCGAGAATATTGACGCTTACCGGAGTTTTGATGACCACGCAGGCAAGTCCTGCGACTATAAGGGCGCAGGAGACGGCTATATTGCCTGTGCTGCGCACGCGTGAAAATTCTTTGTTCATTTTAAGAAAATGTTTTGATGTGAGCTGATGGCACGGAGGCACATTTGCCCCCGACAATGACCCGAAACGCCGTACATAAAGGGCACGGCGCCCGCGGCCGGACATTCGGGCGGGCGGCGGCCCGTCCGGGCCACCTTTCAGATTCGGAATTTCCGGAGGATTACGAAATGTGCGTCGGCAGAGAGCGTACCCGACACATATGCGCTCGTCCTTGGGACAAAGCCGAGGGGACTGACGGCGTTGACAAGGCCCCTGTCCTTGACGAAGACACTGTTGAAAGCCGTGACGCAGCGCCGCGCACCGCCAGTGGTCCGCACCCTGGCCGTCTGGGTGAGAGTGCCGGCGGGGACATATTCACAGCCCGGGCCGTTCAGCCCCAAGTCATTGAAATGACGCTCATTGCGCGAAAAGTCAGAGTCCGTCTCGCTGATCTCGCCGGTGGAGGCGACCGCCTCCTCCTGAACGGGAGAGACAGCCTCCCGCGTCATCTCCATCCCTGTGAAGACGAGCGCGAATGCGAGAAGTAACTTGAACAGCGCTTTCATCCCGGCAAATATAAGTCTTATATCCAAAAAACGCAAGCTCCGCCCCCTCTCTCCGGCTTCGGACAGCACGCCGCGCCGGCACGGAACGCGGAACGGTTTGCATTTTCAAAGAAAAATCGTATCTTTGCGCCCCGGTATATGACAGCAGCGCATTACATAGCACTCTCCCCTGCCAGAAGCGGGGCCGTCCGAGTTCCGGAGGCGTAGAAACCTCCCACACTTCGGAAAATTCATTGCACACCCCACCAGTCAGAAAGAATTTTCTCCCGATATAATTGCAATTGACAATCTCGGTTTGTCTTGCCGTTCGGGGACTTATTGTATACTATGCACATCAATGTAACGGTGGCGGACGAGAGCCACCTCAAATATGCAGAGGCGATCTGCAAAGAAATCTACATATCTTCGCTTGAGCGCCGGACGGGCATCGCCAACCGCACGCCCGAATATATCTGCGAGAAGATCCGCGCCGGCAAGGCGGTGATAGCCCTGGCGACGGAAGACGGAGCCGCAGACGGTTCAGCGGCGGAGAGCGGAGACAAAGCCCGGACCGGAGATGGCGCAGCGCGGCAGACCGCTCCCGGAGAGTCCCGTTTCGCCGGTTTCTCCTATATCGAATCCTGGGGCGGCAAGAGCTTCGTCGCCAACTCCGGCCTCATCGTGGCCCACGAATTCCGGGGTCTCGGCGTAGCGAAGCGCATCAAGGAGCAGACATTCATCCTCTCCCGCCACCTCTTCCCGGACGCGAAGATATTCTCCATCACCACCGGGGCCGCCGTGATGAAGATGAACTATGAATTCGGCTTCCGCCCCGTGCCTTACAGCGAGCTCACGGACGACCCGGAATTCTGGAAAGGCTGCGAGGGCTGCCGGCACTTCGACATCCTCAAGAGCCACGACTACAAGATGTGCATCTGCACCGGTCTGCTCTACGACCCGGAAGAGCACCTCGAAATCCACCACCCTGACGAATAAAACGATGACGATATGAGTAAGAAGAAAGTTGTGGTCGCATTCAGCGGCGGGCTGGACACCTCCTACACGGTGATGTATCTGGCCAGAGAGAAAGGCTATGAGGTCTACGCGGCCTGCGCAAATACTGGAGGATTCAGCCCGGAGCAGCTCCGCACCAATGAGGAAAACGCCTACAGGCTCGGCGCGACTAAATACGTCACCCTCGACATCACGCGGGAATACTACGAGAAGAGCCTCAAATATATGGTGTACGGCAATGTGCTGCGCGGCGGCGTCTACCCGATATCCGTATCCTCCGAGCGCATCTTCCAGGGCATAGCCATAGCGCGCTACGCCAATGAGATAGGTGCGGATGCCATAGCCCACGGCTCCACCGGGGCGGGCAACGACCAGGTGCGCTTCGATATGACCTTCCTCGTCATGTGTCCGGAGAAGGAAATCATCACCCTCACCCGCGACGGAAACCTCTCGCGCAAGGAAGAAGTCGATTATCTCAACTCCCACGGCTTCAACGCCGATTTCACCAAGCTGAAATATTCCTACAACGTGGGCATCTGGGGGACTTCCATCTGCGGAGGCGAGATTCTCGACTCCACGCAGGGTCTGCCGGAGAGCGCATACCTCAAGCAGGTCAGCCGTCAGGGCAGCGAAAAGCTCAGCCTCGGCTTCACCAAGGGTGAGCTCACCGAGGTCAACGGTGTCCGCTACGAAGACAGGATAGCCGCAATCCAGGCGGTGGAGGCGATAGGGTCGGCCTACGGGATAGGCCGCGATATGCATGTGGGCGACACCATCATAGGTATCAAGGGCAGAGTGGGATTCGAGGCTGCGGCCCCTATGCTCATAATAGGCGCGCACAAGTTTCTGGAGAAATTCACCCTCTCAAAATGGCAGCAGTACTGGAAGGACCAGGTGGCCAACTGGTACGGGATGTTCCTGCACGAGAGCCAGTACCTCGAACCGGTGATGCGCGACATCGAAGCTATGCTCGAAAGCAGCCAGCGCAACGTGAGCGGCACTGTCACCCTCGAACTCCGTCCGTACAGCTTCTCCACCGTGGGAGTCGACTCCCCTAACGATCTGGTGAAATCCAAACTCGGAGAATACGGTGAGACCCAGAAGGGCTGGACTTCAGAAGAGGCCAAGGGCTTCATCAAGCTGCTCTCCACCCCGCTCCGGGTCTATTACGGCAAGCATAAGGACGAAGAGAATCTATAATAAATATGAGCGAAGAGGGAAAAGTCACTCCTGAAACCCCCGCCTCCGGAGACCGGAAGAGCGGACGGCGCGCATCAAGGTCAGGACACAGGAGGGGCGGCCGTTCCGGAAGGAAGGCCAAAGACGCGGCGGCGGAGACCGTCGTCACGGCAAGCGCCCCCAAGATAAGGGTCGGCATCGTAGGAGGCGCCGGCTACACCGCCGGAGAGCTGATAAGGATACTTGTCAACCACCCGATGGCGGAGCTGAGTTTTGTGCACTCCGACAGCAGCGCCGGCAAATATCTGTGGCAGGTGCACAGCGGCCTGTACGGCGACACTTCGCTGCAGTTCTGCGACAGCTTCGACCTCGGAGCGGCGGATGTCCTCTTCCTCTGCTCGGCGCACGGCAGGAGCCGCGAGTTCTGGGAGAGCCAC